>NZ_JAWOUN010000004.1:0-329953 GCF_033339395.1 Vibrio sp. 397 | reverse complement strand
GCGTCCTTAGCTCAGCTGGATAGAGTACCTGGCTACGAACCAGGCGGTCGGAGGTTCGAATCCTCCAGGACGCGCCACTTATTAAAGGGTAATGCCCTGATGTTGACGAAAGTCGATATCGAAAACTTGCGCGTCCTTAGCTCAGCTGGATAGAGTACCTGGCTACGAACCAGGCGGTCGGAGGTTCGAATCCTCCAGGACGCGCCACTCATTGAAACAGCCTCGCAATTGCGAGGCTTTTTTGTATCTAGACATCTGAAATATGGCGTAGGGTCACTAGAGCCTATGTTCCTCTTTTTTAAAAGCGAATATGTGCGTATCTAAGCAATTTGCTATCAAGCTTCTGTCGCATCGTGTGAAATCATCCTGATTATCCCTCCTATACACTAACTTCCATTTTTCATTTCAATTACTCTCATGTAGTCACTTTGTTTGTTATTTGTTTATTTATTGTTAATCTTGTTCATCTTTTTGTTTTTGTTGGTTTTTACTGCGTGAGTCCCGATTTGATTTTGAAATCTAAATCGCAGTTTTTATTT
Organism: Vibrio sp. 397; assembly: GCF_033339395.1. Classification (NCBI taxonomy): domain Bacteria; kingdom Pseudomonadati; phylum Pseudomonadota; class Gammaproteobacteria; order Vibrionales; family Vibrionaceae; genus Vibrio; species Vibrio sp. 397. Next base: position 329,414 of record NZ_JAWOUN010000004.1, on the reverse strand, counting down.
ATGTCCTCCTTTACTCTGTTCGTAAGGTGATAGCGATTTGAAGTGATTATTTTGTCATGAACTGTGATCTGGGTAGTGAATAAATAATCATTTATCAGGATTACTACAAACCTTCCTTAAACAAAATTGACAAAATTTAACCAATCGAGATAATCCATGGGTCGGGATTTGACACTATTAAAGTCCTGCACGTTGTCAGGATGACAAAGAAAGGAAGCAACATGACTAATATAGGAAGCCTGCTAGTAGATGCGGCCACCCTGATGCTAACGGGGATGGCGGTCGTATTTATTTTCCTCACTATTCTTGTTTATCTCGTTCGGTTAATGTCGAAATTGGTACCAGAAGAAGTACCAGAGCCGATCGCAGCACCAAAAACAAACACTAATATTCAATCAACCTCTTCAGCTGTTAGTCCACAAGTAGTGGCGGCGATCTCGGCTGCGATTCATAAACATCGCGCCTCATTCGCGAAGTAGCCGAACTAGGATTAAAAAGGAGTTTAAGAGCATGTCTAAACCACTAGCTATTACTGATGTGGTCCTTCGTGATGCCCATCAATCACTATTTGCTACGCGTATGCGTATTGAGGATATGCTGCCTATCGCAGCTGAGTTGGATAAGGTTGGTTACTGGTCTCTAGAGACTTGGGGTGGTGCAACATTTGATTCTTGTATTCGATTCTTAGGGGAAGACCCTTGGGAGCGTTTACGTGAACTAAAAAAAGCGATGCCTAATACACCAATGCAAATGCTACTGCGTGGTCAAAACCTTTTAGGATACCGCCATTATGCCGACGACGTAGTAGAAAAGTTTGTTGAACGCGCGCATGCTAACGGCATGGATGTATTCCGTATTTTTGATGCAATGAATGACGTGCGAAACTTCCAGAAAGCCGTGAAAGAAACGGTTGATGTTGGTGCGCATGCTCAAGGTACGTTGTCTTACACAACGAGCCCAGTGCATAACGCAGACACTTGGGTTGACTTGGCAAAACGCCTAGAGGATTTAGGTTGTCATTCGCTGTGTATTAAAGATATGTCTGGCTTACTTAAGCCTTATGAAGCGGAAGAGCTTATCACGCGTATCAAAGCGTCTTGTGATGTGCCATTGGCACTTCATTGTCATGCAACAACGGGGCTGTCTACAGCAACAGCGGTAAAAGCAGTAGAAGCCGGTATTGATATTCTCGATACTGCGATTTCTTCAATGAGTTGTACTTACGGTCATACACCGACTGAAACGGTAGTCGCTATGCTAGAAGGCACCGAGCGAGATACCAATTTGAAACTCGAGCAACTGGAACCTATCGCCGCATATTTCCGTGAGGTACGTAAGAAGTATGCGAAGTGGGAAGGCCAATTAAAAGGAGTCGATTCACGCATCCTGATTGCTCAAGTGCCTGGTGGTATGCTGACCAATATGGAAGGCCAGTTGAAAGAGCAGGGCGCTGCGGATCGCATTGATGAAGTATTAGAAGAGATCCCTCGTGTACGTGAAGATCTTGGTTTCATTCCATTGGTGACTCCAACTTCACAGATCGTCGGTACGCAAGCGGTGATTAACGTTCTTACTGGCGAGCGCTATAAGAGTATTACCAAGGAAACCGCTGGCCTATTGAAAGGTGAGTACGGTCAAGCGCCAGCCGAGTTAAATGCAGAACTGCAAGCGAAAGTGCTTGATGGTAAAGAGCCAATTACCTGTCGTCCTGCCGATTTACTTGAGCCTGAAATGGAGACGCTTACGGTTGATCTGATGGAGAAAGCGAAATCAGAAGGCATTAAGCTAGCAAGTGAGCGTGTTGATGACGTACTCACTTATGCACTTTTCCCTCAAGTTGGGCTTAAGTTCCTTAAGAATCGTGAAAACCCAGAAGCATTTGAGCCTGCACCAACGCTAGAAGCTGCAAAGCCTGCTGTACCTGCGGCTCAACCAGCAACTGGCGGTGTAGAAACTTATAGTGTACGTGTTGACGGGCAGGTGTATGAGGTGGAAGTTGGTCCTCAAGGTGAACTGACATCTGTTGCTCCTTCTAGTGCACCAGCAAAATCGGCTACACCTAGCACACCTTCTAATGCTTCAGCTGAAGCGGTGCCTGCTCCTCTTGCAGGTAACATCTTCAAAGTGAATGTTCAGCCTGGTGCTGAGGTAGCTGAAGGCGATGTATTGCTCATCCTTGAAGCGATGAAAATGGAAACTGAAGTTCGAGCGGCGCGTGGTGGTGTGGTTCAAGAGCTGAACGTTAAAGAAGGCGATGCTGTCACAGTAGGTGCGCCTCTGTTGAGCCTGGCGTAAGGGAGTATCATGGACGGATTGTTAACCCTTTGGGCAGAAACAGGGATCGCTAACTTCGAGTTCGGCCAAATCTGTATGATGCTGGTTGGTTGTACTTTGCTGTTTTTGGCAATTAAAAAAGGATTTGAACCTTTACTGTTATTGCCGATTGGTTTCGGTGCTATTTTGGCGAATATTCCAAATGCTGGCTTTACTGAGCCTGGTGGCTTGCTCTACTACGTTTACTACATTGGGATTGAATCGGGTGTGTTCCCGCTATTGATCTTCATGGGTGTGGGCGCGATGACCGACTTTGGTGCTTTGATCGCAAACCCAAAAACGTTGTGGTTAGGTGCGGCTGCGCAGTTTGGTATTTTTGCAACACTGTTTGGCGCTATTTTGCTCAACTATGTACCTGGCATGGAGTTTTCCATGGCGGATGCATCGTCTATCGCGATCATCGGTGGTGCTGATGGGCCGACAGCGATTTTCTTAGCGAGTAAGCTCTCTCCAGATCTGCTAGGTGCGATTGCAGTCGCGGCATACAGCTATATGGCATTGGTGCCGATTATCCAGCCACCAATCATGAAAGCACTGACAACCAAGGAAGAGCGTCAAATTAAGATGGCTCAGCTTCGTCATGTTGGTAAATGGGAGAAAGTCATCTTCCCGCTTGCTGTATTACTGATGACGATTCTGTTCTTACCTTCAGCTACGCCATTGGTTGGTATGTTCTGTTTGGGTAACTTGATGCGTGAAGCTGGTGTGGTCGATCGTTTATCGAAAACTGCTCAAAATGAATTGATCAACATAGTGACTATCTTTTTAGGTCTTGGTGTTGGTTCTAAGCTGCAAGCTGAGCAGTTCTTGAACCTAGAAACGTTAGGTATCTTGGGGTTAGGCGCAGTTGCATTTAGTATCGGTACTGGTGCGGGCGTCCTGATGGCGAAACTGCTTAACAAGTTCTCGAAAGAAGACATCAACCCACTTATTGGTGCGGCTGGCGTTTCTGCGGTACCAATGGCCGCGCGAGTCGTAAACAAAGTTGGTTTACAAGCTAACCCGCAAAACTTCTTGTTAATGCATGCGATGGGACCAAACGTTGCTGGTGTGCTGGGTTCAGCCGTTGCGGCTGGTATATTGTTAGCACTTGTTGGTTAGACATTATTGAAAATGGAATGATCAACCAATTTACAAAATCACGATTAACTTAGGTTAACAAAATGGTTTATAGTCAAAGGGATGCTTTCGCATCCCTTTTTGTTTTCTTGCAGGGAATGGTTTATGGAACACAAACAGATCGTTATCACTGAGTTTGGTGATGCCAACGTACTCGCGATTCAACATGCTTCTACACCATCACCACAGCCTGGTGAAGTCTTAGTAAAAGTCGCTTTTTCAGGCGTAAATCCTATTGATGTCAAAACTCGAGCTGGGCTCGGTTGGGCGGCAGCGCAGAATAAGGATAATTTACCTTGGGTGCCAGGTTACGACATCTCAGGAAAAGTGATGTCTTGTGGAGAGGGGGTATCACGTTTTAATGAAGGTGATGAGGTGGCTGGATTTATTGGTTTCCCAGTTCGAGGCGGTGGTTACAGTCAATACATATGTGTTCCAGAAACTGAGTTAAGTCATGTTCCTAGCTCTGTCACTTTAGAGGCAGCTGCTGCATTACCGTTGGCGGGACAAACTGCGGCACAAGCTCTCAGTAAGGCTAATGTGAATGAAAACGATCGCGTACTTATCCTCGCTGGAGCCGGTGGTGTTGGACACCTCGCGGTACAAATTGCGATCGCGACGAAAGCGGAAGTCTTTACAACCTGCAGTGAACGAAATCTAGACTACCTTGCGACACTCGGTGCTCATGCAGTGAACTATCAATTTGCACCAGTGTCAGAACGTGTTGAAGATGTTGATGTTTTGATTGATTTAGTAGGCGGAGATGCTGCGTTAGATGCGCTTAAATGCCTGAAAGACAATGCGAGAGTCATCACCGTTCCAACCATAACTGCTGAGCTGATTTGTGAAAAAGCCAAACTCCTAGGCTTTGAGGCTAGTGGCATGTTGGTTGAACCAGACCCTGCGCAGTTAGATACCTTGTTGTACATGGTCGGCGTTGGCTTACTGAAGACTGAAATTCAACAGGTTTATCCTATGAGTGATGTCATTGGTGCTCACCAGCAGGTCGAATCAGGAAGAACCAGAGGCAAGGTGTTGCTTGATATGACATGCTAGAAGCATTTAACACGAGTTTTGAAAGTTTAGCGCTTTGGTTTTCAGATTCAGCATTATGGGTGCTTTTCATGACCGGTTTTCTCAGTGCCACGTTGTTGCCTGGTGGTTCTGAGGCGGGCTTAGTTGCCACTCTCTCATTAAATCAATACTCCGTTTCTTCAATTGTTATGGTCGCTACTATCGGTAATACGCTTGGTGGCTTAACAAATTATTGGCTTGGCTTGTGGATTCCCAACAAAGCACAAGAGGAAAAGCACGGTCATACCGCATTAAAGTGGCTCTCTAAGTATGGCTATTGGGGATTATTTTTTAGCTGGTTACCTGTAATAGGAGACCCGCTGTGTTTAGCCGCAGGGTGGCTAAGAATGAAGTTTCTGCCTTGCGTGATTTTAATATTTTTAGGAAAGGCTGCTAGGTATAGCTTACTTGCGGCCATCTATCTCGGATTATTTTAAGGAAAGTACATGAAGATGTTTTGGGTTGGCGCGTGTTCACTGTTGGTGATCACGGGCTGTGCATCAAATACGCCAGTTTCATCACTGCCGAAAGGGGTAACTTTCGTTGAGTCATCGAAAGCTGAAGAAGGCAAAGTTAAGATTCCATACCAAAAGTATAAACTCGATAATGGTTTAACGGTGATCTTAGCTCCTGAAGATTCTGACCCATTGGTCCATGTGGATGTGACTTACCATGTTGGTTCAGCTCGTGAAGAAGTGGGTAAGTCTGGTTTTGCGCATTTCTTTGAGCACATGATGTTCCAAGGTTCAGAGAACGTTGGTGACCAAGAGCACTTCAGAATCATCACAGAGGCTGGCGGCACGTTAAATGGTACAACAAACCGCGATCGTACTAACTACTTTGAAACTGTCCCTGCTAACCAGCTCGAGAAAATGCTGTGGTTAGAGTCTGACCGTATGGGCTTTTTGTTGGATGCGGTTTCTCAACGCAAATTTGAAATTCAGCGTTCGACTGTAAAAAATGAGCGAGCTCAGCGTTACGATAATCGTCCTTATGGCTTAATTTGGGAGCGCATGTCCGAAGCGCTATATCCTGAAGGTCATCCGTATTCGTGGCAAACCATTGGTTATGTTGAAGATCTTGATCGTGTTGATGTGAACGACCTCAAAGCGTTTTTCTTGCGTTGGTATGGCCCAAACAATGCGACTATCACGATCGGTGGTGACTTAGACGTTGAACAAACTCTAGAGTGGGTAAATAAGTACTTCGGTTCGATTCCTCGTGGTCCTGAGGTTGAAAATGCGCCGAAACAACCTGCAAAACTGCAAGAAGATAAATACATCACTCTAGAAGATCGTATTCAACAACCTATGGTGATGATCGCGTGGCCAACAACCTACAACGGCGAAGAAAGCCAAGCGTCTCTCGATACATTATCGGAAGTATTGGGTGGCGGTACCAACAGCGTGCTCTATCAAGACCTAGTGAAGACTCAAAAAGCGGTCGATGCTGGTTCATTCCATGACTGTGCTGAACTGGCGTGTAACTTTTACGTTTACGCAATGGGTGATTCTGGAGACAAAGGCGACCTATCAAAACTGTACGACGAGCTTTTACAATCACTGAATCAGTTTGCGGAAAAAGGCGTGACAGAAGATCGCCTTGAGCAGTTGAAGGGTAAAGCGGAAGCGGATGCTATTTTTGCTCTAGAAAGCGTTAAAGGTAAAGTGACTCAGTTGGCTTCCAACGAGACATTTTTCGGCGATCCTGATCGTCTTGAGCAACAGCTTGAACAAATCCGTGCAGTTACGCCGACTTCGGTAGAAAAAGCGTATACGGACTTTATCCAAGGTAAGAACAAAGTGACCCTAAGCGTGGTCCCAAAAGGAAAAACAGACCTTGTCGTAAAACCTGCGACCTTTGTGACACCAAAGCGGACGCTGCCAGAATATGAGAAGATTTCCGATGACCAATTGGCGTATCGTCGTGCGACCGATAACTTCGATCGCTCAGTGCAACCGCCAGTAGGAGAACCAGTGAAAGCGACGATGCCAGAGCTGTACGAGTTACATTTCAAGAATGGTTCAGAGCTGCTTGGTGCAGTTAGCGATGAAACGCCGACGGTGATGATGCAATTTAGTCTACCTGCCGGGACACGTTTTGTTGAAAAGGGTAAAGAAGGTCTTGCCCAATTGACCGCTGCGATGTTGCAAGAAGGTACAACGAAACGCAGTGTCGAAGAGATTCAAGCTGAGCTTGATAAACTGGGTAGTGTTATCTCTGTTAATGCCACAGGTTATACAACAAACATCAGTGTTTCTGCTCTTGAAAAGAACTTAGAGCCGACGTTAAAAATTGTCGAAGAGATGTTGCTGTCTCCTGCATTTAATCAAGATGATTTCGAGCGTGTAAAAATGCAAGCGCTAGAAGGCCTGGTATATGAGCACCAAAATCCAAGTTGGATGGCGTCACAAGCGAGTCGCCAGGTGCTCTATGGGGATTCGGTTTTTGCTCGACCAAAAGACGGCACGCAAGCAGGTGTCAGTGCATTAACGTTGGATGATGTCCGTGAATTCTACTCGAAGCATTACACGCCACAAAGTGCGCAAATCGTCGTTGTTGGTGACATTGATCAACAGGAAATTGAACAGCAACTGAAGTTCTGGAAAAACTGGCAGGATGAAGCTGCGCCATTGTATGCACCGCAAAGCATTGCTGCATTAGGTGAGCAAAAGATCCATCTTGTTGATAAACCAGGAGCGCCGCAAAGTGTGGTCATGATGGTTCGTCAAGGTATGCCTTACGACGCAACGGGCGATTTTTACCTAAGCCAACTGGCAAACTTCAACTTAGCTGGGAACTTCAATAGCCGCATTAACCAAAATCTACGTGAAGACAAGGGTTACACATACGGTGCTTACGGCTACTTCTCTGGTAATCCAGAAACAGGCTCGGTGGTTTTCACCGCGCAAGTACGAGCGGATGCAACGGTTGCTTCGATCATTGAGATGGAAAATGAGCTAAATGAATACTCGCAGTCAGGTATTACTGATGAAGAGATGAAATTTATGCGTCAAGCGGTCGGTCAAAAAGATGCACTGAAATATGAAACGCCAACACAAAAAGCGGAGCTCATCAGTGATATTCTTAAGTACAACCTCGATCATGATTACTTGCAGCAAAGAAACGCTATCGTAGAAAAAGTCGATAAGCAGACGTTGAATGCGCTGGCTCAGAAATGGTTTGATCCAAATGACTATCAAATTATCGTCGTTGGTGATGCTAAATCGTTGCGTCCTCAATTAGAAAAGTTGGGGAAAGACGTAGAAGAGCTTGAAATCATTCGATAGAGTACACATTTAATAGCGGAGAAACGTTTCTCCGCTATTCATCTAGATAAGCAACTTTTCGTGGGTTATTTATCTAGATGCATTAACTATCAATAACTTAGCTTACACTTGTGTTATGTAACAAGTGTCCTGCTCCCAATATAAGCGAACCTCATTTTGACTGATTTTGCTGCGCGACTAAAAAAAGTTGCATCAAACCCCGAAGTATTTAAGCAGTTTGGACGCGGTGTTGAGCGAGAAACTTTGCGCTATCGTCAGGATGGACATCTAGCTACAACTCCTCATCCTGAAGGGTTAGGCTCTGCGTTCACAAATCAATGGATCACAACGGATTTTTCGGAATCATTGTTAGAGTTCATTACGCCTGTGTCACATGAAATTCCAGAACTGATGGCACAGCTGAAAGATATCCATCATTTCACTCAAACCAAAATGGGTGAAGAGAAAATGTGGCCACTATCAATGCCTTGCTACGTAGGCTCAGAGGATGATATTCAGTTAGCCCAGTATGGCTCTTCGAATGCAGCGAAAATGAAAACGCTGTACCGAGAAGGCCTAAAGCGTCGCTATGGCAGCCTGATGCAAATTATTTCAGGTGTCCATTTTAACTTCTCGTTTCCTGAAACATTTTGGGATGCGCTCTATGGCGAGCAAGATGAACAAGCCCGCCAAGATGCTAAGTCTGATGCGTACTTTGCGTTGATCCGTAATTACTACCGCTTTGGCTGGATGATTCCCTACTTCTTTGGTGCATCACCAGCGTTATGTGGCTCTTTTATTCAAGGTCGTGAAACCGATCTGCCATTCGAGAAGATTGGCGGGACATTATATTTGCCGAAGTCGACGTCTTTGCGTTTGAGCGATCTTGGCTATACCAATAGTGCTCAAAGTGTGCTGAAAATTGGTTTTAACAGCATTGACCAATACCTCGATGGTTTGAGTGATGCGATTCGCCACCCATCAGAAGAGTTTGCGAAAATTGGGGTAAAAGTGGATGGTGAATACCGCCAGCTTAATTCCAATATCTTACAAATTGAGAATGAACTGTACGCTCCGATTCGTCCAAAACGTGTATCGAAAAGTGGTGAGAAGCCTTCAGATGCGTTACGACGCGGTGGTGTCGAATACATTGAAGTTCGTTCTCTAGATGTTAACCCATTCAGCGCAGTGGGCTTAAATGAAGAGCAAGTACGATTCTTGGATCTCTTCCTTACCTGGGCGGCCTTGTCAGACTCAGACCCTATGGATAACTGTGAATTAGAGTGTTGGCGCGATAACTGGAATAAAGTCATTGTTTCTGGCCGTGAAAAAGGTCTAATGCTGCAAATTGGTTGCCAAGGTGAGCGTCTATCTCTACAAGATTGGGCACACCGAGTTTTCGTCGAGTTACGTCAAATAGCACAGCAAATGGATATGACCGCTGGTGGCAGTGCATACCAAGATGTGTGTAATCAACTCGAGACATGGATTGATAACCCAGAACTAACGATCTCTGGTCAACTATTAGAGCTAACGAAAGAGCTGGGTGGGCTAGGTAAAGTTGGTTGTACTCTTGGTATGAAGTACCGTGATGAAAACCTAGCTCACGGTTATCAGTACTATTCACAAGATACGATGGAAACGGAAGTAGTGTCGTCCGTGGAAAAACAAAAGCAAGCAGAGCAGAGTGACACGCTTTCTTTTGATGATTTTTTGGAAGATTACTTTGCTTACCTGAAGCAGTAATGACTAACTAAGGATTGGTGCGGTTGAACATTAAGTCGTCAGTAGTAGCGGTACTTGGAAGCGTGTTACTTGCAGGTTGTGCTACGGCACCGCCAAAGCTGCAGAATAACTTATGCGAGATATTCCGAGAGAAATCCGGTTGGTACGATGATGCCAAAGATATGGAAGATGAATGGGGGACCCCTATTCATGTCGCTATGGCCATCATTAAACAAGAAAGCAGCTTTCGGCACGATGCAAAACCACCTAAAGATTATTTGCTAGGGTTTATTCCTTGGGGACGAGTCAGCAGTGCGTATGGTTACGCTCAAGCTCAAGACCCTGCTTGGGAAGACTTCCAAGATGCCACAGGTCAGGGTGGCTCTCGTACCAACTTCGATGATTCTATGATGTTTGTCGGTTGGTATACTCATGAAACACGGCGTCAGCTAGGGATTTCATTATGGGATCCCTATAACCAGTATCTGGCTTATCATGAAGGGCGAGGTGGGTATAAGCGAGGTACTTATAATCGAAAGCCTAGTTTAATCAAAGTCGCTCGACGTGTTGAACAAACAGCGAAAACTTATGGCTGGCAGCTGAAGCAATGTCGTCAGGAATTAGAAGACAACAGCAGCTGGTTCTTTTAGCCCACAGTCAGTTCATGTGCTGTAGGGATGAATGACATTTATCCATTACCGAAAGGTACTGGAGTTACAATCAGGAGAGATGTAATGCCTTTACTCGATAGTTTTACCGTGGACCACACTCGTATGAATGCACCCGCTGTACGAGTGGCGAAAACCATGCAGACCCCAAAAGGGGATACGATTACTGTTTTCGACTTACGCTTTACTGCGCCAAACAAAGACATTCTTTCTGAAAAAGGTATTCACACCCTAGAGCACCTTTATGCAGGCTTTATGCGTAGTCACCTAAACGGTGATTCTGTTGAGATCATCGATATTTCGCCTATGGGTTGCCGCACAGGTTTTTACATGAGCCTGATTGGCACACCATCAGAGCAGCAAGTCGCAGATGCTTGGATTGCAGCGATGGAAGATGTGCTGAAGGTAGAAAGTCAGAATAAGATCCCTGAACTTAACGAATACCAATGCGGCACGGCAGCAATGCACTCTTTAAAAGAAGCACAACAGATCGCAAAGAACATTTTGGATGCTGGTGTTTCGGTGAACAAAAATGATGAACTTGCTTTGCCTGAGTCGATGTTAAAAGAGTTGCGCATCGACTAGGTGCTCATTAAGAAGCATATTGCCCCAATAAGTAAAAAAAAGCCTGACATGAGTCAGGCTTTTCTTTTGGTTATTTGGATGTCGATTTTTTCTTCTTCGGATAAACACGAACGAGCTTGATTCGGTTCTCTTCAATCTCAACAAGTTCCATTGGGTGACCCGCTACTCTCACACTTAGATGGCTCTCAGGAATATCTTCCAAGTGTTCTAAAATGAGCCCGTTTAGCGTTCTCGGGCCATCCGTTGGTAAATCCCATTTCAGGCCTTTGTTGATATCTCGGATATTGGTGCTGCCTTCAATAAGAAAGCTTCCGTCACCTTGAGGACTGATTTCATCAGAGAGGCTTGGAGAAATGGACGTCGTGAACTCACCAATGATCTCTTCCAGAATATCTTCAAGAGTGATTAGACCGATGATATCACCGTACTCATCCACGATCAGACCGATACGTTGCTTGTTACGTTGGAATTTCAACATTTGCACGTTCAGTGGTGTGCCTTCTGGGATGTAATAGACCTCATCAGCAGCACGTAATAGCGTTTCTTTGTTGAATTCGTTCTTTTCCAACATCAGACGATAAGCCTCGCGCAAGCGCAGCATGCCAACCACTTCATCAATTTGGTCACGATAGAAAACTATGCGTCCATGTGGCGAGTGGGTTAGCTGACGAACAATGGATTTCCAGTCGTCGTTAATATCGATACCAGTAATTTCATTGCGTGGGACCATAATGTCGTTCACGGTGACGTGCTCAAGATCCAAAATCGACACCAGCATGTCTTGGTGTCGGCGAGGAATCAAACCGCCAGCTTCATTTACCACCGTACGCAGCTCATCGGAGCTAAGATGATCTTCTGCTGAGTGATCCGCTCTTACGCCAAGTAAGCGGATAAAGCCATTAGTAATAAAGTTAACAAGCATCACTAAAGGCGACAGTAACTTCATCAGTATGGTCAATAATATACTGCTCGCGTAGGACACGCGTTCAGGGTAAAGCGCTGCAATTGTTTTAGGGGTAACCTCGGCAAAAACCAGTATAACCATAGTTAGTGCACCGGTTGCGATAGCGACACCTAAATCACCATACAAACGCATACCAATAATGGTCGCGATAGCAGACGCGAGAATATTAACGAGGTTGTTGCCGATAAGAATAAGACCAATCAAACGATCTGGACGGTCTAATAGTCTTTCGACTCGCTTAGCACCCTTATGCCCGTTTTTGGCTAAGTGTTTTAAGCGATAACGATTCAGAGACATCATCCCTGTTTCTGAACCGGAAAAGTAACCTGATATGACGATAAGACACGCGAGTAGCGCAAACAAGATACCCGTAGAGATGTCGTCCAAAACGTTGCTGTTCCTTGTAAGTATTGGGTTATATAACGGTTGAGTAAGTCCGTTAAGTCAAAGAGTTAAGGCGTACTGTATTTTATCTAGCCTAAAATATAAAGGATAGGAGCCCTAGAGCTCCTTAATTCAAGATGATTTCTTTTACAAAGCGACTGCCAAAATATGCCAGAGTCAACAGTGTTGCTCCTGCAACAGCGAACCATGTGACTTTTCTACCACGCCAGCCTTTTTGATAGTGACCCCAAAGCAGTATTGAGTACACCACCCAAGCGATGAAAGAAAGAATGCCCTTATGTGCCTTACCTTGGGCAAACATATCCTGCACAAAGACAAAGCCAGTAATGAGCGTGGCAGTTAACAATAAGTTACCGATCAAAATAATTTTGAAGAGTTGACGCTCCACCATTAATAGAGGCGGCAGGTTTGGGTTAATCGCCAAAGATTTTTTTGCTTTCAGTTTGTGATCCAGCCAAGCCAACTGAAGCGCATAGAGTGCCCCGATAGTTAAAGTCGCGTATGAGAAGAGCGCAAATGAAATATGAATGAGTAGCTTAGGGTCATTCTCTAGGTGCTTTATAAACGTGCTTGGCAAAAATGTGGCAGCAGATAAATTGATGGCAGCAAAGCTATAAACGACAGGCAATAAAAACCACAGTCGGTTTTTCAACATAGCAAGGCTCATGACCAGAGAAATAATAAAACTGATCAAAGAAGCCACGTTGAGAATACTCAGGTTTTGACCTGAACCATCAAAGATCAGATCACTCAAAATCCACGCATGAAAAACAAGCGCACAGGCAGCACTAGCAAACACTGTTTTTGCTTTGATTCCTGACTGTTGTGAGAGTCCGGGTATGATGGTCGCAATCGCCAAGACATAAAGTATGGCGGCCGCGATGGCTATTAAGCTATCCATGAATCCTAAATATTATTGTGCACGATGGAGAAATTATACCTTGCATTACACTTTGGGGCTACGTTATATCCGACATCAATCGTGAGAGATGAGATATTGAAATTAATAAGTTACCGCACCATATATAAATAGAGACAAGAATAGGACAGCGGTACGGGTATGACTCAGACCTTGGCTAATGTATACTCACACTAATTAATCGCCATTTTAGCGAAGAGACAAAGATGTTTGAGAATTTAACGGATCGATTATCCAAAACGCTGAAAAATATCAGTGGTAAAGGTCGTCTGACCGAAGACAACATTAAAGAAACCCTACGTGAAGTCCGAATGGCTCTACTTGAAGCTGACGTTGCGCTTCCGGTCGTTCGTGAATTTGTGAACCGCGTTAAAGAAAAAGCGGTGGGCGTAGAAGTTTCTAAATCTCTGACTCCAGGTCAGGAATTTATCAAGATCGTTCAAACAGAACTTGAAGCCGTAATGGGTGAGTCGAATGAGGCGCTAAACCTTGCTGCTCAACCACCTGCTGTGCTTCTTATGGCTGGTCTACAAGGTGCGGGTAAAACCACATCGGTAGGTAAGTTATCTAAGCTTCTAAAAGAACGTGACAAGAAGAAAGTTTTGGTTGTGTCTGCCGACGTTTACCGTCCTGCGGCAATCAAGCAGCTTGAAACACTGGCATCAGACATCGGTGTTGACTTCTTCCCATCATCACCAGACCAAAAGCCTATTGATATCGCCAATGCAGCGATTGACCATGCGAAGAAAAAATTCTACGACGTATTGATTGTCGATACCGCAGGTCGTTTGGCAATTGATGAAGAGATGATGGGGGAGATCAAAGATCTTCACGCAGCTATCAACCCAGTAGAAACGCTATTTGTTGTTGACGCCATGACGGGTCAAGACGCAGCAAATACAGCAAAAGCCTTTGGCGATGCGCTACCTCTTACCGGTGTAGTTCTAACTAAGGTTGATGGTGATGCTCGTGGTGGTGCGGCACTTTCAGTACGCCATGTCACGGGCAAGCCAATCAAATTCTTGGGTGTCGGTGAAAAAACTGACGCGCTAGAACCGTTCCACCCAGATCGTGTTGCTTCACGTATTCTTGGCATGGGTGACGTTTTGTCTTTGATTGAAGACCTACAACGCAACGTTGACCAAGAAAAGGCAGAAAAGTTAGCGAAGAAGTTCAAAGAGAAGAAAGGTTTCGACCTTGAAGATTTCCGTGAACAGCTAGGCCAGATGCAAAACATGGGCGGCATGATGGGGATGATGGATAAGCTTCCAGGAATGTCCCAGCTACCAGACAATGTAAAAGACAAAGTCGATGACAAGATGTTCAAACAGATGGAAGCGATCATCAGCTCCATGACAATGAAAGAACGTCAACGCCCAGAAATTATCAAGGGCTCGCGCAAGAAGCGTATCGCGGCTGGTTCTGGTGTGCAGGTTCAAGATGTAAACCGCTTACTAAAACAGTTCACCCAAATGCAGAAAATGATGAAAAAGATGCAAAAAGGTGGCATGAAAGGCATGATGCGCAACATGCAAGGCATGATGGGCGGCATGGGTGGTGGCGGTGGCTTCAACCCATTTGGTCGTTAATTAATCGATCACGCATAGATTCAGGGTGTTAGGTACGTCACAAACTTTAAATTCAATTTATGTTGGTGAAAAAGTAACTAAACTCCTTGCATTGCTCCGGGAGAAGAGTAAAATTCCGGAGCTTTATTTTGGCACGAGACCCCAAACTGTTTAATTTCTTGAATGGTTTTTGGGGTTAATTTTATTTTTGAGAAAGCAAAGAGGACGACATGGTAACCATTCGTTTGGCACGTCACGGCGCTAAAAAGCGTCCATTTTATCAAATCGTAGTAGCGGACAGCCGCAACGCTGCAACTGGCCGTTTCATCGAGAAAGTTGGTTTCTTCAACCCAACTGCTAAAGGTCAAGAAGAAGGTCTACGTCTAGACCTAGACCGCGTTAACCACTGGGTTGGTCAAGGCGCGTCAGTATCTGACCGTGTTGCTAAGCTAGTTAAAGACGCTCAAAAAGCGGCTTAATTTTTTACTTGAAAAGTAGAAACTAGTTTATGTCGATGAAAGGTAAAGAAACAATGAGCAACGAAAAGATTGTTGTAGGCAAGTTTGGTGCTACTTACGGCATTCGTGGTTGGCTTAAAGTTTTTTCCTACACAGACAATGCTGAAAGCATTTTCGATTACAGCCCTTGGTACATTAACCAAAAGGGCAAGTGGGTTGAGTACAAAGTAGAAAGCTGGAAGCGCCATAACAAAGGTATGGTGGCTAAGCTGGAAGGCATGGATGTTCGTGAAGACGCGCATCTAATGACGAACTTTGAAATTGCTATTGACCCTGCGGTACTTCCTGAATTGTCAGAAGATGAGTTCTACTGGCGCGAATTGTTTGGGATGCAAGTTGTAACTACTAAAGGTTACGATCTAGGTGTCGTTACTGACATGCTAGAAACTGGCTCAAACGATGTTCTGGTTGTTAAAGCAAATCTTAAAGATGCTTTCGGGCAGAAGGAACGATTAATCCCGTTCCTTGAAGAGCAAGTGATCATTAATGTTGATCGCGAAGCTCAACGGATCGAAGTTGACTGGGATCCTGGATTCTAATCTCCAAAATTACAGAGCGAGATAAACATGTGGGTTGGCGTTATTAGCCTTTTTCCAGAAATGTTCCGTTCTGTTACTGATTTTGGAGTAACAGGTCAAGCGGTTAAAAAAGGTCTTTTGTCGATTGAGACTTGGAATCCTAGAGATTTCACTCACGACAAACATCGCACAGTCGATGACCGACCTTACGGTGGTGGCCCTGGTATGTTAATGATGGTTCAGCCTTTGCGCGATGCCATTTATACCGCGAAAGCAGCCTCACCGGGCAAGACGAAAGTCATCTACCTTTCTCCTCAAGGTCGCAAGCTCGACCAGAAAGGAGTGGAAGAACTGGCAACGAATGAGAACTTGCTTCTGATTTGTGGTCGTTATGAAGGGGTAGATGAGCGCATCATTCAATCTGAAGTCGACGAAGAATGGTCGATTGGTGATTTTGTGATGACGGGTGGTGAGATACCAGCCATGACGTTAATCGACGCTGTCTCTCGGTTTGTTCCGGGTGTACTAGGGGATTTCGCGTCAGCAGAAGAAGACTCTTTTGCAAATGGCTTGTTAGATTGCCCTCACTATACGCGTCCAGAAGTATTGGATGACAAAGAGGTACCAGCGGTACTGATGTCAGGCAATCACAAGGACATTCGTCAATGGCGACTCAAGCAGTCGTTGGGCCGTACTTGGCTAAGAAGACCAGAGCTCCTGGAAAACCTAGCTCTGACTGACGAACAGGAACAATTACTTGCTGAGTTTGTTAATGAGCATAAAGCCATTAAAGAACATAACGCAAAGTAACCTAATTTATTTAGTATCAGTTTATTCTAGGAATTTAAAAAATGAGTAACATCATCAAAGCTCTTGAAGAAGAGCAAATGAAATCAGACCTACCTAAATTTGCACCAGGTGACACTGTTGTAGTTCAAGTTAAGGTAAAAGAAGGTGACCGTGAGCGTCTACAGGCTTTCGAAGGCGTTGTAATCGCAATCCGTAACCGTGGTCTACACTCTGCTTTCACTGTACGTAAGATCTCTAACGGTGAAGGTGTTGAGCGTACGTTCCAAACACACTCTCCAATCGTTGATAGCATCGAAGTTAAACGCCGTGGTGCAGTACGTCGTGCCAAGTTGTACTACCTACGTGAGCGTTCTGGTAAGTCTGCTCGTATCAAAGAGAAACTTGCTAAGAAGTAATGCTATAACTAGCGTTCTCATCTTAAACGGAGTCCTTTTAGGGCTCCGTTTTTTTATTTGTGTAATTAGCTTGCTCGTTTCTTTTCATCCGCCTGCACTGACGTACACTCCACGCCTCTACCTTGCTGTGAATAGATTCCTGATGTCGCTATGGCTTCTCTGAATAACGGGAAATGATGGCCAAAGATTATATAGCACCGAGGTTAAAATTCGTCATTTTGAAGGCGACGAAGGAGCGTGATTCAGAATCTACTAGTCGAGAATGCAATTGTTTAAGTTGTTAGCTTCATCTTTGCTGTTAGTAGATTCTTAATGCCGCTATGGCTCCTCTGAATGACGGGAATTGATGGTCAAAGATTATATAGCACCGAGGTTCAAATTCGTCATTCTGGACAGCGACGAAGGAGCGTGATTCAGATTCCCCAAGAAGGAACCTAGGGTATTCCTTTACCCTAGGTCTCAATTTAATACTGGTCTTCAGACCAACCATCACTATCGGACATATCGGGTGCGCCTGGGATGGTGTTTTCTTCATCTGCCCATTCACCAAAATCAATCATTTGGCATTGTTTACTGCAGAAAGGGCGATGAGGACTTTGTTCTCCCCATTCTACGTCGGCGCCACATTGTGGACATTGAACGATGGTAACTTTAGACATAGTTGAGCGTCCCATTACTAATTGGTGTTAAAGGGTAGTATACCTAAACGAATTAAAGATGGCTTATTCAACGCGCTATTGCTGCTACGAAATTTTATCAAATATAAGCGCAATAAAGCGTTGAATTTTAGATTATGGAGGCGAGGCGTAGTGTCGTCTTAGCTGCACACAGCAAGTTCAAATTCAATATCTTGTGTGCACGCTTGACCGTTTTCAAACGACATAAACTTGATCGCAAAGCGGTTTTTATGGCCTGAAATCATAGGATACACGCCATATTCCATTGGGATGTGAAGTCTTAGAATGTTGGCTTCATCAGCGTCACTTTGGAAGAAACCTGCACGACCGATTTGAGCTTTGAAATGTCCGGTCTCTCTAGTGAGCTTTAACCATAACGAAAGCGCATCAGATAAGGGCTTTAAGCTTGCTTGCCACTGTTGTGCATCACGCTTTTTACGTTCAATAGGTAGATGAAGCCAGTAGTGTAATGCTGGCAGATCAAAACAGCATGAACCACCCGGTAGATTAAAGCGTTGACGGATAGAGCTTAGGAAGCGATCTTCTTTTAATGCTTGGCCAAAACGTTCAGCACCCATTAGTTGGCTATGAACGACATCTATCTCTTGTAGTAGGGTATTTAATGCGTCTTGATCGACACCATCAACATTGAGCCAATGGCGGTACGACAGCCGCTGCTTCTCAAGATCTTTAGCCAGTTCACTTTTCAGTTGGATTTGTTCGAAGATCTCAACCATATCGAATAACGCACGGAAAAACAGTTGATACTGATGATTTTCGCTAAACCCAGAGGCCAAGTGAGCCTGACGCAGCAGAGACTCCACTCTTAGATAAATACGAGTTTTCTCATTTAACGGATGTTCAAATTTGTGCGTGGTCATCGACATAAGCCTTTGTGAGTTTCGTTCCTATTTTCGCAGATTTTTCTTACACATGGCTAGGTACTTTTCGTGCAAATCTGTGATTTGAAGCAAAAGATCAGGGTCACTTGGATTATTCTTAACCACATCGTCTGCAAGCGCGAGCCTTTGCTCTCTTGATGCTTGAGAGGCAAGGATGGCGCGAACTTGATCTTCACTCACATTGTCTCGTTTCATCGTGCGAGATATCTGTGTATTCGGTTCTACATCGACGACAAGAACGCGATCACACAAACTATCTAGCTTGTTTTCTACGAGCAACGGCACCACAAGTAACGCATACTCTGAAGTGACTTGCTGCAAATCTTCGATCATCTTTTCACGAATTATCGGGTGCAACAGTGCGTTGAGCCATGCTTTTTCATCTGAATTCGAAAAGATTTTTTCTCTCAGCTTTGCGCGATCTAAAGTTTGGTCTTCACGAACGATATCGTGACCAAAGTGTTCAATAATCGCGTTTAGGCCGGGAGTACCTGGCTCGACAACTTCTCTTGCGACAATGTCGGCATCGACGATATCGATTTTAAATTGTTGTTTGAACAGATTCGCGACGGTTGTTTTTCCACTAGCGATACCACCTGTTAAACCAATAACCAAAGCCATTTACACTCCTAGAACTGAAGTAAAGTACCAGTTTAAAATCTGGTCGCCCCAAATTAAGCTTATCCAACCAGCAATTGCTAAGTAAGGACCGAAAGGGAAAGCTTTTTCAATTCCCTGCTTTTGCAAGCGTAGTTGAATGATGCCAAATACGATGCCAACCACAGAAGAAAGTAGAATGATCATCGGCAGTGACTGCCAACCTAGCCAAGCTCCTAGTGCCGCTAGTAGTTTAAAATCACCATACCCCATTCCTTCTTTACCGGTAAGTAACTTAAAGCCCCAGTAAACGGACCAGAGACATAGGTAACCAGCAATAGCACCAATGACAGAATCTTGTAGAGTAACAGGACTTATTTCGACTAATGCTAAGGCAATGCCAGCCCAAGTTAATGGTAATGTTAATTGGTCAGGTAACAACATAGTATCGAGATCGATAAATGTTGCGGCGATTAAGATAAAAGTAAAAAAGAGTAGGGCAACGGTAAAGTAACTAAAACCAAAGTAATAAGCTATAAAGCCTGAACAGAACGCGGTGAGCAGTTCAATCAGTGGATAGCGTGCACTAATGGTTGCCTGACAGTTGTGACATTTGCCTTTTAAAAGCAGCCAGCTAATCACAGGAATGTTGTCGCGAATACGTATCGGTGTTGCGCATTTCTGGCAGGAGGAGCGTGGGACGCTCAAGGTCAGCACTTCTTTAGGAGGTTCTATTTTGTATTCAGGAAATGACTCGGCACATTCGCGTCGCCATTCTAGTTCCATGATTTTAGGTAGTCGATAAATAACCACATTGAGGAAGCTACCCACGATCAGACCGAAGATGGTGGCAAACACAACGAATAGCCAAGGGTAGTACTGGAATACTTCCATATTTGTCTCTTGAGCGATGAGTGAAATCAGCAAGATGCTGTTTTAAAGGAGTTAACAGCTCATTCTAGCCCAATACACTCATTAAGTTAAAGATTGGCAAGTACATTGCTGTCACTAATCCGCCAACAACGATACCTAAAAATACGATAATTAGTGGCTCTAGAATTTTACTAAGGTTGTCGACGGTGTTGTCGACTTCAAACTCGTAGATTGTTGCAACTTTATTGAGCATATCGTCAAGTCGACCAGACTCTTCACCGATCATAACCATTTGTAACACCAATTCAGGGAACACATTACAGTTGCGCATGGCTACATACATTGGCATACCTGCGGCGGTATTACGGTAAACTTCTTCTATGGCGAGTTGATAGTGCAAGTTTCCTGATGTTTTTGATGTGGTTTTTAAACTGGTTAGAATTGGAATGCCCGCTGTAAAGCTTGTGGCGAGTGTTCGACTAAATTTGGCGATCGCTGCTTTTGATAATACAGGCCCAAGGACCGGAAATTTAAGCACAGATCGATTGAGCGTTAAGCGAAAAGAATCTGAACGCTTAGAGAGGATTCTCGCCGAGATGAATAAACTAATGGAGCCTAGTGTGATAAACGGACTCCAGTTTTGTGTCCAGGCGGAAAGATCTAATACTTGCCTGGTAAACCAAGGTAAGTCAGCACCAAAACCAACAAACATTTTTTCAAACTCGGGAATGACTTTGGTGAGCATGATAAACGACACGCCCAACGCGACTAGCACAACCATCGCTGGGTAGATCAGTGCTTTGATCACTTTCGCACGGAGTTGTTCATTTTTTTCTCGGTAGGTGGCTAAGCGCTCGAACACTTCTGCTAAGTTACCGGATTGCTCACCTGTGGCGATAAGATCGGTATAGAGTGGGTCAAAGTGTTCACTTGCAGTGCGCATGGCTTTTGACATGGGCGTCCCCGCTTCAACGGCGCGTGTCACGCTCATCAAAATGGATTTCATCTCTGCTTTTTTATGATTTTCTGAGACCAATTTTAAAGCCTGAACTAAGGGTACACCGGTTATCAACATCGTCGAAATCTGACGGGTAAACACCGTGATGTCTCTGCCTTTCACGCGATGGCTGAGTTTAGTGAGAAACGAGATACTGCTTTTCTTTAACTTCTTGATCTTGATGTGCTGTGCGTCTAGACGCTCGCGTACTTCAATTTCTGTCATCGCGAGGGTTTGTCCAGACGTCTTTTTGCCAGAACTGTTGATGCCTTTCCAGCGGAAGTTTTTAAGTTGTGGTGTAGTGCTTTTCATAGAGGTGACTGCTGATTAAAGGATTAAAAATAAAGTACGCGCTGTAGTTCACTAAAACTTGTGATCCCTTGTTTGAGTTTTTCTATGCCCGACATTTGTAACGTGCTCATACCATTTGCGATGGCGAGTTTTTCTAGTTCATGTACTGAGGCGCCTTTAATAAGCGCTTCGGAAAGAAATTCATCAAAGCGCATCACTTCATAAATTCCCGTTCGGCCGGAATAACCATGGGTACACTCATTACATCCATCGGGATTGGCTTTAAAAATGTTGTCGCTTGCTTGAATTCCAAGATGTTGTAGCTGAACGGTAAGCTCTTGTGATTGTTTACAGTGCGAGCACAGTTTACGGGCCAAGCGCTGGGCAATAATCAAATTAAGAGATGAGGCCAAGTTAAAGCTTTCTACGCCCATGTTTGATAAACGAATAACCGTTTCAGCCGCAGAATTGGTATGTAAGGTTGAAAGTACTAAGTGACCGGTTTGCGATGCTTTTATAGCGATTTCGGCGGTGTCTAAGTCACGAATCTCACCGACCATTACCACATCCGGGTCTTGACGTAAGAAAGAGCGCAGGGCTTCGGCAAAACCAAAACCAATCTTAGGCTGAACTTGAACTTGGTTAATGCCCGATAAGTTAATTTCTACTGGGTCTTCTGCCGTGGAAATGTTGATTTCTGGCTTATTGAGGATACTCAGCCCAGTGTACAGAGAAACGGTTTTTCCGCTCCCGGTTGGGCCTGTCATCAGAATCATGCCTTGTGGGCGACGCAGCGCATCCAAGTACAATTGTTTTTGTTGTTCGCTATAACCAAGCTTGTCGATATCCAATGACGCAGAGCTGCTGTCGAGCAGTCGTAGTACAATTTTCTCTCCGAATAGAGTCGGTAGCGTGGATACACGCATATCAATTGCGGTGTCTTGATTCAACTTGAGCTTAATACGCCCATCTTGTGGTAAACGTCGCTCTGCAATATCAAGTTTAGAGAGGATTTTGATACGAGCGGATAAGCGGCGACTTAAGTGGCTTGGTGGCTGCTGTGTTTCAATTAAGATGCCATCACAGCGTAGGCGCACACGGTACATCTTTTCATAAGGCTCAAAGTGGATATCGGATGCGCCTTTGCGCACAGCGTCCAACAGAATTTGGTTGATGTAACGGCTAACAGGAGACTCATCTTGGCTCAAGTCTTCAATGTTGTCGATTTCATCTGCGCCCACATCAACCAGATTGGCTAACTCTTCTTGGTTGATCTCTTTTAACCCGGACTTCTCATGACTCAATGAACGACCATATAAGCGTCGAATTGCCGCGCTGAGTTGACGAAAATCCGCCAACACCAATTCAATCTGTAAACCAGTGGCAAAGCGGAAATCGTCTTCTGCTTGTTGGTTCGTGGGGTCGGCAACGGCTAATAATAACGTTGAAGGTGTACGCTGGAGTGGGAGTGCGTTATGCCGTGTGATTAATTCCCTAAGGCCAAGTTGCTGACAAAGCGAGGCGTACTCGTACTGAGATAACTCGGGCTGATTTAATCCAAAAATAGAATTTAAATGTTCAGTGAGTTCGCGTGATGTAAATAACCCTGAACTGAGCAAAGCTTCCGGCATCGAAATGCCAGAAGCTTTGACTTGCTCAAGCAACGATTCTTCTTGGGAAAAAGCCAATAGTCCTTTTTGACGAAGAATCGTGGAGAGGTTGGTTTGCATTATGGGCAGCTATCAATAGATACTTTTGGGTTAGTATTATTTGTACAGCCCCAGGGTGTGTTTGGTGTCCTAGCATATTCGATGTCACCTGCTGCAGCATTGCCAGTATTAAATACAAATTTGAGTGTAGATTTTGCGTTTGAGGCTGCTCCAGCACCTTCAATTGATGCGGTAATATTGCCAAGGGCGTTCATAGTAGCGTTCCCACCGATGTCTCCTAAGTCGGAAGTAGCTGTGGTGTTGTTCTGAGTATATAAATCAGCATTAGTAAGTAATGACTTTAAAGTACCCACAGCAGAGGTTACAGCTGACTTTGCGACATAGTCTTTATATGCAGGGATTGCGACTGCTGATAACACACCAATAATTGCTACCACAATCATCAATTCAATTAACGTAAAGCCTTGCTGTTTTTTCTGTTTACTGTGTTTCATTTTCTTTCCTTCTTAATGAAATAAATAATGCCCTTGCATTAGCGAAGGATTATGGAGACTTCATAAAGGTTGAAAATGGGGAAGGGATGGGCTCTCGAGTGAGATAAAACTCTTTGGTGAAAAGTTGCATATCGCATGCAGAGTTTTGCGAGTAGTACTATTTTTTTAGTGGATAAAAAGAAAGGGCCAATTGGCCCTTTTAAATGATGAATTACTCACAACTCACTGAGTTAGTTGAAGTAATTTCAGATTTGTTGCTTTTATTATTTGAAGCGCATCGAAAGATCCATCGCTTTTAAATGCTTAGTCAACGCGCCTACCGAAATGTAATCGACACCGGTTTCTGCGTATTCTGCGATGGTCTCTAGCGTAATGTTGCCGGAGTTCTCTAAAGCGGCACGACCTGCGTTAATCGCTACGGCTTCACGCATCATTTCTTTTGTGAAGTTATCGAGCATGATGATGTCGGCACCAGCCTCTATCGCTTGTTTCAACTCTTCTAAGCTTTCCGTTTCTACTTCTACCGGTTTGCCTGGGTTAAGCTCTTTCGCTTTTTGGATGGCTTGAGTGATGCCACCACAAGCAATAATGTGGTTTTCTTTAATGAGGTAAGCGTCGAACACGCCGATGCGATGGTTAAAGCCACCACCACACGTCACGGCGTATTTTAGTGCGCTACGCAGACCAGGAATGGTTTTGCGTGTGTCTAGTAGACGACACTCAGTATGCGCGATTTTTTCAGCGTACTCTGCGGTAACTGTTGCGCAGCCAGACAACGTTTGGATGAAGTTCATTGCGTTACGCTCACCAGTCAACAAGTCACGAGCAGGGCCTGTCAGCGTGCAAAGGGTTTGGTTAGGTTCGACTTTATCTCCGTCCTTTACGTGCCATTCAATGCTGACCTTGCCACCGAGCTGTTTAAAAACTTCATCAGCCCATGCTTGACCACAGAACACACCATGCTCACGAGTAATAATAGTTGCGGTATTAACCGCTTCGGCAGGGATCAAAGATGCAGTAATGTCATTATCTGCGTCGACACTGCCACCTAGATCTTCTTTTAAGGTATCAGCGACAGAGCGAGTGATCTCTAAAGGGAGTTGTTGTTTAAGGTATTCTAGGCGTTCTTGAATGTTGTGTGTGTTCTTCATCGCAAATCTTGTCTTGAAAGGGAGATGGCAACGAATGATACTCTCCGGTGTCAATAATTTCAGCAGTTAATTTGCAAAGTAGAGAGGTTGATATGCGCCCAATTATCGAGAATGGCTGGCTGACACAAGCAAAGCATGTTCCGTCACCATTTTTTGATGCTCGCTCTGATACAAACGACATCTCTCTGCTGGTGGTACACAACATCAGTTTGCCTCCTGGGCAGTTTGGTGGACCGTATATTGAGGACTTCTTCACTGGCAAGCTAGACCCAAATGCACATCCATTTTTTGAAGTTATTCACAAAATGGGCGTTTCTGCACATTGCTTGATTAAAAGAAACGGCGAGGTTGTTCAATTTGTTTCTTTTCTCGATAGAGCATGGCATGCCGGTCAATCCAGTTTCGCGGGCAGGAAGCGTTGTAATGATTATTCCATTGGTATCGAGCTTGAAGGGACAGAATTTACTGCCTACACAGAAGCGCAATATCAATCACTTGCAGAGATCACTGAGGTGATTATGCAATCTTATCCTCAAATCACCCCGCCACGAATTACCGGTCATCAATATATTGCGCCCTTGAGAAAAAGCGATCCTGGTCTAAGCTTTGATTGGGTGAAATACAGACAGCTTATACAGCGTTGATTTGTAGCGAAAGTGTAAATTCAAAAAAGCGAAATAAATAAGGCATACGATCAGGTATGCCTTTTTTTGATACCAGAAATATTAATGATTGTTAAAAGTTAACTACATTTTTACGCTCGCACATGCCGTTTTGGTGAATAAATAGACTGATAATTTTGTCATTTTCTGTATTTCTTTTCCAAAACTGCTAGCACGTCGACTTCCCATTTGTATGCTTTATGTAATTGGTCATACCAATTCTATTGCTGTTTTAACAGTCGATTGTTATCAGAGTGTTGGAAGTAAGCTCGTTCTATGATTTAGGTCAATTTTCGGCTGGACAGTGGCGTTTTAATTATGTTAATTTCTGCACCAACTTAAAATTGGTATTACCAATTACCTGCAAGAGTAGAAGAACAATAAATTATGGCTTATCAAAGGATTCGTCAGCCAAAACTCTCTGATGTTATAGAACAAGAGTTAGAAAGGTTGATAGTGGAAGGAACATTGTCTCCGGGGCAACAACTGCCTCCAGAGCGTGAACTGGCAAAACAGTTCGATGTGTCTCGTCCTTCAGTCCGAGAAGCCATTCAACGCTTGGAAGCGAAGCGTTTGTTGACTCGTCGCCAAGGTGGCGGAACATTCGTAAGTGAGAATATCTGGAAGAGCTTTTCAGATCCCTTGTTGAATTTGTTGTCTAGTCATTCTGAAACCCAGCTTGATGTGCTTGAGTCTCGTCATGCGATGGAAGGAATTTCAGCCTACTTTGCAGCTTTACGTGGTACCGAAGAAGATTTTGCGCGTATTCAAGGTTGCCTTGAGCGCATTAGCCAAGAGCAAGCAAACAACGATATTGAAGCTGAATCTGCGGAAGTAATGCAATTTTTGATCGCTTTGACAGAGGCCGCGCACAACGTGGTTTTGTTGCACATTGTTCGAAGCTTAGCACCTTTGCTTGAGCAAAATATTCTACAAAATTTTAAATTACTACGTCGCCGCCCAGAAGCGGTCGAGAAAGTCAGTAAACACCGAGCCAATATCGTGGATGCGATTGTTTCTGGTCAGCCTGAAAAGGCGCGAGAAATGTCCCACTCGCACTTGGCTTACATCGAAGAAACATTGTTGGATTTGACTCGAGAAGAGTCTCGACGAGAGCGTTCTCTACGTCGAATTCAGCAGGGTAATGACTCGTAAGAGCGTTACTTAAATAAGTAGATCCAACCAACAGAAGGATAGATCGCCATGTCTGATATGAAGCATGACGTAGATGCACTGGAAACTCAAGAATGGCTACAAGCGCTTGAGTCAGTTGTACGTGAAGAAGGTCTAGAGCGTGCTCAATTCCTATTAGAGCAAGTTCTAGATAAAGCACGTCTAGACGGTGTTGATATGCCAACAGGTATCACAACTAACTACATCAACACGATTCCTGCAGACCAAGAACCAGCATACCCAGGTGACACAACACTTGAGCGTCGTATTCGCTCAATTATTCGTTGGAACGCTATCATGATCGTTCTACGTGCATCTAAGAAAGACCTAGAGCTAGGCGGCCACATGGCGTCTTTCCAGTCTTCTGCTGCGTTCTACGAGACATGTTTCAACCACTTCTTCCGTGCACCAAACGAGAAGGATGGTGGCGACCTAGTTTACTACCAAGGTCACATTTCACCAGGTATCTACTCACGTGCATTCGTTGAAGGTCGTCTAACTGAAGAGCAGCTAGACAACTTCCGTCAAGAAGTAGACGGAAAAGGTATTCCTTCATACCCGCACCCTAAACTGATGCCTGAATTCTGGCAGTTCCCGACAGTATCGATGGGCCTAGGTCCAATCGCTTCTATCTACCAAGCTCGTTTCCTTAAGTACCTAGAAGGCCGTGGTCTTAAAGATACTTCAGAGCAGCGCGTTTACGCGTTCCTAGGTGACGGTGAGATGGATGAGCCAGAATCACGTGGTGCTATCTCTTTCGCTGCGCGTGAGAAACTAGACAACCTATGTTTCCTAATCAACTGTAACCTACAGCGTCTAGATGGCCCTGTAATGGGTAACGGTAAGATCATTCAAGAACTTGAAGGTCTGTTCAAAGGTGCTGGTTGGAACGTAGTGAAGGTAATCTGGGGTAACAACTGGGATTCACTACTAGCTAAAGATACGACTGGTAAGCTTCTACAGCTTATGAATGAAACGATCGACGGCGACTACCAAACATTCAAATCAAAAGATGGCGCGTACGTACGTGAGCACTTCTTTGGTAAGTACCCAGAGACAGCTGCACTTGTTGCTGACATGACTGATGACGAAATCTTCGCACTTAAGCGTGGTGGTCACGAGTCTTCTAAGCTATACGCGGCATACAAAAACGCGGCAGAAACTAAAGGTCGTCCAACAGTAATCCTAGCTAAGACTGTTAAAGGTTACGGCATGGGTGAAGCGGCTGAAGGTAAGAACATCGCGCACCAAGTTAAGAAGATGGACATGACTCACGTACTACACCTACGTGACCGTCTAGGTCTTCAAGACATCCTAACTGACGAAGCAGTGAAAGAACTTCCGTACCTGAAACTTGAAGAAGGTTCAAAAGAGTACGAATACCTACACGCTCGTCGTAAAGCGCTACACGGCTACACGCCACAGCGTCTACCAAAATTCACTCAAGAATTCATCGTTCCTGAGCTAGAAGAATTCAAGCCACTACTAGAAGAACAGAAGCGTGATATCTCTTCTACTATGGCATTCGTACGTGCGCTAAACGTTCTACTTAAGAACAAGAACATTGGTAAGAACATCGTTCCTATCATTGCTGACGAAGCACGTACATTCGGTATGGAAGGTCTGTTCCGTCAAATCGGTATCTACAACCCGCACGGCCAAACTTACACACCAGAAGACCGTGGCGTTGTTTCTTACTACAAAGAAGCGACTTCAGGTCAGGTTCTACAAGAAGGTATCAACGAGCTAGGTGCTATGTCTTCATGGGTTGCTGCTGCGACTTCATACTCGACAAACGACCTACCAATGATCCCGTTCTACATCTACTACTCAATGTTCGGCTTCCAACGTGTTGGCGACATGGCGTGGATGGCTGGTGACCAACAAGCACGTGGTTTCCTACTAGGTGCAACTGCGGGTCGTACAACGTTGAACGGTGAAGGTCTACAGCACGAAGACGGCCACTCGCACATTTTGGCGGGTACGGTTCCTAACTGTATTTCTTACGACCCAACATTCGCGTACGAAGTAGCAGTAATCATGCAAGACGGTATCCGTCGCATGTACGGTCCAGAACAAGAAAACGTGTTCTACTACCTAACGCTAATGAACGAAAACTACGCAATGCCAGCAATGCCAGAAGGCGCTGAAGAAGGCATCCGTAAAGGTATCTACAAGCTAGAAACTTACACGGGCGACAAAGCGAAAGTTCAGCTAATGAGCTCTGGTACTATCATGAATGAAGTACGTAAAGCAGCTCAAATCCTAAGCGAAGATTACGGTGTTGCTTCTGATGTTTACTCTGTAACGTCATTCAACGAACTGACTCGCGATGGCCAAGATGCAGAGCGTTTCAACATGCTTCACCCAGAAGCGGAAGCGAAAGTACCTTACATCCAAACAGTAATGGGTACTGAACCTGCTATCGCAGCAACTGACTACATGAAGAACTACGCAGAGCAGGTTCGTGCATACATTCCTGCTGAGTCTTTCAAAGTTCTTGGTACTGATGGCTTCGGTCGTTCAGACAGCCGTGAAAACCTACGTCGTCACTTCGAAGTGAACGCAGGTTACGTAGTAGTAGCAGCGCTAACTGAACTAGCGAAACGTGGCGAAGTTGAGAAATCTGTAGTTGCAGAAGCAATTAAGAAATTCGACATCGACACAGAGAAAACAAACCCGCTATACGCTTAATTAAGAAGGTAGATAAGAAATGGCAATCGAAATTAATGTACCAGACATCGGTGCGGATGAGGTTGAAGTTACTGAGATTCTTGTAAGCGTTGGCGACAAGGTTGAAGAAGAGCAGTCTCTGATCACAGTTGAAGGCGATAAAGCTTCTATGGAAGTTCCTGCTTCTCAAGCGGGTATCGTTAAAGAAATCAAAGTTGCAGAAGGCGACAAGGTTTCTACTGGTTCTCTAATCATGATTTTCGAAGCCGAGGGTGCAGCTGACGCTGCACCTGCTCCTGCGGCAGAAGCAGCTCCAGCAGCAGCTCCAGCTCCAGCAGCAGCGGCAGAACTAAAAGAAGTTCACGTACCAGACATCGGTGGTGATGAAGTAGAAGTTACTGAAATCATGGTTGCCGTTGGCGACAGCATCGAAGAAGAGCAATCTCTTCTAACTGTTGAAGGCGACAAAGCTTCTATGGAAGTTCCAGCGCCATTCGCAGGTACTCTAAAAGAGATCAAAGTTGCAGCAGGCGATAAAGTATCGACTGGCTCACTTATCATGGTGTTCGAAACAGCAGGTTCAGGCGCTCCAGCAGCACCAGCGGCTGCTGAAGCTCCTGCGGCAGCAGCTCCAGCAGCGTCTGCGGCAAAAGAAGTGAACGTTCCAGATATCGGCGGCGACGAAGTTGAAGTTACTGAGATCATGGTTGCTGTTGGCGACACAGTGGAAGAAGAGCAATCTCTAATCACTGTTGAAGGTGACAAAGCTTCTATGGAAGTTCCTGCACCATTCGCTGGCACAGTTAAAGAAATCAAGATTGCAGCTGGCGACAAAGTGTCTACTGGCTCACTAATCATGGTATTCGAAGTGGCGGGTGCAGCACCTGCTCCTGCAGCAGCTCCAGCTCAAGCGGCAGCACCTGCAGCTCCGGCTCCTAAAGCAGAAGCTCCAGCGGCAGCAGCTCCAGCAGCGACTGGCGATTTCAAAGAAAACGATGAGTACGCTCACGCGTCTCCAGTTGTTCGTCGTCTAGCGCGTGAATTTGGCGTTAATCTTTCTAAGGTTAAAGGTTCTGGTCGTAAGAGCCGTATCCTAAAAGAAGACGTTCAAGCTTACGTGAAAGATGCACTTAAGCGTCTTGAGTCTGGCGCAGGTGCAGCAGCATCTGGCAAAGGCGACGGCGCGGCTCTTGGTCTACTACCATGGCCAAAAGTGGACTTCAGCAAGTTTGGTGAGACAGAAGTTCAACCGCTATCTCGCATTAAGAAGATCTCTGGCGCAAACCTACACCGTAACTGGGTAATGATCCCGCACGTTACACAGTGGGATAACGCAGACATCACTGCTCTTGAAGCATTCCGTAAAGAGCAAAACGCGATTGAAGCGAAGAAAGACACTGGCATGAAGATCACACCACTTGTGTTCATCATGAAAGCGGTAGCTAAAGCGCTTGAAGCGTTCCCAGCGTTCAACTCTTCTCTATCAGAAGACGGTGAGAGCCTAATTCTGAAGAAATACGTGAATGTTGGTATCGCGGTAGATACACCAAACGGTCTAGTTGTTCCTGTATTTAAAGACGTGAACAAGAAAGGCATCTACGAGCTATCTGAAGAGCTAATGGTGGTTTCTAAGAAAGCACGTGCTGGTAAGCTAACTGCGGCTGACATGCAAGGTGGCTGTTTCACTATCTCTAGCCTAGGCGGTATCGGCGGTACAGCGTTTACTCCAATCGTAAACGCACCAGAAGTTGGTATCCTAGGTGTGTCTAAGTCAGAAATGAAACCGGTATGGAACGGTAAAGAGTTCGAACCGCGTCTACAACTTCCACTGTCTCTATCATACGACCACCGTGTGATCGATGGTGCTGAAGGTGCGCGCTTCATCACTTACCTAAACTCATGTCTATCTGACATTCGTCGTCTAGTTCTGTAATAGAAATTAGATGAATGAGAGGCGGCAACTTAGCCGCCTCTGCTAATCATAATTACCGACAATTTGGTTATCAGCCTTGCTTCGTTCAGGGTTTTCACAATCGAATTGTTGTCTAGCTCACAGGCTAAATTGATTTACTTTTCACACCATTAACATCTCTGTAAACTGTTAGCGGTCTGAAAATAACTGTTTAAAACAAATCTCTCTTAAACATAAAAAATCGATACCCACTCAGCCTGTTAGGGATAATGACTACAAGAGGTCAAAATGAGCAAAGAAATTAAAGCCCAAGTTGTTGTACTTGGTTCTGGTCCTGCTGGTTACTCCGCTGCATTCCGTTGTGCGGACTTAGGTCTTGAAACTGTACTAGTTGAACGTTACAGCACGCTTGGCGGTGTATGTCTGAACGTGGGTTGTATCCCATCTAAAGCACTGCTTCACGTTTCTAAAGTAATTGAAGAAGCGAAAGCGATGGCTGACCACGGCGTTGTGTTCGGTGAGCCTCAAACAGACATCAGCAAAATCCGCATCTGGAAAGAAAAAGTTGTTAACCAACTAACTGGCGGCCTAAGCGGTATGGCTAAGATGCGTAACGTAACAGTAGTTAACGGTTACGGTAAGTTCACTGGCCCTAACTCTATCCTTGTAGAAGGCGAAGGTGAGCCAACAGTTGTTAACTTTGACAACGCAATCGTTGCGGCTGGTTCTCGTCCAATCAAACTGCCATTTATCCCGCATGAAGACCCACGTATTTGGGACTCTACTGACGCTCTAGAACTAAAAGAAGTGCCAGAAAAACTGCTTATCATGGGCGGTGGTATCATCGGTCTAGAAATGGGTACGGTTTACCACTCTCTAGGTTCTAAAGTTGAAGTTGTTGAAATGTTTGACCAGGTAATTCCTGCAGCAGACAAAGATATCGTGAAAGTATTTACTAAGCGTATCAAAGACAAGTTCAAGCTAATGCTAGAAACGAAAGTAACAGCAGTTGAAGCAAAAGAAGACGGTATCTACGTTTCAATGGAAGGCAAGAAAGCGCCAGCTGAAGCTGAGCGTTACGATGCGGTTCTAGTTGCTATCGGTCGTGTACCAAATGGTAAGCTAATCGACGGTGAAAAAGCGGGTCTAGAAATTGACGAGCGCGGCTTCATCAACGTTGATAAGCAAATGCGTACTAACGTTCCTCACATCTTCGCGATCGGTGATATCGTTGGTCAACCAATGCTTGCTCACAAAGGTGTGCATGAAGGTCACGTAGCTGCTGAAGTTATCTCTGGTAAGAAGCACTACTTCGACCCTAAAGTTATCCCTTCAATTGCGTACACTGAGCCAGAAGTGGCTTGGGTTGGTAAGACTGAAAAAGAAGCGAAAGAAGAAGGCATCAAGTACGAAGTAGCAACATTCCCATGGGCAGCATCAGGTCGTGCAATCGCATCTGACTGTGCAGACGGTATGACTAAGCTAATCTTCGACAAAGAAACTCACCGCGTAATCGGTGGTGCTATCGTTGGTACTAACGGTGGTGAACTACTTGGTGAAATCGGCCTTGCGATCGAGATGGGCTGTGATGCAGAAGATATCGCTCTGACTATCCACGCTCACCCAACTCTACACGAGTCTGTAGGTCTAGCTGCTGAAGTATTTGAAGGTTCAATCACTGACCTGCCAAACAAAAAAGCAGTTAAGAAGAAGTAAGCTTTTTCTGACTGAATGATAGAAGCCGCTGCATTGCAGCGGTTTTTTTATGCTTGTTATATAGGAATATAAATGTGTGCTTAGCAGACAATAAAAAGCCCACCAAACGGTGGGCTGACATATATTACGAGCTAAGCTTTAGTGTTCACGGTTGTAAATGCAAAGCATATCTAAGTATGAATTCACTAGATGTTTCAGCTCCGCTTCACCTTTAGCGCGGTTCGCTTGGACAAACAGTGAGTAACAAATACCGTGGAACAGGTTTGCCAAGTGTTCTGAATCGTGCTGGTCACACACCTCACCGCGTTCAATTGCTTTAATGAACATGTTTTGTACCAGCAACTGGTTAGTACGGTTAGTTGAAACAAACAATGGCCATACTTCATCACGTGTTGAAGCACTCCACTCGAACCATACTTTTAGCCAGTGACAGTCTTGGCTGACAAGCTCGATCATCGCATTAGTAATATTGGCGATGTTTTCACGTGCATGTAAGTCTAGGTCTATGTTATCCGATAGGAAGTTTGAGAACTGACGTACGACGTGATTGAGAACTTCATCCACCAAGTCTTCGCGTGTAGGGAAGTAGTTAAAAACAGTCGCTACAGAAACTTGAGCAATTTCTGCGATATCTGCGTGACCACCACGACCGATGCCGCGGCGCGCAAATACTTCCAATGCGATTTCCATTAACTGTTGCTTACGCTTAATTGGAGAAAGCCTAGTTCTAGGTCTCTTTGCAATTGAGTCCATATCCATTTTCCTTGCCATTTGAGTTGATATTGGGGGTAACCCCCTAATTGATTATTTTAATAGTTGCTTAAAGCAGTGATGAGTGTAATGGTGCATATGCACAAGGTCAACATCTGTAGAACAATTTATATACAGTAATGTCATTATTATTGATAAATTTAGCTATGAACTTTATAAAACTAAGACCTTCTTCCAAGATTTTTTGGCAACAGGATGCGACTTTCAACCCAATGAACGTGGTGATACACTACACGCCGTAAGATTAGGTGATCGTTTGCGTGCGACTTACCTCAACCCACAAATTTAGATTGAGCACAGTATGAAACATACAATAGAAGTCATGATTTCTGAGCAAGAAGTTCAGGAGCGAGTTCGTGAATTAGGCAAACAAATTACAGAGCGTTATCAAGGTAGTGAAGATCTTGTGTTGGTAGGCTTATTGCGTGGCTCATTTGTATTTATGGCAGACTTGGCACGTGCTATCGAACTGACTCACCAAGTTGATTTTATGACTGCGTCAAGCTACGGCAATACGATGGAAAGCTCACGTGACGTTCGTATCTTGAAAGATTTGGATGATGACATCAAAGGTAAAGACATTCTGCTTGTTGAAGACATCATTGACACTGGTAACACACTAAATAAAATCCGTGAGATTCTTTCGCTACGTGAGCCGAAGTCTATCGCTATTTGTACGCTCCTAGATAAGCCATCTCGTCGTGAAGTGAATGTTCCTGTGGATTGGATTGGTTTCGAAATTCCAGATGAATTTGTCGTTGGGGTGGGTATTGATTACGCGCAGAAATACCGCCACTTACCATACATCGGTAAAGTTGTACCTCAAGAATAATCATTGAGAGCAGCATTAAAAATATAAAAAAAACGCCCATCTAAGATGGGCGTTTTTTGTTCAACTTTTAGATATGACTTAGCGACAAAGCAGCTTGTTATCTGTATTTAGAATCGTCGAAAGAGCTTTCTGGTAAGACGCTTCTACGGTTTCCTTAGAGTTAGAACGAATGCCTAAGTACTCTAAGCGACCATCTTCAATTCCGTATACCACACCATGAATTTCAACATCTTGTCCACGCTCCCAAGCGTTTTGCAGGATGGTTGAGTTACCCAAGTTGTACACTTGCTCTGCAACATTAAGCTCGCCTAGTTTATCCGCTCGATCTTGTTGCGGCATTTGATCTAGGTAAGTGCGGTGTTTGAAATAGATATCTCTGATATGTAACAGCCAATTATTAATAAGACCTAGCTTAGGGTTATCAATGGCTGCATTTACGCCACCACATCCATAGTGTCCACAGACAATGATGTGTTTAACCTTAAGAACGTCTACGGCGTACTGGACGACGGATAGACAGTTGAGATCAGTATGGATAACTTGGTTTGCAACATTCCGATGAACAAAGAGTTCACCTGAGTATAGTCCGGTTAGTCGCTCGGCAGGGACGCGGCTATCAGAGCAGCCAATCCAAAGAAAATCAGGCTTTTGCCCCTCAGCGAGTTTTGCGAAGTATTCAGGTCGATCAGATTTGATCTCTTGAGACCATTTCGAATTGTTTTCAAATAACTGTTTTATTTCCGGCATTTTGCAAACTACTTCCCTTAAAAGACAAAATCGCTGCCGCTGTTTGTGTGCACATGCAAGCGATCAGTGTTGTAACTATACACAATGTTACAATTTCGATCTCGTTAAATATTCGTCAGATAGGACTCATCTGACTAGTTTTCATTAAGAAAAAAGTAAAATCTGGTGAAACTATTTGTGGTGTGAATTTAGCCTTAATCTATTTATGGTTTAAATTTTCGCCTAGCTCGTTAAAGTAGTGATATTTTACTTTTTAAAATTGAATGCAGGGAAAATCAGCAGTGTTCGGTAGTCGTTTTGAAGATATCAATTTCAAAGGGGATGTATTTGGCGGGGTAACCACGGCGATTATCTCTCTCCCTCTGGCGTTAGCGTTTGGTGTTGCATCCGGAGCCGGTGCTGAGGCCGGCCTTTGGGGGGCAATAATGGTCGGTTTGTTTGCCTCGTTATTTGGTGGTTCTAATACGTTAATATCAGAACCGACAGGGCCAATGACGGTAATCATGACCGCAGTATTAACCAGTATGATGGCGAAATACCCAGAAACGGGCATGGCTATGACTTTCACGGTTGTCATGATGGCTGGAGCGTTCCAAATCCTATTGGGGACGTTAAAACTGGGTAAATACGTTACCTTGATGCCTTACAGCGTTATTTCTGGGTTTATGTCTGGCATAGGTGTGATTCTTATCATTCTGCAGTTATCGCCTTTGATGGGGCATGCTGCGCCTTCAGGGGGAGTACTCGGAACGTTATCTGCTTTGCCGGAGACCATTTCTAACCTTAAGTTCAGTGAGTTGTTTTTGGGACTACTGACTTTGGGGATTCTTTTTTTCTTCCCTAAGCAATATCGTAAATACGTTCCTGCACAGCTCGTGGCATTGGTCGCGGTGACTTTATTGTCTGTGATTCTCTTTGATACAGAAGATATTCGTCGTATCGGTGAAATTCCTGCTGGGTTACCTTCTCTCGTCGCCCCTTATATTGACACAGATATGTTTGTCGAGATGGTCATTGATGCATTAGTGCTCGGCACGTTAGGTTGTATTGATACTTTGTTAACGGCGGTTATCGGTGACTCATTAACTCGTAAAGAACACGACTCAGATAAAGAGCTGCGAGGTCAAGGGTTAGCTAACATGATCTCTGGCTTGTTTGGTGCGCTGCCGGGGGCGGGAGCTACCATGGGGACGGTAACGAATATCCAAGTTGGGGCTCGTTCGCCATTATCTGGTGTGATTCGCGCACTAATGTTGGCGTTTGTTGTACTGGTTGCTGGTGGGCTAACAGAGCCAATCCCGATGGCTGTGTTAGCAGGCATTGCGGTGTATGTTGGCTTTAACATCCTAGACTGGAGCTTTATTCAGAGGGCACATAAGGTAAGCTTTTCCGGAATGGCGGTGATGTATGGCGTTATGTTGCTTACAGTATTCGTTGATCTTATCGTTGCGGTGGGTTTAGGCGTCTTTATCTCGAACATTATCATCATCGAGCGTTTGAGCCGAGAGCAGGCGCGACAAGTAAAAGCGATCAGCGACGCGGATGAAGATGATGTGCCGCTGACTGACAGCGAGCGTGGTTTGTTGGATCGTGCTAATGGTAAAGTGCTGTTCTTTTATCTTTCCGGTCCGATGATCTTTAGTGTTTCTAAAGCCATTTCACGTCAGCACTCTAGTATTTCGGACTATGACGTGATGATTCTCGATCTTACGGATGTACCAATGATTGATGTAACCGTCGGTTTGGCGTTAGAGAATGCGATTAAGGATGCTCTCGATGCCAATTGTGCCGTGTATTTATTATGCCCGAATGAGCGAACACGAGAACAGCTAGAGAAATTCCATGTGATTGACCTTGTCCCGGATGAAAATATGTACCAATTCCGTTACGAAGCATTGAATGCGGCGGTGGCACATGTTGAGGCAGACCAGTATCAGCGCATAACGGCGTAATCATTCTGACAGTTAAAAACGCAACAGTTTCCTGTTGCGTTTTTTTATGCTCTATTTTGTCTTACTTAGAGATAACCTTTACGAGGTAAGGGTTATATTTCCAATATTATCGAAAGGTTTATTTGTAATCATCGTTATTCAACGATAAACTGATGGACCTCCAGTACGATACCCAAGGCGATTTTGTAGTAAACCGCTGCTGAATATGAGTCGGTATTAGTAATCACAAACAAACGGCAATCAAGACCTTATGTACGCATTAGAAATTGAACAATTGCGCAAGACGTATGCAGGTGGCTTTGAGGCGTTAAAAGGTATAAGTCTCCAAGTGAAAAAGGGTGACTTCTACGCGCTTCTGGGTCCCAATGGTGCAGGAAAATCGACCACGATTGGCATCATTTCCTCCTTAGTGAATAAAACCTCCGGAACGACGAAAGTTTTCGGTTATGACATTGATACCGACCTCGAATTGGCCAAGCAGAATTTAGGCTTGGTGCCACAGGAGTTCAACTTCAACCAGTTTGAAACCGTTGAGCAAATTGTGATGCAGCAAGCTGGCTATTACGGTGTGTCTAAAGTATTAGCCAAAGAAAGAGCAGAAAAATACCTGAAAAAATTGGATTTATGGGAAAAACGCCAAGAGCGTGCTCGTAACCTATCCGGTGGGATGAAGCGTCGTTTAATGATCGCAAGAGCTTTGATGCACGAGCCGCAATTACTCATTTTAGATGAACCAACGGCTGGAGTGGATATTGAACTACGCCGCTCAATGTGGGGGTTTCTGAAAGAGATCAACCAAGAGCAAGGAATTACGATTATTTTAACGACACACTACCTAGAAGAAGCGGAGATGCTGTGTCGAAATATCGGCATTATTAATCGTGGTGAGCTGATTGAAAATACCACCATGAAGGCGTTACTAGGTAAGCTAAGCGTCGAGACATTTATCTTGGATATTGAGTCAGAAGTCGAGGTGCCTGAGCTTGAAGGTGTTAATCGACAAAGTATTGTTGATGGCTCTTTAGAGATAGAACTAGATAAGAGCCAAGGATTGAATTCGGTATTCAGTCAGTTAACAGAGCATGGCATTAAAGTTCTCTCAATGCGTAACAAAGCCAACCGACTTGAAGAGTTGTTTGTCAGCATTGTAAGAGAGGGGAGTAATTAAATGTACGGTTTATATTGGACGGCATTTCGCAGCTTGCTGAGCAAAGAAGTCACTCGTTTTACACGTATTTGGGTGCAAACCTTAGTGCCGCCAGCCATTACGATGACGTTGTACTTCATCATTTTCGGCAATCTTATTGGCTCTCGAATTGGTGAGATGAGCGGCTTTAGTTACATGGAGTACATTGTTCCAGGTTTGATCATGATGTCGGTGATCACTAACTCATACTCGAACGTGGCGTCGTCATTCTTTAGTGCAAAGCTACAGAAGAATATTGAAGAACTGCTGGTGGCACCGGTACCAAACTATGTGATTATTGCTGGCTATGTGATGGGCGGCGTGACTCGAGGTTTGTTGGTCGGTGCAATTGTTACTTGTGTGTCACTTTTGTTCGTTGATTTGCAAGTGGAGCACTGGGGCATTATTGTCGCGACTGTCTTCATGACGTCGGTGGTATTTGCTCTCGGTGGCTTGATCAATGCGGTTTACGCAAAAACGTTTGATGATATTTCGATCATCCCTACGTTTGTATTGACTCCTTTAACTTACTTGGGAGGAGTCTTTTATTCGATCAGTCTGCTGCCTGAATTTTGGCAAGGCGTTTCTAAGATCAACCCAATCGTCTACATGGTGAATGCGTTCCGCTACGGCTTTTTAGGTGTCTCGGATGTGGGCATTGTCACTTCATTTAGTGTACTTGCAGTGTTTGTTGTTGCACTGTATGCCATTGCGCATTATCTAGTAACCAAAGGGATTGGGCTAAGAAGCTAAGCCATTCTCATAAAGCAAAGAGCGGCGATTCACGCTGCTCTTTCGCATGCATAACAATACATACCCATACAATTTTTCGGTTTTTATCATGGTAGGTTTCAATCATTTGTAATAAATGAGTGATCCTATGAATATTGTCCCGCCGCCGCCTTTCTCCTATCAGTTACTTAAGCCCAAATATTGGTCTGTATGGCTGGCATTTGGATCTTTAGCGATTCTTGTTAATGTACTGCCATACGTAGTATTGCGAATCTTAGGTAGAAGCATCGGCTGTATTGCGATGCATGTAATGAAGCGCCGACACAAGATCGCTCTGCGTAATCTCCAGCTGTGTTTCCCTGATTTTACGGATTGGCAATGTAAGGACGTAGTACGAAAAAACTTTCAATATACTGGAATGGCGATCATCGAAACCGGTATCGCTTGGTTTTGGCCAGATTGGCGGATACGTCGGATAACCTCTATTGTTGGAAAAGATCGTTTACTCGCTGAGGAAAAGAATGGACGTGGTGTGTTGGTGGTGTGCAGTCACCATTTAAACTTGGAGATAACCGCTCGTATTTTTAGCCAGTTTGCCCAAGGTTATGGCGTTTATCGCCCAAATTCGAATCCTGCTTATGAGTTTATTCAACATCGAGGTCGAACTCGTTTTGGACATCAAATGATTGATCGAAAAGACGTGAAATCAATGCTCAAAGTTCTGAAAAAGGGTCATCGACTTTGGTATTTGCCCGACCATGATTATGGCGTTAGCCATTCTGTTTTTGCGCCGTTTTTTGCTGTTGAACAAGCGGCGAGTACCGTCGGGTCTAGTGTTCTCATTGATGCAACAAAGTGCGCTGTTATATCTGGCGTTACAGTGAGTAAAAATCACCATTACACGCTGTACATTGGAAAAGACATTAGCGAGCGTTTCGAGAGACGTAATGCGGTTAAAGCGGCAAGCATCTTGAACCAAGAGCTTGAGAAAATGATAAAACGTGATATTCCAGCGTGGATGTGGCTGCACAAGCGGTTTAAAACTCGCCCTGAAGGGTTAGATTGCGTCTATACGTAGAGTATAAAAAAGGTCGACTAAGAGTCGACCTTTTTACTTTTATGACTCAGAGCTTACTCTGCGCTCTCTGAGTTTGTATTGTTAGATTCAGCTTCTTCCTTCGCTTCGACAACCATATCTACCGTTTGGTTATCGATAAGACGAGCCTTGCCTAGGAACGCAGACATCAGAATGACAGCTTGTGTCGTTTCTGGTGTGATCACTTGTAATGTACGAGCATCACGAATGAAGATCTCATCAGGGTGCAGACCTGCAGCTCGAAGTTGGTCGCTTGCATCTTCGATGATCGATGCGTAGTCATCGCGGCCACCGCGAATGGCACTACTGATCCAACGCATTGTACGAGCAAGTACAGGAGCACGTTGACGCTCGTCCAGCGTAAGCAAGCCATTGCGTGAACTCATTGCTAAACCGTCCATTTCACGTACGGTTGGTACACCGATGATTTCAATGTCCATTGCTAGGTCATCAACCATCTTGCGGATAACAGCAAGTTGTTGGAAGTCCTTCTCGCCGAAGCACGCGACATCCGGTTGTACGATGTTAAACAGCTTATTCACAATCGTCGTCACGCCACGGAAATGACCTGGTCGAGACGCGCCTTCGAGAATTGTTGATAGGCCAGGGACATCGACGAAGGTTTGCTTATCCAGACCTTCTGGGTAGATAACTTCTGGTGTTGGCGTAAATACCACATCGACCCCTTCAGAGGTTAACTTGCTTAAGTCTTCCTCTAGCGTGCGTGGGTAATTATTTAAATCGTCAGCACGATCAAACTGCATCGGATTAACAAAGATGCTTACGACAACGATATCAGCGTATTCGCGTGCTTTACGCACTAAAGTTAAGTGGCCTTCGTGAAGGTTGCCCATGGTAGGGACAAACGCCACTTTACGACCTTCACGTTTAAAGGTTTTAAGGTGTTCACGAACTGCTGAGATTTCCGCAAAAGTTTGCATGCATTTATCCTCTAGGCAATGGTATGAGCGTCGTCTGGGAATACACCGTTGGCTACATCTTCAATGTATTTAGTAACGGCTTTGCGCATATCACCTGTTTCAGCAAGAAAGTTTTTGGAGAATTTCGGCATGTAGTTGGCAGAAATACCGAACATATCATGCATTACGAGAATTTGACCATCTGTTACGTTACCTGCACCAATACCGATAACAGGAACGTCAAGCACTTGCGTAATACGTTCAGCAAGCTCAGCTGGTACGCATTCTAGTAAGACGATTTGAGCGCCTGCTTCTTGCAGCGCTAATGCGTCTTTTACCATGCGGTCTGCTTTTTCTTGATCGCGACCTTGGATTTTGTAACCACCAAAAATATTAACAGCTTGAGGAGTTAAACCAAGATGAGCACAAACTGGAACTGATCGTTCAGTGAGCATTTTCACCGTGTCGACAAGCCAGTCACCACCTTCAATTTTTACCATATTGGCACCAGCACGCATCAGTTTAGCCGCATTTTCGCAAGCTTGCTCTGGCGTGGTGTAGCTCATGAATGGCATGTCTGCCATCAACAAACAATTTGGGCTACCAGCACGTACGCAACGAGTATGGTAAGCGATATCATCGACCGTTACTGGCAGAGTATCGTTGTGACCTTGCAAAACCATACCTAGAGAATCACCAACAAGAAGTACTGGCATTTCTTGGCTTTCAAACAGTTGGGCAAAGCTCGCATCATAAGCGGTTGAAGTAGCAAATTTACGACCTTCTTGCTTCCACTTGATTAGGTCGTTGATGGTCATTTTTTTCATGGTTTTATCCTTACTAGGAGTTGGCTATGACTGCCAGATACTGAGGCCGTTTCTATCTACTTGTTCCAGTAGTTCAGAGACCTCGGTCCCATCAGGGAGTTGTAAACTTGGTGCAATTTCCGCAAGAGGGTAGAGTACGAATTCACGCTCTTTCATTCCATAATGAGGAACGATCAGCCTCTCGGAATTAATCACCTCATTGCCATAAAGCACAATGTCGAGGTCCAAGGTTCTTGGTCCCCAGCGTTCGTCTTTACGGACACGCCCTTGTTCTTGCTCTATAGCTTGTGTGCAATTGAGCAATTCAATAGGCGTCAAACTGGTGTTAATAGACACAACCGCATTGATGTAATCCGGTTGGTTTTGTGGCCCCATTGGCGTGCTGCTGTATAGCGAAGAAGCTTGAACAAACTCTGATTTAGGCAGCGTTTTTAATGCTTCAATCGCTTGCTTCGCTTGGCTGACAGGATCCGCCAAGTTACTGCCTACCGCAATGTACGCTGTAATCATGATTTGGGCTTACTCTTTTTCTTGCGATAAGTTTTACGGCGGCGCTGGCCTGTTTTCGGTGATTGACCGTCTAAGTCGGCAGCCATTGCTTGACGCATTTCTCGGCCTGCATTTTGAAAAGTTTCCCACCACTTGGCAAGCTTCTGAGTGTCACCACCTTCAATTTCACCGCGCATTTCAAGAAAATCAAAGCCAGCTCTAAATTTATTGAGCTCCATAAGACGGAATGCACGTTTACCGTTACGTCGTGGAAGACGAAGCTGTAACTGCCAAATCTCGCGAATGGTTGCGGTGTGGCGTCTTGGAATGGCAATTGTGCGAACTTGCTCGTCAAGAATGATGTTGCTCGCTTCCATAATGGCGTCGTAATGGCCTAAGTTGCGCTCTTCCATCAGTTCATCGGCTTTCGCACACAGTGGGTACCACAGCATTGCAGCAAACATAAATGCTGGATTGATGCGTTTCCCATCTTCGATGCGCATGTCGGTAGAATCTAGGACAAGATCCAACATCTGCTCAGTATGAGAGGAGTAATCTTCTGTAAAGTGCGCTGCAATCGTCGGGAATAGTTGCTGGAGTAGGTTGTACTCACGCAGTAGGTGGTAGGTTTCTAAGCCATGACCGGATTGCAATAATTTGAGTGACTCTTCAAAAAGACGCGCTGACGGAATGTCACCGAGCAACGGTGCCATGTGTTCGATTGGCGCTGCGGTGTCTTCTTCAATATCAAAGTCTAGTTTTACCGCGAAACGAACCGCACGCAGCATGCGCACAGGGTCTTCACGGTAGCGTGTTTCTGGATCACCAATCAGTCGAATTAGGCGATCTTCTAAATCTTCAATACCACGTGCGTAGTCGTGAATCGAGTAATCTGCGATGTTGTAGTACATCGAGTTAATCGTGAAATCACGGCGCTCAGCATCTTCATCGATGGTGCCGTAGACGTTGTCACGCAGCAGCATACCCTCTTTTGATTGCTGAGAAATGCTCTTATTCTTTTGCTCTTGGTGGTGACCACGGAATGTCGCAACCTCAATGATGTCTCGGCCAAACATAATATGAGCCAAGCGGAAGCGGCGACCAATCAAACGGCAGTTACGAAATAGCTGTTTGATCTGTTCCGGAGTTGCGTTGGTCGCAATGTCAAAATCTTTTGGTTTTTGTCCAAGCAGTAAGTCTCGAACCCCGCCACCCACAAGAAAAGCATCGAAACCAGCACCATTTAGGCGGTACAGTACCTTCAGCGCATTATCACTGATCTGCTTACGCGAAATGTTGTGCTCTTCACGAGTTATTACATTGAGAGCGAGCTCTGGAATTGTGGCAGGTTCGCTTGGTGTATAGTCGTTTGTATTCATGTGCATCTGGCAATAACTGGGTTTAATCCAATCTTGCTTTGGTTAGTTTTATACGCCTCTAGGGCCTAATTTGCGGCTAATGATAGCCTACACAATGCCATTTGAGAATCACGGTGTGATCTCGATCTCTGCTGGAAGCTGTTCCAAGCGCCAGTTTTCGCAGCCCCAACGAAGAATATCTTCTATGTTGGCCGCCCTTACGGTTTCAGGTATCTCGAAACCTAAAAATGTCATGGCGCGCAATAGAGTAGGTTTTGGTGTATCTATATCAATAGCCGTCGCGTGATTTTGTTTCGACAATTTATTGCCGTTGTTGTCCATCGCCAATGGTAAATGCAAGTAGCTAACTTCAGGCTGACCAAGTATTTGGTACAGGCTAATTTGACGCCCAGTCGGCTCGATTAAGTCTGCACCTCGCACGACTTCTGTGACGCCTTGGTCGATGTCGTCCAATACTACCGCAAGATTATAAGCAAATAATCCATCTCGACGTTTAATAATGAAATCTTCATTAACGAGTTGCTCTGGAATAGTAATGGTTCCCCGCTTTTGGTCGAGGAAATGAGCGACAGGCTTGGTCATTTTTAGGCGAATCGCGCCGTCTTTCAAGTTTTTATCGCGGCAAGTGCCAGGATAAAAACCGCCATGCTCTTTAATTTGCTTACGAGTACATTGGCAATAATAGGCTTCTCCATTTTCGAGCCATTTGTTTATTTGAGCTTGGTAAAGGTCGTGACGTTCGCTCTGGTATACCACTTCTCCATCCCAATGCAGCTGATAGGCCTTGAGTGCCTCTAGGATAAGTTGCGCTGCACCTGGCATTTCTCTTGGTGGGTCTAAGTCCTCAATACGTACTAACCAAGCTCCGTTTTGTGCTTTCGCTTGAAAATAACTGCCAAGAGCGGCAATCAGTGAACCAAAATGCAGTGGACCAGAAGGAGACGGGGCGAATCGACCTACATAGCGTGTCATGCGTGTATCTCGAATTTAGTAAACAAATAGGGTGCGAAGATAGCCAAAACAAAAAGGGAGCCTGAGCTCCCTTCAACAATCATAATGCTGGGTGATTAACCTTGCATTTGCTTCTCTTTGATTTCTGCAAGTGTTTTACAGTCAATACAAAGGTCAGCGGTTGGACGTGCTTCAAGACGGCGAACGCC
Organism: Vibrio sp. 397; assembly: GCF_033339395.1. Taxonomy (NCBI): domain Bacteria; kingdom Pseudomonadati; phylum Pseudomonadota; class Gammaproteobacteria; order Vibrionales; family Vibrionaceae; genus Vibrio; species Vibrio sp. 397. The sequence continues at coordinate 284,664 of NZ_JAWOUN010000004.1, read as the reverse complement.
AATCTCTACGCCACAAGACTCACAGAAGCCAAAATCGTCTTCTTTGATTTTATCCAAAGTCTTTTCAATCTTCTTGATCAAACGGCGTTCGCGGTCACGGTTACGCAGTTCTAGGCTGAACTCTTCCTCTTGAGAGGCGCGGTCAACTGGATCTGGGAAGTTTGCTGCTTCGTCCTGCATGTGGTGAACAGTACGATCCACTTCAGCTCTTAGCTGGTCGCGCCAAGCTGTTAAGATTTTCGTAAAGTGTTCAACCTGCTCTGGTGACATGTACTCTTCACCAGGTTTTTCCTGATATGGCTCCACGCCGGCAATGGCTAGGATGCCTATCGTTTTCTTCTTTGATTCTGGCATACAGCATCTCCTACTTACACCTAGTCAACTGCTACGCAGTCAATTTAAGGCGGGTATCTATAGCAAAAAGAGGCGGTGCAAGCAAATACTGAATCGCAAAGTTATCGTCAATGTGAAGACGACATCATTTTTTCTCTTAATTGATAAAATCAATAGCGGAAATCAGCTTCATTCCAGTATCGCTCAGTTCAGCTTTGTAGCAGAGAACTTCCACTCCAGCGTCTTGTGCTTGTTTGAGTAATAGTGAATATTTCGCGTCTATATGGTGCGCCGCGGATACTTTTTCAATACCTGAATGTAAAACAGTGAATAAAAGTATGGCTCTACTTCCATTTTGTGCCATTTCTGTGAGCTCTCTCAGGTGTTTTTGTCCCCGAGTCGTGACCGCATCTGGGAAGTATCCTTGTCCAGTAGAGTCGGTCTCATCAAGAAGAGTGACGCTTTTCACTTCTATATAGCACTTTGGCTTGTCGTCTGCGCTGAGCAAGATATCAATTCGGCTATTTTCATTGCCGTATTTCACCTCAGTTTGAAGTGTGTCATAACCACAAAGCTCTGAAATGACATTATTTTCAATAGCCTCTACGGCTAATTGATTGGCACGCGCGGTGTTGATACAAATACGGTGGCCTTGTTCGGTCTCACTCAACTCCCAACTATTGGGGTATTTTCGTTTCGGGTTGTCGGAAGTAGAAAACCAAACCTTGTTTCCGGGCGTTGCACAACCCGTCATTGCACCTGTATTTGCGCAGTGGATTGTACGGGTTTCACCAGTATCGAGCTCGATATCGGCAAGAAAGCGTTTATAACGTTTGAGTAGAGTGGCGGACTCTAAAGCGGGTGTGAAATGCATTTGCTTATTTAGACAAAAAATTTTTTATGTACAATGTTGCCACCATTACACCATAAGGTATTTCCTTTGTCACAATTGCCGATTGAAGCCGTGATGCCTGAGTTGCTGACGGCGGTCAAAAATCAACATCAAGTGATCTTAAAAGCGGCGCCTGGTTCCGGTAAGTCGACTTACTTCCCTTTGCAGTTACTCTTAAATCATTCGGTTGCTGGAAAAATCATCATGCTTGAGCCAAGACGACTCGCGGCGCGTAACATTGCCCGTTATCTTGCTGAGCAATTGGGAGAACAAGTTGGTCAACGCGTGGGTTATCGAGTTCGTGGCGAGGCAAAGGTAAGTTCTGCAACGCAGCTGGAGATCGTGACCGAAGGGATCATGACTCGGATGATTCAAACTGACCCAGAACTGGATGGGGTTGATCTACTGATCTTTGATGAGTTTCATGAACGCAGCATTCATGCCGATACCGCTTTGGCATTCAGTTTAGAAGTTCAAGAGGCATTGCGAGACGATCTCAAGCTGGTGGTAATGTCGGCAACGCTTGACCAACAAGCATTACAATCGTTGTTGCCGGAAGCCAGTTACATTGAATCTGAAGGGCGCAGCTTTGATGTGGCAATGCGCTACCAGCCGTTAGGTGTGAACGAGCATTTACCTACGAGTATGGCAAAAACAATAGAAAGTCTTATGAACAAAGAGTCTGGATCTTTGTTAGCTTTCCTACCGGGTGTTGGTGCCATAAAACAAGTTGAAGAGCGGTTGTCTCATTTAGCGGATGATATCGACGTATGCCCACTTTATGGTCAACTGAGCTTTGCAGATCAACAAAAAGCGATTACGCCAGCAGAACAAGGTAAGCGTAAAGTCGTTCTAGCGACCAACATTGCAGAAACTTCACTAACGATTGAAGGCATTCGCCTCGTCGTTGATTCTGGGTTAGAGCGTATTGCCCGCTTTGATTTGAAAAACGGTTTAACACGCTTAGAGCAAACATGCATTGCACAGTCTTCAGCGATTCAGCGTGCAGGACGAGCGGGACGAATAGAAGAGGGCATTTGTGTTCGTCTTTATTCTGAAAACCAGTTCAAGCAGCAACCGCTGGTTCCCCAACCCGAAATTTTGCATTCCGATTTGGCTAGTTTAGTTATGGAGCTTGCCTTTTGGGGAACGGGTGATATCCACGATCTAAAGTGGCTTGATGTTCCCGCTAATGCGTCATTGGAACAAGCGAAGCAGCTATTGGTGTCATTGGGACTACTGACGGAAAAAGGGCAATTAACGTCCGAAGGAAAACAGGCGCATGAACTAGGCGTTGAGCCTCGTGCGGCTGCGATGCTAATTAAAGCGCAATCTTACAGTGATAAGATGTTAAATGCTGCTTTGGCGGCGGTCGCACTGATTGAAGAGCCAGAGAGAAATGCTACCAATATCTCTTATAGCTTGCATCGTTGGCTTGTTGGTACTCATCCAAAAAAGTCGATGTTGTTCAAGCGTGCTCAATCTCTGGCATACAAATTGGATACGGTATTTGACCTGAAAGGCGTGGATGAAGATGCATTACCGCTGGTGTTAAGTTTGGCATTTCCAGATCGCATTGCACAGCAGCGCACAAATCAATTTGGGCGATTTACTTTGGCTAATGGTCATGGTGCAGAATGTCGTCAGGAAGACATGCTAGGTGGCTGTGAGTATTTGGTTGCCGTTGACTTAATGCGTTCTCATTCTAATTCAAGTCAAATTCATTCGGCATGTGAATTGGATGTCAATATATTGCGAACGACCTTTGATACGCTATTTTCGTCTGAAGAAGTAGTGGACTGGGATGAAAAAAGAGGCCGTCTAATAGCTGAGCGACAAACAAAACTCGGTCTGCTGGTCGTTGAACGCGAGCCGTTGCCAAGCCCGGACAAAGAAAAAATGACACAAGCTTTACTCACGTATGTCCGCCGCCAGGGCTTACAGAGTCTAAACTGGACACCGGCAGCGGAGAGCTTGTTAGCTCGGATTCGTTGTGCGGTGGAATGGTTACCTGAGCAGTCATGGCCAATGTTTGATGAAGTCAGTTTGCTGGATTCATTAGGGGAGTGGTTAGAACCATACATGACGTCTGTCAGTTCGGTTAAAGACCTGAGCAAGATAAACTTGGTCGAAGCGCTTAATGCTCGATTAGGTTGGCCACTCAATCAACAACTGGATGAATGGTTACCTGAGCATTACCAACTGCCCACAGGTTCAAAGAAGCGTATCCGTTACCAATATGGCCATGAGCCGATATTATCGGTGCGTATGCAAGAAGTATTTGGGGAGAGTGGTTCCCCAACGGTGGCTCTTGGCCGCAAGCGTTTGGTGCTTGAACTGCTTTCACCGGCACAACGTCCATTGCAAGTAACGTCGGACTTGGCGGCTTTCTGGAACGGAAGCTACAAAGACGTTCAAAAAGAGATGAAAGGGCGCTACCCAAAACACGTTTGGCCAGATGATCCTGCCAATCATGTAGCAACAACGAAAACAAAAAGACAATTGAATAATGACTGACAGCAAGAAGCCTAGCGCGAAAAAAGCGCCAGCGAAGAAAAGTACAACCAATAAAGGAGCCGCAAAACAGACTCGACGTACGCCGAGTAAAAAGCCGACTAACGAGAAACGTTCGTGGTTGAAAGTTCTGTGGTCGTTTAGCTGGAAAGCTGGCGTTGCACTTGCCGCTGTTTTGCTGTTTGTTGGGATTTACTTAGATAGTGTGGTGAAAGAACGCTTTGAAGGCCAGCTGTTTGAGCTGCCAACGGTGGTTTATGCCCGTATCTTGAATCTAAGCCCTGGTGAGAATATCACCATCCAAGAACTGCGCAACGAGCTAGATGTGTTGAATTACCGTAAAGTGAGTCAACCTCGTTACCCAGGCGAATATTCCTCTTCTTCCACTCGGATTGAATTGATTCGTCGTCCATTCGAGTTTGCCGATGGTCCCGAGCCGGATCGTCACATTATGCTGCATTTTTCTGATTCTGGCTTGCAACGTATTCAGTCTTTAGAATCTCGAGGAGACCTTGGTTACTTGCGCCTAGAACCGAAGATGTTGGGCATGCTGGAGAAAGACCGTGATGAACAGCGCCTTTTCTTACGTCGTGATCAGTTCCCTGAAATTTTAGTGGATGCGCTGCTTGCGACCGAAGACCGTGATTTTTATCAACATGACGGGGTGTCACCGCTCGCGATTGCACGTGCATTGGTTGCGAACATTAAGGCCGGTCGTACTGTTCAAGGCGGTAGTACGTTGACTCAGCAACTGGCAAAAAACCTATTTTTGACTCGTGATAAAACACTGTGGCGTAAAGTTCGAGAAGCGTATATCGCGCTAATTTTGGATTACCGTTACAGCAAAGATCGTATCTTAGAAGCCTACCTAAACGAAGTGTACCTAGGTCAAAGTGGAGGTGAAGCGATCCACGGGTTTGGCTTGGCGTCGCGTTACTATTTTGGGCAGCCAATCCAGGAGTTGCGAATCGATCAGCTGGCGATGTTAGTTGGGATGGTAAAAGGACCGTCTTACTACAACCCAATTCGTTACCCTGAGAGAACGAAAGAGCGTCGTGATCTCGTTCTGCGCCTGTTAATGCAGCAAAACATGTTGACTTCAGAGCAGTATGAACAAGCTGTAAGTCGTCCACTCGATACGCAAAGCAAGCCACGTATTGCGAGCCGTCAGCCAGCTTATTTCCAACAATTGAGTATTGAATTAAAAGAAAAAGTTGGGGAGCGATTTAAGGCAGAGACCGGACTGCGCGTATTTACGTCTCTGGACCCAGTATCGCAAAGCAAAATGGAACAAGCTATCGCGAAAAAGATCCCAGAACTAGCTAAACGGGGTGGTAAAGAGTTAGAAGCCGCTGCTGTGGCCGTTGATCGCCATAGTGGTGAAATCCGTGCGATGGTTGGTGGTAAACGTGTCGGTTATGAAGGCTTTAACCGCGCGCTCAATGCCAGTCGTCCGATTGGTTCTTTAGTGAAACCAGCGATTTACTTAACGGCTCTAGAACAACCGGATAAATACAACCTAGGCACGACGCTACACGACACGCCGTTAAGTCTGAAGAGCAGTAAAGGTAACGTGTGGACGCCGCGCAACTACGATAGAAAATATCGTGGTGATGTGCCACTTTACATTGCTTTAGCGAAATCACTTAACGTACCAACCGTGCGCTTAGGTATGGCACTTGGCATTCCTGAAGTCTCCAATACTTTAGAGCGTTTGGGCGTGAACAAAGACGAAATTCGCCCAGTGCCTTCGATGTTTTTGGGTTCGTTTTCTTTGACGCCATTCGAAGTCGCACAGATGTATCAGACTCTGACGAATTCAGGTAAGCGTGCAAAACTGACCGCTCTGCGCTCAGTCATGGATATGGAAGGTAATGTGCTGTATCAATCCTTGCCTCGTTCATCAAGAGCCGTGGATGAACAAGCAGCATGGCTAACGACCTACGCGATGAAACAAGGGGTTGCTCAAGGCACTGGCCGCTTCTTACAAAGCCAGTTTGGTTGGGCTGCATTGGCAGGAAAAACGGGTACCAGTAATGATAACCGCGATAGTTGGTTTGTCGGTGTTGATGGTCGTGAGGTGACGACAATTTGGCTAGGCCGCGACGATAATAAACCCGTGAATCTAACGGGGTCGAGTGGTGCATTACGAGTATACGCAGAGTACTTGAAGCAGCGTATTCCTGAGCGTTTAGAGCTCCCATGGCCAAGAGAAATCACCACATTAGGGTTCAAGCCTACATCTGATGGAGGTTTAGAAATGAACTGCCGTAGTGATTACAAACTGCCGGTTTGGGATAAAACCGGTCAGATAAAGCAACAGTGTGAGAAGAAATCAAACTGGTTAAATAGCATATTTGATTGGTAGCATCGCCAAATCAACAACATTAGCTTGTTTATCTGATTAATTCTTAGTACATATTAGGGCGTGTTAGTACAGTACTGCTAGCACGCCCTACTTGATCAGATATTCAATAAAGGAAGAAGTGAATGTTCAAAAAGCTGTTATCAAGCCCATCGGTTCGCAACTTTGCGCTTTGGGTTAGTACCTTTTTGATGATCACTCCTTCTGTTTCCCTCGCCAACTCTCTAACAAAAACGGATGACTTGGAACCTCGACCAAAGGTGGCGGTTGTGCTCGCTGGTGGCGGAGCGAAAGGGGCGGCACACATTGGAGTTTTAAAAGCATTGGAAGAAATGCAGATTCCTGTGGATATTGTGACCGGTACCAGTATGGGCGCCTATGTGGGTGGGCTTTATGCCACGGGGATGAGTGCTGATGAAATCGAGAGTTTTATCTACACCGTCGATTGGGGCAGCGGTTATCGAGATCGTGTTGACCGTAGCCAACGTAGAGTTCGTGACAAAGAGTATGAAGACCGCTATCAAATTAATACCGACCTCGGCTTAAGATTCGGTGAGGTACGAGCACCAACGGGTGTGGTGCAAGGCCAGAACATGTTGCGAGTATTGCGTGAGACTACAGGGAACTTAGGGCGATTCGATTCTTTTGATGATCTTGCCATTCCCTATCGTTCTGTTGCGACAGATATTCTTGCCCTAGAAGAAGTCGTACTGGGCAATGGTTACCTTGTTGATGCAATGATGGCTAGCATGTCTGTACCAGGAGCGCTTCCTCCTTATAAGCTCAATGGCCATATGCTTGTTGATGGCGGCGTCGTCAATAACATGCCTGTCGATGTGGCTCGCGCCATGGGGGCTGATGTCGTTATTGCCGTCGATATTAGCACCGATTACAAAACCGAAGATGAATTTACGGGGCTGTTTACTGTCGCGGACCAACTCTCTAACTATCTCGTTCGTCGTAGTACACAACAGCAAGTGGACGAGCTTGAACCTCAAGATATCTATATTCGTCCCAATGTGGGCACCATGGAAACCGTCGAGTTCGACAAAATGCCTTGGGCTTTTCAAGCTGGGTACGATATTACCAAGCAGTTAAAAGACAAGCTGAAAGGGTTGCGCTTGTCCAATGCGGACTATCAAAAATACATCGATCGCAAACAAGAAGTTCGTAAAACTTTGATTTATGGCGATCAGCGTGTGGTTGATGACATAGTGATTGTTAATAACACGCACTACAGCGATGTGTTGTTGACGAATCGTATTGAATTAGAAACCGGACGTCGTATTTCAACGGCCGAAATTGAGAAAGCCGTTGAAAACCTCTACGCGTTAGATCGGTTCGAGCTCATCACTTATCACTTTGAAGAGGTTGATGGTGAGACATTGTTGGTTTTTGATGTTAACGAGAAGTCGTGGGGGCCTAATTATCTCAACTTCCGATTTTTTCTTGAAGATGACTTCGATACAGATAGCCAGTACGGCATAGGAATATCGACCAACTTTACCAATTTAAACTCTCATGGCGCGGAGTTGGCGTTCAACGTAGAAATGGGCACGGATAAGCTGATTGAAGCTGAGTTGTATTCCCCTGTTTTATCTAGCCAAGAACTTTTTGTTTCGGGGCGAATTTCCTATGGTAGTGAGAGCCGAAACTTACCTTTAACAGAGCCTCAAGCACCAGATTTAGAGTCAGTAAATGACTTTTTTCCGGTCACTTACGATGATTTTACAACAGAGTTAGCGATAGGTATCCAACCCACATTGTGGCAAGAACTTCGATTTGGCGCTCGCTACTCAACCGGAGATATTGAGCTTTCTACTTTGGCTTCTGCTGGTAAATTGGATTTTGAACGTCGTGGTCTGTTTGCCAATTATCGCCTAGACACACTTGATGATTTCGCATTTCCGACTCGTGGGCTTTTAGTCGATCTCGAATATTTAGTGTCTCATGATCAAAGTCCTCAGGGCGTTAGCCTTTTAGAAACTGACAAAATTATTGAAGATACCGTTTATGAAATCTCTGCACGATTTAAAGGTGCAGTGAGTCATCAGCGTCATACTTTAGTCGGACATGCTGAATATAGTTTTGTAGAGAGTAAAAACTCATCTTTACCGCTTGATCCCAGAGAGTTGGGCGGCTTCTTAAGCCTATCGGGAATCCCAAGAAATAGCCTGATCGGACAGAACTTATTTTTCAGCAGTTTGGTGTACCGATATAAGTGGTTTGATAATGATTTCGGATTGTTTGAAGCTCCAGTCTACCTGGGCGCATCGGTCGAATATGGCGGTGTTTGGTCTGATAATGATCTGAAACTAAACGAAGCGCCGCTTTACAATGCTGGTTCCATCTTCTTTGGTGTTGACTCACCAATAGGACCAATAATGTTGGCATACGGTCGTACCGAGCAAGATTTGGATGCTGTGTATTTGATCGTAGGAACATCGTTTAATTAACCGGGTATGAGAAAGCAAAAACTTGGCATATTTGGTCAAAATTAGCAGAACTTTAGTCGTAAGTTGCTATGTTGGTCAAAATGATAAGATTTTAATTTAAGGTTAAATTTGCTATTATTTTGCCCACAGTTTGGCCTCTACGGCGCTGTTTCTCAATCATAATTGAATGAAAACAAGGGCAATGGAGAGCCAAGTTTCCAAGGATGTTCACTCCTTTACTTTAACAATAGTAATAATAGAGGAGGAACCGCAATGAGAGGAAAAAGTCGTGCTTGAAGCCTACCGTAAACACGTCGAAGAGCGTGCTGCTGAAGGAGTTGTTCCTAAACCGCTAGACGCAGAACAAGTTGCTGGACTTGTAGAACTTCTGAAAAATCCCCCGCAAGGTGAAGAAGAAGTCATTCTTGACCTACTTGAAAACCGTATCCCTCCAGGTGTTGATGAAGCTGCTTATGTAAAAGCGGGTTTCCTAACAGCAGTAGCAAAAGGTGAAGTTAAATCACCATTAGTGAGTCGTGAAAAAGCGGCTGAACTGCTAGGCACTATGCAAGGTGGTTACAACATCGAACCGCTAGTTGAGCTATTGGATGATGAAGCACTGGCAGAGATCGCAGTAAAAGCGCTGTCTCATACGCTGCTGATGTTTGATGCTTTCTATGACGTAGAAGAGAAAGCGAAAGCTGGCAATGCGCATGCACAGAAAGTACTTCAATCATGGGCTGATGCTGAGTGGTTCCTTTCTAAGCCTAAGCTTGAAGAAAAAGTCACTCTAACCGTATTTAAAGTAACAGGTGAAACGAACACGGATGACCTTTCACCTGCACCTGACGCTTGGTCTCGCCCTGATATTCCAGTACACGCACTGGCGATGCTTAAAAACGAGCGTGAAGGAATAAACCCTGATCAACCGGGTACTATTGGCCCGATCAAGCAAATTGAAGAGTTAAAAGACAAAGGTCATCAATTGGTTTACGTTGGTGATGTTGTTGGTACTGGCTCTTCACGTAAATCGGCAACAAACTCAGTGCTTTGGTTTATGGGTGATGATATCCCTTACGTTCCAAACAAACGAGCTGGTGGGTATGTGCTTGGTGGCAAAATTGCCCCTATCTTCTTTAACACAATGGAAGATGCTGGCGCACTACCAATCGAAGTTGACGTAACTAAGCTCAACATGGGCGATGTTATCGATGTTTACCCATATGAAGGTAAAGTTTGCAACCACGAAACTGGTGAGGTTCTAGCTGAGTTCTCGCTAAAAACAGAAGTACTGATTGATGAAGTTCGTGCTGGTGGTCGTATCCCATTGATCATCGGTCGTGGTTTGACAGACAAAGCGCGTCAATCGCTAGGTCTTGAGCCTTCGGATGTATTCCGTAAACCTGGTGAAATCGCAGATTCTGGCAAGGGTTACACGCTTGCACAGAAAATGGTTGGTAAAGCATGTGGCGTAGAAGGCATCCGTCCTGGAACCTACTGTGAGCCGAAGATGACGACAGTAGGCTCGCAAGATACTACTGGCCCTATGACTCGTGATGAACTTAAAGACTTGGCGTGTCTCGGCTTCTCTGCTGATCTTGTCATGCAGTCTTTCTGTCACACATCGGCTTATCCAAAACCAGTAGACGTTAACACTCACCATACACTTCCGGACTTTATTATGAACCGCGGTGGTGTATCTCTTCGTCCTGGTGACGGTATTATCCACTCATGGCTAAACCGTATGCTACTACCGGATACTGTCGGTACGGGTGGTGACTCACATACTCGTTTCCCTCTGGGTATTTCATTCCCAGCTGGCTCGGGCTTGGTTGCCTTTGCAGCTGCGACAGGCGTTATGCCGCTAGACATGCCAGAGTCAATCTTGGTTCGTTTTAAAGGTGAAATGCAACCGGGTATTACACTGCGTGATCTTGTTCATGCCATCCCTTACTACGCGATTCAGCAAGGGCTACTAACGGTAGAAAAAGCGGGCAAGATCAACGAATTTTCTGGCCGTATCCTTGAGATTGAAGGCTTAGAAACGCTAACGGTTGAGCAAGCATTTGAGCTTTCTGATGCATCTGCAGAGCGTTCGGCGGCAGGTTGTACTGTGAAATTGTCCCAAGAGTCGATCGAAGAGTACTTAAACTCTAACATCGTGATGCTGAAGTGGATGATCTCTGAAGGTTACGGTGATCGCCGTACTATCGAGCGCCGCATTACTGCAATGCAAGAGTGGCTAGCAAACCCTGAGCTGATGCAAGCAGATAAAGACGCTGAATACGCACATGTGATTGAAATCGATATGGCTGAAATCAATGAGCCAGTACTATGTGCACCGAATGATCCAGATGACGCTCGTTTGTTGTCTGAAGTACAAGGCACAGCGATTGATGAAGTGTTCATCGGTTCTTGTATGACGAACATCGGTCACTTCCGCGCAGCAGGTAAATTGCTTGATAAGTTCAATGGCCAGTTAGCAACGCGCCTTTGGGTAGCGCCACCAACAAAAATGGATAAAGACCAACTGATTGAAGAAGGCTACTACGGTATCTTCGGACGTGCAGGGGTGCGTATTGAAACGCCAGGGTGTTCACTTTGTATGGGTAACCAAGCGCGTGTTGCAGATAAATCAACAGTAATGTCGACTTCAACGCGTAACTTCCCGAACCGTCTGGGTACTGGTGCGAATGTTTACCTGTCGTCAGCTGAGCTAGCTGCAGTAGGTGCAATTCTAGGTAAGATTCCAACCAAAGAAGAATACCTAGAATACGCGAAGCAAATCGACGCTACGGCAACGGATACGTACCGCTACTTGAACTTCCATAAAATGGATCAATACACCAAGAAAGCGGACGAAGTGATCTTCCAAGAGCCGGCATAATCAGAAATGCACAATTCAAAAGCACCTCACATGAGGTGCTTTTTTTATGGGAGCAATTCGCTATACTCGCACCAAATTGATACGAAATAGGCAATCTCGGTGGAATTTGAATTCATTCGTAACACGTTGATGGGCGAGTACTACGTAAAATGTAGCATGGGACATGAGATTGTAGGGCGCTGGTTGCAAGAAGAAATTGGTAAAGATCCGATGAAGATTGCACAGGTTGAAAAGCTAATTGAGCGGTCATTTTCAGCGCCTTCTCAGGAGCATAACCTTACAGGCACGGAAATTAGCTTGATGATTCAGGGCGACGAAGTTCTTGTACAAGAAAACGCATTAGCCCATGAATATGATGTCGAGATGGAAAGTGAGTTCGACTTCTACAATGCAGAAAGTACAGCAAGTTGTGGGATAGAGGATTTCATGGCACTTATCGAACAGTGGAAAGACTTTTTGAACATTTAATGCACAGTTTTGGGTAACTTCTCTGCCGTTGCTTTAAATTTGTGAAAAGGGCGCACCGATATGGTGCGCCCTTTTTGTTTATAGATATGTAAATTGAGGTTAGTTTTTATTATTCAATAACTTAAAAACTTGGCACGTAGATTGGATTATAAGAAGTGTTTCAGGATGAAAGCTTCGGAGATAACTCAATGAAAATAATCAATGCCATTATTAAGCCGTTTAAATTAGACGATGTACGAGAAGCATTGGCTGATGTCGGTATCGAAGGGATGACAGTATCAGAAGTTAAAGGGTTCGGTCGTCAAAAAGGTCACACGGAATTGTATCGCGGTGCAGAGTATCAAGTCGATTTTCTACCAAAGGTGAAAATTGAAATCGCGACTCACGCAGACAATGTAGATCGCGTTGTTGAAGCAATTACAAAAGCTGCGCAAACCGGAAAAATCGGCGACGGTAAAATTTTTGTTTACGATCTGAACCAAGCGGTGCGTATCCGAACTGGCGAAATGGACGCAGAAGCACTTTAAGAATTCAAAGGATTGGAGATACTTATTATGGAATTAACAACAACAGTAACCGAGTTACGTTACGCACTTGACACCTTTTTCTTCCTCATTTCCGGTGCGTTGGTAATGTGGATGGCAGCAGGCTTTGCGATGCTAGAGGCTGGCCTTGTGCGCTCTAAAAACACAACAGAAATTCTTACGAAGAACATCTGTTTGTACGCCATCGCATGCACGATGTTTCTGATTGTCGGTTATAACATCATGTATGTCGATAATGGAGAAGGAGGCTGGTTACCTTCATTTGGTACGCTAATTGGTACTCAAGGTGAAGGGGCCGACCACTCTTTAGAGTCTGACTTCTTCTTCCAAGTTGTCTTCGTTGCAACTGCTATGTCCGTCGTTTCTGGTGCGGTAGCTGAGCGCATGAAGCTTTGGTCTTTCTTGATTTTCTCTGCGATTTTAACTGCGTTTATCTATCCAATGGAAGGTTACTGGACATGGGGTGGAGGCTTCCTAGCAGAAGCTGGATTTAGTGACTTTGCGGGGTCTGGTATCGTACATATGGCAGGTGCTTCTGCTGCTCTTGCTGGTGTGTTACTGCTTGGCGCGCGTAAGGGTAAGTACGGTAAAAATGGTGAAATCTATCCGATTCCAGGTTCTAACATGCCTTTGGCAACGTTGGGTACTTTTATCCTTTGGTTTGGTTGGTTTGGATTTAACGGTGGTTCTCAGTTGATGGTTTCAGATTTTGAGAATGCTACAGCGGTAGGTCAGATCTTTCTAAACACTAACGCAGCAGCGGCTGCTGGTGCAATTGCGGCGCTATTCGTTTGTAAAACTACTTGGGGTAAAGCCGATTTAACGATGATCCTCAATGGCGCGCTAGCTGGCTTGGTTGCCATCACTGCAGACCCTCTATCGCCATCACCACTGTACGCGGTTGCGATTGGTGCGGTGTCGGGTGCACTAGTAGTATTCAGTATCATTGCTCTAGATAAACTTAAAATTGACGATCCAGTAGGTGCTATCTCAGTTCACGGTGTGTGTGGTTTCTTCGGCCTAATGGTAGTGCCACTGAGCAACGGTGATGCAACGTTTGGTGCACAGCTTTTAGGTGCCGTAGTTATCTTTGCTTGGGTATTTGGTGCTAGCCTAGTTGTGTGGGCAATCTTGAAAGCGACCGTTGGGATTCGCGTTACAGAAGATGAAGAAATGGAAGGTATGGACATGCATGATTGTGGTGTTGGTGCTTACCCAGAGTTTGTTACGGTGAAATAATCATTAGCTTGTAATAAATGGTTACACACTTAACACAATAAAACCTGCTCCAATGAGCAGGTTTTTTAATATTCGTCATTGTCTTCTTATTGAACATACATATAATAACGCAACTGATAAAAGTTATCATTAGCATGGTAAAGGATTAAACAATGAAAAAACTGCTAACTCTTTCAGCACTAACTTGCGCTACTCTAGCTCCAACAGCAATGGCTGCTGAAGAAGTGAACGTCTACTCTTACCGTCAACCTTTCCTAGTTGAACCTATGTTCAATGAGTTCACTAAAGAAACTGGTATCAAAGTAAACGTAAAATTTGCTAAAAAAGGCTTAGCAGAAAAGCTAGCTCAAGAAGGTGAGTACAGCCCTGCTGACGTTATTCTTACGACAGACATCAGCCGTCTAGCTGAACTGACAAACAAAGGTTTAGTTCAGAAAGTCGATAGCAAAATCATTGAAGAAAACGTACCTGCTCAATACCAAGATAAAGAGAATGAGTGGTTTGCTCTAACTCTACGTTCTCGTAGCGTTTATTCATCACGTGATCGCGTAGGTAAACTAGGCGCAGATTTCAACTACGCAGACTTAGCTAAGCCAGAGTTCAAAGGTAAAATTTGTACTCGTAGCGGTAAGCACCCGTACAACGTTTCTCTAGTTTCAGCAATGATTGCTCACAATGGCGAAGCAGAGACCAAAGAGTGGTTAGAAGGCGTGAAAGCAAACCTTGCTCGCAAACCACAAGGCAACGATCGTGCACAAGTTAAAGCGATCAAAGAAGGCCTATGTGATGTTTCTCTAGGTAACAGCTACTACCTAGGTAAAATGGTTAACGACAAAGAGCAAAAAGCTTGGGCTGATGCAGTTTACATCAACTTCCCTAACCAAGAGACTACAGGCACTCACGTGAATATCTCTGGTATGGCGATGGCTAAGTACTCTCCAAACAAAGACAATGCTGTGAAGCTAATGGAATTCCTAACGGGTGACAAAGCGCAGCAAATGTACGCAGAAGTTAACTACGAGTACCCAGTTAAAGAAGGCGTGAAGCGTTCTGAGCTTGTGGAATCTTGGGGTGACTTTAAAGCAGACAAGCTTTCTCTAGACGATATTGCAGCCAACCACGAAGCGGCAATTAAGCTATTAGATGAAGTGAAATTTGACCTTTAATTCCTTGTGGGGGTATAACAGTACCCCCATTTGATTAAAGGATATGAGATGTATTTGCAACAGCATTTGTATTTCATACAGCCTTGCAGTAATTAGGCGATGAAAGATAAACACTCTTTATGGAAAACCAGTAGTGGGGTAATAACTCTGCTACTGGTTTTGCCGATCTTAGCGATCTTCTACACCGCAATTGGTGAAACGGATGATTTGTTTGCTCATTTAATGGCAACGGTCATGCCGACTTATATTTTTAACACGGTTGCGCTAACTGTTGGCGTAATGGTGCTGTCCTTAATTCTTGGTATTCCAAGCGCTTGGATAATGGCCATGTGTAAACTGCCGACCGAAAAATGGTTGCAGTGGGCATTGGTGCTACCTCTTGCAATGCCAGGTTATATCATTGGTTATATTTTTACTGATTGGTTTGATTTTGCAGGCCCGATTCAGATCTTTTTGCGTGATGTAACCGGATGGGGACCTGGCGAGTATTGGTTCCCTGACATTCGTACGTTGCCTGGTGCGACCTTTGTGTTGGCTTTGGTGTTGTATCCTTACGTGTATTTATTGTGCCGGGCTGCGTTTATGGAGCAAAATGTCTCTTTATTGCAAAGCGCGCGTTTGCTCAAGTGCTCTCCATGGGAAAGCTTTTGGCGCATCTCGATGCCGTTAGTAAGACCCTCTATCGCAGTAGGTTTATCATTGGTCGCAATGGAGACCATCGGTGACTTTGGTACGGTAAGTTACTTCGCGGTGAATACGTTAACCACAGCGGTCTACGATACTTGGTTGGGGTACTCTAATCTTAATGCGGCAGCCAAGATTTCTGCCATGATGCTCGTCATTGTAGTACTGCTTCTTAGTGCCGAACGATACAGCCGCCGTAAACAAAAGCTTTTTCAAAGCCAATTTAACAGTCACGAAGATTTTCGTTACGAGTTGACGGGCTGGAAAAAGTGGACCGCACTGGTTTGGTGTTGGGGCTTGGTTTCAGTCGCTTTTATTTTGCCGCTACTACAGCTGATTGATTATGCGATCACTTATTTTGCGCAGAGTTGGACCTCAGAGTTTCGTGAATACGCATGGAATAGCTTAGTTGTGTCTGTTATTGCTGCGATTATTGGTGTTGCTGTCGCACTGATCGTTAACTTTACCCATCGAGTCAGTGGTAAACGAGAAAGCTTGGCATTTATGCGTCTTTCTTCTATGGGCTATGCAGTACCAGGAACGGTACTAGCCATCGGTGTGATGGTCGCTGTGCTGTTTATGGATCATCGTGTCAACGATGTTGCTAAAGCCATGGAGTGGGGAAGGCCGGGACTTATCTTTTCTGGTTCCATGTTCGCACTAGTATTTGCCATGGTTGTGCGCTTTTCCGCGGTAGCGATTGGTAGTATCGAAAGTAATTTAAATAAAATTTCTCCGTCGTTAGATATGGCATCGCGCACTATGGGTTGTAAGCCCAATGCCATGCTGTGGCGCGTGCACTTTCCGCTGGTTAAGCGCGGTGCACTGATTGCGGCTTTATTAGTGTTTATCGAGTCGATGAAAGAGCTTAATGCGGCTTTGTTACTTCGTCCGTTTAACTTTGAAACACTAGCCACATACGTTTATAACTTCGCCTCGGATGAGCATTTAGAATTGGCCGCTTTGCCAGCGGTTCTGTTGGTTCTTGTTGGGTTGATCCCGCTTGTTGTTGTTAACCGTTCACTGGAGCAAAATCACTGATGAGCTGTGCATTATCAATTAAAAACCTAACGTGCCAATATGACGATCAAACTGTACTCGAATCATTGTCTCTTGAGGTAGAACAAGGGCAGATTGTCTGTTTGCTAGGAGCCAGTGGCTGTGGGAAAACAACACTATTAAAGGCCGTTGCGGGATTATTGCCGTTAACGTCAGGCGAAATGAGTCTAAATTGCGTCACAATTGATGATGGGGAAAACTGGTTGCCGCCAGAACAGCGTAATATCGGGATGATTTTCCAAGATTACGCACTTTTTCCTCACTTGACGGTGGAGCAAAACATTGCCTTTGGCTTAAAGCAGTGCTCGACAAAAGAGAAAAATGCCAAAGTTCAAGAGATGTTAGAACTCGTGCATCTTCAAGGTTATGGCGATCGTTATCCTCATCAATTGTCTGGTGGACAGCAGCAGCGTGTTGCGATTGCTCGCTCATTAGCTTACAGCCCAGACTTATTGTTACTTGATGAACCGTTTTCTAATATTGATACGCAAGTTCGCCATGAGTTGATAAGTGAGATCCGTAAGATTTTTAAGGCCCAAGGTGTGACTGCCATTTTTGTTACGCATAGCCGTGAAGAGGCTTTTGCTTTCGCCGATAAAATGGCAGTGATGAACAATGGAGTCATCGAGCAATATGGCACAGCATCTGAGCTTTACTACCAGCCTTCAAGTAAATTTGTCGCTGATTTCTTAGGTGGTGGCAGTTACCTTGCTGCTAAACGGGTTTCGAATTCAGAATATGAAACCCACTTGGGCGTGGTTGAAGCCACGGCTCAACAAGATATTCCAGTACAGGCGGAGTGCTCTTTACTGCTAAGACCGCAGCATGTGCAAATTCAATCCGATGAAGATAGTTCGGTAACCGTATTGGAACAGCATTTTATGGGTGATCACTGCCGTTATGTGATTAACGCGAATGGTGACCGTTTGTTAGCTACAGCTTCGCAAGCATTAAATATAGGTGAGTCCGTCGCGGTGAAAATTGAAACGCAAGGCGTCCTGGCATTTGCTTAACGCTCCTGAGTATCTTTTCTATCTCGTTTACGACTTCCCAACATACAATAAAAAAGCCCGGCTGTGGAGCCGGGCAAGTGCTCTTCTCCTGTTGATGAGCGCCTTTTCAGACAGCGTTGACTCTCATCATAGTGCTCGAAGCGGGCACAAGGTTCAGTTATAAAGACAAGAAGTCTTTAAACTGTTGAAGAACACGTTCCGCAGTGTCCTTATCTTGCATCTCTGCAAAAATTCGTAGCAGTGGCTCAGTGCCAGAGAAGCGAGCGATGATCCAACCGCCGTTCTTGAAGTAGACTTTCGCACCATCTTCATAGCTGACTTTTTCGATTTCAAACTCGAACTCAGGCAACTGCTTTTCAACATAAATCTTGTTGAACAGTACGTCTTTTTGCGCTGGTTTGAACTTGCAATCGCCTTCTGCCATGTAGGCATAGCCGTACTTGCCGTAGATTTCATCCAGCAACTCAGACAGCTTCTTGCCGGTTACTGAAATCATTTCTACCAATAGGCTTGATGCGAATACGCCGTCTTTACCTTTGATGTGGCCGCGAATGGTTAGGCCACCAGAGCTTTCCCCGCCAATCAGTGAGTCATCCGCTTCCATTTGGGAGCTGATGTGCTTAAAGCCTACAGGAACCTCAAAGCATTTCTCGCCATGATCTTCGGCGACTTTATCGAGAAGGTGGGTGGTTGCGATGTTACGTACCACGGAGCCTTTCCAGCCTTTGTATTCAAGTAGGTAGTAGTAAAGCAGCAGTAGCACTTCATTTGGATGAATGAAGTTACCTTTTTCGTCGATAATACCAAGACGGTCCGCATCGCCATCAGTACCGATGCCAATATCGTAACCTTGCTCTTTCACTAGGTGCATCAAACGGTAGAGTGTTGCAGCGCTTGGCGAAGGCATTAACCCACCGAAATCTGGGTTTTTGCCATCGTTAATCACATCAACGTCACAGCGGCCGTTGATTAATACGGTTTGCAGTGCGTTTTTCGCGACACCAAACATTGGGTCGATCAAAACACGTAAATTCGCCTTCTTGATCGCTTCGATGTCGATAAAGTCGATGATTGAGTCAACGAATTCGTTCATCGGATTGATGATTTCAATCAGCTTATCTTCAACCGCTTGTTCAAAGTCGACGCTTTTTACATCGTGCGCAGTGAGCGCGTCTATTTGTGATTCGATTTTTTGGGTGATGATTTCATCTGCGTCACGACCGCCTTCAATGAAGACTTTAATGCCGTTGTAATCGGCAGGGTTGTGTGATGCGGTAATACATGCCGAGTATGCGCAGCCCATTTCTTTCGCTTTAAACATTACGATAGGTGTTGGGACAAATTTGTCGATAAAGCTAACCACAATGCCGTTTGCTGCTAGAACTTCAGCGAACCAACGACCTGCTTTATCGGAAAGAAAACGACGGTCATAGCCAATCACAAAACCGCGATCAGCAACCGATTCGTTATTCGTGATGTTTGCAACTGCTTGAGCGACCAAACGTACATTATCTTTGGTGAACTCCTCACCGATAAATGCACGCCAACCGCCTGTACCAAATTTGATCATGATTCGATCCTCGATAAGAGCGGCATCCCACCGCCTCTTAAATCTTTGCTAGCGAACCGATGCACACATCAAACTCAAGTGCATCGGATAAATCAAAAGGGGAAAAGCTCTCCCTCAAAAGATGATTAACCTAGAGTAACGATAACTTCGTTTACTGAACCTTCCGCTTGAACTGGTACAGAGGCACCATTCACTGCTTCACCGTTCACAGTAATCGACTTAACGCCTTTGCTTACTAAGTCTGGGTTAACGACTTTGATGTTGTACGTTGCACCTAGCCATTGACGAGTCACTTCGAAACCAGGCCAGTTCGTTGGGATACATGGATCGATAGTTAGGCCATCGAAGCCTGTACGCACACCAAGGATAAAGTTGGTAACAGCGAAGTAAGCCCAGCCAGATGTACCTGTTAACCATGGGTGGTTTGCACGACCGTGGTCTTGGTGGTCACGACCCATGATGAACTGCACATAGGAGTACGGTTCTGCGATACGTTTTTCGATGATGTCGTTCTGGTTGTATGGGTTTAGCGCATCGTAGAACTTCATTGCACGATCACCACGACCCAGTTTCGCTTCAGCTACCCAAGCCCATGGGTTTGGATGCGAGAATATCGCACCGTTCTCTTTTACGCCTTGGTAAACACGAGTTACGAAGCCGATATCATCATTCGGTGTTGCAAAAGATGGTGAGTTTAGGTGGAGGCCGTATTCAGAGAATAGGTTCTCATCGACAGCGTCCATCGCTTTTTCGCCGCGCTCTTGAGATACCGCACCAGAAAGTACCGCAAGTGTGTTTGACTCTAGGTGTACACGACCTTCTTTTTGTTGCGCTGTACCGATCTTTTCGCCGTTTTTCGTTAGACCACGGATATACCAGCCGCCTTCTTCGTCCCAAAGGTGTGTTTCACACGCTTCACGCACGTTTGCTGCCATCTCGGTGTATTTTTCAACGTCGGCTTCCTTACCTAGGTATTTCGCTAGGTCGATGAACTCCTGCAGTGCCCAGAAATGTAGGAACGACACCATTGAAGATTCGCCGCCACCTAGGTTCAGACAGTCGTTCCAGTCTGCACGCAGACCTTTACAGATACCGGTTTGACCTACGTATTCAGCCGAGAAGTCTAGCGCGGCTTTCATGTGGTCATAAACCGTTGCATCGCCACCGTCGGCGTAAGGGATCACTTCGTCGAAGAAGCTGTGCTCACCGGTTTCCATCACGTACTTACAGATGGTTGGAACTAGCCATAGGTGATCATCAGAACAGGTGTCTTCGATGCCGTGAATTTTGTCTTCATCAGAAGGTGTTGGAACTACGGTTGGAGATTTAGATGGTTTAACATCCGCTTTTTCTGGATCAAACCAATCTGGATCGAATAGGTGTAGACCGTAGCCCGCTTTTACTTGGCCGCGCAGTAGGTCAACGATACGTTTGCGCGTCATTGCTGGGTTAGCGTGAGGAACTGAGATTGCATCTTGCGCTGTATCGCGGTAACCAAGACCAGTACGGCCTCCCACCTCGATGAATGAAGCAAAGCGAGACCACACCACACACGTTTCCGCTTGGTATAACGTCCAAGCGTTGATCATGGTATCTAGACCTTCGTTTGGTGATTTCACTTGGAACTTGCCACAACGCTCATCCCAGTGTGCTTTGATACCCGCAAATGCGTTGTCGACTTCTGCAAGGTCTTGGTACTTAGCACGCAGACGCTCTCCGTTGCCTTTACCGATACCGAGAATGTAAGCAAAGCGAACTTCTTCACCCGGCTGAATAGTAAATTGCTTATGCAAAGAGCCACAGTGGTTGTAACAAGTTTGCGCTGTATTGAAACACTTACCTTGTTCTACCGCTAACGGGTTTGCTTCGTCACGGTATAGGCCTAGGAAGCTGTCACGTTGGCCGTCGTATGAATCTGGGGCAAATGTTGAAGCTAGGTAGTAGAAGCCTTCGAAATCGTTGGTGTTGTAGTACAGGTCGTACTCGATCACGCCTTCGTTGTAAGCCGTACCTGCCGAGTACAGAGACATCTGATGGTTTTGGTTATCAGATTGAATGTGGCTGAATGAGAACTCAACAAATGAGAATGCACTGATCGTACGTGGTTTGTCAGAGGTGTTTTTAATCACTACATCCCAGATTTCAGCGTCTTCGCCTTTTGGCACGAACAGAGTTTTTGTTGCGGTAATACCGCTGTATTCACATTTGAACTTAGAGTAAGACAAGCCGTGACGAACTTCGTAGTTTGCTTCGTCTAGGCTCTTCGCAACTGGTTGCCAAGAGATTGACCAGTAATCACCTGTCTCATCATCACGCAAGTAAACGTAGTGTCCTGGGCGATCGAATGTCGCATTTGGACGGAATTTAGTAACACGGTTGTATTCTGGAGAGTTGTAGAACGAGTAGCCACCCGCGTTGTGCGAGATAACCGTACAGAACTTCTCAGTACCTAGGTAGTTGGTCCATGGTGCTGGTACGTCAGGGCGAGTGATGACGTATTCGCGATTCTCGTTATCGAAATAGCCGTATTTCATTTGTGTCTTTCCTTTTTACGAAGCTGCATCAGCAGCCAAAATTTAAAAACTCTTCAAGCGTGATGTTTCGACATCAGTTTTGTATTACTTCCACGGTTTACGGTAATTCACTCCCTGCAAATCAAGCAGAGGTAGATGGCCTTTCAAGCGTGATAAATAGTCGGTCCAATCTCGGTGTTGTTTGTCTGTCCAACATGCTTCTGCCATTGCAGTTAAACGAGGGAAGATCATGTAGTCCATGCGAGGTTGGTTATTGATAATTTCGCACCATAATGCTGTTTGAATGCCCCAAATGCGCTTACGTATTGGGTCGTCAGCAGGCACTTCAGCGAGCGGCTCGTAGTTGTAAGCTTTTTCTAGTGGCAGTGGGTTTGCCCAGTCCACGCCCGGTTCTTCAGGTGCGTAGTCTTGGGTCATATCTAGGTAAGTGGTTTGTGCTGGTTGCAGCACCACATCAAAGCCTTGGCGAGCACAGTTCAAGGCCGCTTCTTCGCTTAGCCATGAGTAGATCACCGTATCTTTACTGACTTTGTCGCCGTGTTGAGCTTCTTCCCAGCCCAGCATGCGTTTGCCCAATTTACGAAGTTTGTCTTCGGCATAACGCAAGAAGTGTCCTTGCAAATCTTTGTAGTCGCTGTAACCCAGTTGTTCCATTAGTGCTTGGCATGCTGGGCTTTTTGACCATACGCCGTTAGGTACTTCGTCGGCACCAATATGAACGTAAGGCGCAGGAAAAAGCGCAGAGACTTCTTCTAGCACTTTGTCGATAAATTCATAGCTCCCCGGCAGAGCTGGGTTAATGACGTTGTCGTTGTAATGCTGAATACTGCGGTATTCGGTGGTATCTTCCGCTTCTACCAATAGGTGTGGTAACGACTTGATGGCGGCTCGGCAATGACCAGGTACATCAATTTCAGGAATGATGGTGATGCCGCGTTGCGATGCAAATTCGATAACGTCTTTGATGTCTTCTTGTGTGTAGAAGCCGCCGTAACGTTCATCAAAGTGCGTGTACTGTGGTTCATTGATCTCATCCAATCCGCGCCAAGCACCAATATCGGTCAGTTGAGGCAGTGATTTGATTTCAATTCGCCACCCCTCATCGTCGGTAAGATGCCAATGGAACGTATTGAACTTGTAATGAGCCAGTTGGTTGATCAAGCGTTTGACTTGCTTAACGGAGTGAAAATGACGAGCACAATCCAGCATCATACCGCGGTAACGAAAACGTGGCCTGTCCTTGATTGAACAGCAAACTACTTCCACTGAGTTAGGTTGATCGCCAACTTTGATTAGTTGTAATAACGTTGCACAAGCATGGGTAAAACCAGACGAAGATCCTGCTTCAATTTTGATTGACTCTTCGGCTACTTTCAGTTTGTAAGCGCCTTCATCCAAGGTTGGGTTGCCTTTGAAGATGATCTGACTGCCATTGTCTGATGCGAACTCAAATTGGTGAATGCGCTTAAGCTCATCAAGTAGCCATTCTTTAGCTGAATTGGCCAGGCTTGAATAAACCGCGACGCCAGCATGATGATCAAAGCTAAAATAGTGATCGCTGACCTCAATATGGTTTGGTTTTGGCAGCAAGGGCTGTGCATGGGTTAAACTTGCAGGAATCTCACTGCGTTCACGGTATGGTGAAGCTAATACGATAGGCGTGACATCCACTTGTGCGCGCTGTGGGTTTCCATCAACGACAAAGTTGATCATCGCTTCGTTAAAGCCATCCGAGTAATAACGGAATGGGTTCGAACCAATACTGAATTCACAGTAATAGTGATGGTTGGCAGCCAGTACCACCCCTTCTGGCTTAAGTGTGCAAAAACTACCAATTTGAGTCAGTTGACCATTTGAAACGCTGTCTGGAAGAATGTAACGATCGAAAGCGAAAGTTAAGCTCCAGCTGTTTAGGTCTTGGTCGCTCAAGTTATGAAAGGTGAGGCCAAAGCGGCAGTTTTGTTTCTGCTCAGAAAGGACTACGAGATCAACACGATATTCCATATCTACTCCTACGCCGCACTGAGCGAGTAAAGGTTATGTTCTGGTTTGCCAGCAAACATAATTGCGCCTTCAATCGCGTCAAACTGTGGCTCAACAATCCATTGCTGAACTGGTGGTGAAAGCCAACGTACAATGCGTTCAGCTATGCTGCCCATTAAACAAATACGTGTTGCGCCGCGCTTGTTTAATGCCACGAGAAACATTTCTATATCCGCTGCGGTTTGCTTCAGCATTTCAATGGCCAGTGCATCGCCTTGTTCCGCATGTTGGAAAATAGCCGGAGAAAACTGCCCATAATCACGAGGAAGCGCCTGTTTTGACCACGCCACCACGTTGTCGACCTCATTTTCGAAATGCGTCATAACGTGTTGTGCTAGGGGCGTTTTTTCTCTGATGCCATCTTCAGCTAACAAAACTTGCTGAACTAGGCGTAGCCCCATCACTGCGCCGCCACCTTGATCCGAAATAGGGAACTCACGACCACCGACAACGTGTTGCTCCAATCCGTTAAGGTAGATGCCACAAGAACCGGTTCCCGCAATCATGATTGCGCCATCTTCGCCATTGTGCGCACCAACGCACGCACCGTAGGCATCGGTATTCAGAGTCATACTGGCAAATGGATGAGGAAGAGACATGAAGGCTTGCCAAGATGCTTTGTGCTCTGCGCCAGCAAGGGCTAAGCCGACGTGCATCGACGCGAAATCTTGTTGTGTCAGACCGCCTTGCTCGGTAGCCGAAGTGATGGATTCAAGAATCGAAGCCATTGCTATTTCAGCACCTAGCATGATGTTGGCACTGCCGCTTTTGGCCTCGCCAAGAAAATTACCTTGTGAATCTTTAATCCTGGCTCGACATGACGTGCCGCCACCATCGATACCGACAAAATACATTCCCATGATTATTCTTCCTTCATATTTTTAGAGGTCGCCAACTGAGAAACATGCTGAGCTTGACTCATTATCGCGAGTAAGTACCAAGCGCCATGCGGGATCCACTGTTCGCCCCAGCGCCAGTTTTGTAACACGTCTTCTTTTTGTGCTGGTGGGTTAAATGCAATGTCTTCCTCGTCTTCAAAGCCGCCAGTGATTCCGTTACACACGCCACCTTTTGCGTTGAAGAAACCATATTGAGGGAGGTAATCAGGGTTGTTACGACCATGGCCATCTAGCATGCACATGTCGTATGGGTTTAAGCCTACAATCCAGTTCAATGCATCTTGAGCAAACACAGAAAGTTGTTGCTGTACGTCTTGCGACGCTATATGCGGTTGAGCAAGGTACGCCATGGTCGCGAGTGAGCCCAGTCGAGCATTCTCGCCTTGCCACCAATAGCCAGATTCATTGTTGTGTGCGACAAAAAATGCCTCGCGTTTTGACTCATTTACGCCTTTAACATATTGGCGAGGGTAACCGAATGGGTTGATCACTTTATTCGATATTGTGATCTCAAACTCACACGCTAGGTTGACGATACGTTTTACCGATTCCGCTCGTGCTGAGTCGTCTTCAATTGATAGATATTCGCATAGGGCAATAACTGGTAGACCAGCTTCGGCTGCGTGAAAATATGGACGGCTGCCGTCTTGGTTTGCTGACCAAAAGTGTTGAATCTGCTCGTCGCTCATTTGGCGTGCAACTAAACGTTGCGCCCACAAACGGCTCTCTTCCAAGTAGCGAGTTTCTTTGGTTGCTTTAAACAGTTCTACACAAGCCAGTAGCGCACAGTATTCGTCGATAATGTTTTCTTCCCCATCATTGAGGTACTGCGTATTGTGCTCTTTTAAGTGCCAGTAACCATTTTCGGCAGCGTTGCGGTATTTTTGTTGATCGTATTCACCGTGAACACTTAAACGCGATGCTGCCGCTAGCGCTGCAATGGCGACACCGCCACCTTGTCGAAAGCCTGCTTGATAGTCGTCAAATTTGTGACCAAGTTGAGTTTCGTACGCGCAAATCTCGCGTTGCGCAGTATCTTTGCTCCACTTGTCAAAGACCGTCATGTAGAAAAAGCCTTTTTCGTTTTGCATACGCACAAGAAAGTCTGCACCGAACAGGGCTTCTTCAATCAGACGTGTACGTGTGAAAGCTGCAATGTCTTCGCTTCCTTCAAGCAATGAAACCCCTTTTAGGATGTTCCAAACCACCATTGGGGTTTGTTGAGGATTCAAATAATTCGCGTATGAAAGGTGACTTAAATACTTGCTAACGTCTCCTGATGCGTCGTACCAGCCGCCGTGTACATCAACCTTTTTATTGGAGTTTAGTACTGGAAGTTGTCGATCTTGTTGATCGAAGATCCCGCCGCAACGTTGCGATTTGAAGTAGTGGATCACATCTGACAAAGTTTGATCCAACAGAATGTGTTCGCCAACGATGAAAGAGGAAGAGCGCGTATCTTCTACTTGCAAGAAATAGTCACCTGACGTTGTGAAAGAGGAAAAGTCGATGAGGTAGAAATAGCCCTGATGCCAGTTCGCCACTTTACCTTGTTCTTCAACCGCAAAAGTTGCCACGGTTTGCTCGCTAGTGGCACAAATCAATTGAGCAGTGTAAGAAGACAAGTGTGGTTGTTCGGTCTGGATAATGGCTTTCTTTGGGCCCAGACGTTCATAACCAATGTGGTTAGTCAGTAGCAGCATTCAATGTCTCCGGGAAACGATAAAAACAGGAATGGGCCAGGCTGAACCTGACCCTCGTTATGATTAATCTTCAAATAAGTAACAGCGGACAAAGTGGTTGTCGGACAGTTGAGTGACGCCCGGTAGTCGTTCGCGACATTTGTCGGTAGCGTGTACACAACGTCCAGCAAATGGACAGCCGACAGATTCTGGTGTCCAAAGTGGGATTTCCCCTTTGTTGCCTTTCAGTTTCTCGTGAATAGACTTCGATGGATCTGGAACCGCAGATACCAACAGTTGCGTATATGGGTGTTGAGGATCGTGAATGATTTCTTCAGTATCGCCCCATTCAACCATGTGACCTACGTACATGACCGCGAGATCTTCAGCAATGTAACGCGCTGTTGCGATGTCGTGAGTGATGTAAAGCAGAGACATTTGTTTCTCGAACTTCATCTCTTCCATCAAGTTCAGAACACCGGCACGGATTGATACATCGAGCATCGATGTTGGCTCATCCGCCAATACCACTTCTGCACCAACTGCGATGTTACGAGCTAGGTTTACACGTTGACGCTGACCGCCAGATAGCTGGTGCGGGAACTTTTGCGCCGTTTCTTTTGGTGGAATAAGACCAACTTGTTCAAGTAGGTCGTACACACGCTCTTCCAGTTCTTTCTTGTTGCCCGGTGCTACTTTCTTATGAATCAGCAGCGGGCGCGCAATATGGTGGAAAATGTTGTGTGTTGGGTTTAGCGAGCCGAATGGGTCTTGCCACACCATTTGTACACCTTCACGGTAGGTCATTAAATCGTGACGAGAGGTGATGTCTTGGATATCACGACCTTTGTATTCAATGATGCCATCGGTTGGTGCGTACATTTTTGCAATCATTTTTGCAGTAGTAGACTTACCTGAACCAGATTCACCTACCACTGACAAGCCGCGGCTCTTGTACATTTTGAAAGAGACGTCGTTGATTGCGCGCATCTTAGATTGTTTGATTGAGTTACTGTTTAAAGGGAAGTCCTTAACGACATTTTTACCCTCAATCAGCAGTTCGCCGAATTGTTTGCTCATAATTCTCTCCAGTGTAATTTTTGTTCTTAGCTAGCGTTTTTTTGTTGTTAAACCTTAGCTTGAGCAATGGTGTCGCCGTACAAATGGCAATTTGAGAGGCGACCTGGTTCAATTTGACGTAATTGGGTTGGTACACGTGTACATGCTTCATGTACGCGATCGCAACGAGCTTGGAAGCGGCAGCCTTGTGGAACTTCTAGCAAGTTCAACGGGTTACCTGGAATACCAGTCAATTTGGTCTTTGGTCCAGTTAGTGGAGGGAAAGAGCTACCCAAACCTTTGGTGTAAGGGTGGTAAGGACTTTCCAGAATTTGCTTAGAAGGCGCGACTTCAATCAACTCACCTGAGTACATGATGCCGATACGATCCGAGAACTCGACCATCAATGACAAGTCATGTGTGATGAATAGAATTGAGAAACCAAACTCTTCTTTAAGCGCGTAAATTTTTTGTAGAATTTCACGTTGAACCACTACATCCAATGCGGTAGTCGGTTCGTCCATGATGATCATTTTTGGGTTCAGAGCCAAAGCGATTGCGATTACTAGACGTTGACGCATACCACCAGAGAACTGGTGCGGGTAATCACTCAATCGGCTAGGGTGGATATCAACGATTTCCAGCAGACCTTCAGCGCGTGTTTTTGCTTGAGCGCGAGTCATATTGGTATGACGCATGATGACGTCACAGAACTGCTCTTCCATGGTTAGAACAGGGTTCAAAGCGTTCATCGCACTCTGGAATACCATCGACATTTCACTCCAGCGGAACGCTTGCATGCGATCATCGCTGTACTGAAGGATATCTTCACCGTTGAAGATAACCTCACCACCTGTGATAAACGCTGGCGGCTTATGAAGGCGCATTAGTGAGAAGGCAACAGTGGATTTACCACAGCCAGATTCACCAGCCAGACCGAATACTTCACCGGGTGCAATGTCGAAGCTCACGTTGTTACAGGCGCGGACATCGCCCGCGTCTGTGATGTAGTCTACGCATAGGTTACGGATGGAAATTAGTGGTGCAGTCATGATTATTTATCTCCGCTCCATAGTGCATTTTGTGGTGCCAGTTCAGGCTCACGCTCTTTCTTGTCTTTTGCTGCTAGTTTTTTCCAGCGTTTCATGCCTTTGTGAGAACGAAGTTGAGGGTTCGCAATTTCGTCAACGGCAAAGTTCAACAGAGCAAGACCAGTAACCAGTAATGTTAGGGCAATACAAGGTGCTAGTACTTCCCACCATGCGCCAATCAGCATGGCTGATGAGGTTTGCACGTTGTAAAGCATGATGCCCCAACTGATCGTGTTGGCATCACCCAAACCTAGGAACGAAATGACCGCTTCAGTGTTGATCGCCAGCATTACTGAGCCAATGAAGCTCGCACCGACAATTGGGATAAGGTTTGGTAAAATCTCAACAAAGATGATGCGGAATGAAGACTCTCCCAATACTTCGGCGGCTTTAACGAACTCTTTCTCGCGTAGTGCCATAGTTTGAGAGCGGACAACACGTGCACCCCATGCCCAAGAAGTACCAGCGATAATCAAGGCAATAGTGAGTGGGCCTGCTTCACCGATAAAGGCCGCCAACACGAATAGCAATGGATACTGCGGAATTACTAACATGATGTTCATTGCGGCACTCAATACGTCATCCACTTTGCCGCCGAAGTAACCTGCCGATATACCAATGACTGTTGCTAAGAAGCACACGATGATGCCAGCGCCAAAGCCTACACCCAGTGATACTCGTGCACCGTAAGCCACTTGCGACCAGATATCGCGACCCATTCGGCTAGTACCTAATACGTGGTCGGCCTTTTTAGACATAATCAGTGTACGACGATCGTCTGCTAGGTTTTTAGCGACCCAACCATCAGGATTGTTTTGTGCCTGTTTTACAACAAAGCTTGGGTATTCGTGTGGGTTACCGGTTCGCTTGTCTGGCGCATGCTTTGTAAGTAAAGGAGCGGCAATCGCAACGAACACGAACAGCGTAACAATGCCAAGACCAATGCGAGCAAATGCGTTACCTAAAATAAGTTTGAATAGTTCTTTCATGATTATTTGCCTCCCGTACGTAGGCGAGGGTCTAGAATCATGTACAGCATGTCAGCCATTAAGTTGAAGCACAGCATGAACATCGTCATGATAATTAACTGACCTTGAAGTACTTGGTAGTCACGAGCGTGAATTGCGTTCAATAGAACAGTACCTAGGCCTGGGTAGTTGAAAATCATCTCGATGATTAATTGACCTCCAATGGCCATACCTAAAGACATAGACAGTGCGGTAACACTTGGAAGTAGTGCGTTACGTGCGGCGTAATTAAAGACGACGCGGTTTTCACTCAGCCCTTTACCTTTAGCCATCGTGATATAGTCTTCGGCGAGAAGGTTGATCATGTTGTTACGCATGTTAACTAGGAAGCCACCAATTTGAACGATGGTTGCACAGAATAGAGGTAGTACAGCGTGGTAACCCACGTTCTTGATGAACTCCCAGCTTGTCCAATCAGGAATAGTACCTGGCTTGTAAGCATAGCCAGATGGGAACCATTTCAGGCCAATCGCAAAGGTAAACAGCGCTAACATTGCGATAACCATTTGTGGAATAGCTTGAATGATCAATGTGCCAGGCGTTACGAATGCATCGTACTTACTACCGCGCTTCCAGGCGGCAAAAATACCAAGGACAGAAGCGATGGAGAAAGAAAGTACAACCGCAGTACCAGCTAGAAATAGTGACCAGCCAAATGCACTACCTAGTAAAGAATTAACTGAAAGTGGGTAGAACTGGATTGAGGTGCCCAATTCCCAACTTAGAATGTTTTTAATGTACGAGAAGTACTGAATGTAAATTGGCCCATCAACGAAACCGAGCAGTTCTTTCATTGCTGCGATTCGTTCTGGAGTCACCTGTACTGAAGCATTAGCAAACATCATGGTAACTGGGTCACCAGGCATTGCTCGCGGAATAATAAAGTTTAACGTCGCTGCAACTAAGAGCGCGACAAGATAGAACGACAAACGTCTTAAAAAATAACCCATAACTCACACCTTACTCACCCAGATTTTTTCCCTGTTTCTGGTTTCAGGTCGCTCCTAGCGAAATTTAGAGCGAAAAATCCCCTGACGACGAGCGCCACATATTGGTTTCGTTAACAAGGGATTTTTATAGGCGGCACACGGGATGTATGCCGCTTGAAATGAACTTCTACTTATTTAACTGGTTTTAGGTCCAGTACGTGAAGTAGACGCTCTGGGATACCTGCCCAAATGTTTGGACGGCCCTTAGGGTTTTCTTCGTTCCACCAACCAGTGAAGCGAGTTGTGTTGTATTGGTACATGTACGCGCCAGATAGCACAGGAATAGTTACTTGGTCCTGAGCAATGATCTTCTGAATGCCATGAGCGATCTCTAGCTGTTCTTGCTTATCTGCTGTCTTGTAGAAGCTGTTAAGAAGACCGTCTAGCTTATCGTTTTTGTAGAAGTGCATTGCAAAGCGAGGCATGCCGTCACCAGCTTGTAGCTTCGAGTTGTAGCCACTATCCCAGTACAAGTGTGGATCTGCACCGTGGAAGTAGTTGGTGTAAGCAACGTCGTAAGTACCTTCTAGCATTGCTTGGTTGTATACCGAGAAGTCCGGTGTACGAGCACGAGCTTTAATGCCCACTTCTGCTAGTTGCTCAACGGCTAGTTGTACTGTGTTGTTGAAGTCAGTCCAACCGTTTGGTGATTGAATTAGAAGCTCGAAAGACTTGCCAGATGGTGTATCCACAAAGCCATCTTTGTTTACATCTTTGAAGCCAGCTTTAGCTAGAAGCTTTTTCGCACCTTCCGCGTTGTATGTGTTGTAGCCTTTGTACTTGTTGTGCGTCTCTTCATCAGACCAAGCTTCGAATGCGTAGCCAAGGCCAGATGCGAAGTCGTTCACTGTACCGCCGCCGTAGAAAGCGATATCAATGATAGTTTGACGGTCTAGCGCCATAGAGAACGCACGACGGAAGTCAACGTTAGTTAGTGCTTCGTTTTTCGCAGCGTCTGGGTTTTTGAAGTTCACTACAAATGCTTGAGTACCCGCTGGTGGGTACCAGTAGTGGTGATTCGGACTTGCTGCAGCGTACGTACGGTCGATGTCTGGTACGAATGAAGACGTCCAGTCCATTTCGCCGTTAACGATTTTGCCCAAGAATTGGTCGTTGTTCGCGATTTGTGGCACACGCAGACAATCTACATCTAGGTTGTCAGCATCCCAATAATTCGGGTTCTCACACTGGATATATAGCTGCGGTGTGAAAGTGTCGATTTCAGTAAATGGACCACTGCCTACTGGATTTTCGTTTGTGAATGTTGCTGGATCTTTTACTTTGCTCCATACGTGCTTAGGTACGACTGGTACTTTCGCAATTTCGTAAGGAACGTTTGAGTTTGCTTCGCTTAGACGGAATTTAACTTGGTAGTCGTTAACTTTTTCTACGCCAGTCACCCAAGAGTTGATACCAGATTGGTCTAGCTCTGGCTTCTCTTTAACTAGGTTGAAAGAATAAACAACATCATCAGCGGTAAACGCTTTGCCATCAGACCATTTTACGCCCTTACGGATATCGAAGGTTACGCTCATCAGGTCATCAGCCATGGTAAAGTTTTCTGCTAGACGAAATACAGGCGTGTTACCGTGCATTTCGTTAAAAACAACGAGCGGCTCGTAAATAAAGTCGGTTGTTGTGTGCAGGTTAGTTGCACCCAAGAAAGGGTTAAAGTTACGAACGAAAGTTGTAAACTCTTTAGGGTGGATAGTCAGTTCACTGCGTTCAGCCGCAGTAGCTACCGATGCAAAACCTGTAGTAGCCGTTGCAATAATTGCTGTTGCTAGTGCTGTTTTTTTAATATTGGCAAGCATAGCTGTTCCTTACTATTTGCTTTCATTTCACTAAATGGAATTGAATGTCATCAATTGATAAACACTCTCTAAGACCTACCTCTTGTACATGCCTTACTCATTACAACATTGAGTTTCGCCAAGAGTGGCCTGTAGGCCTTAGGTAGGAGTAAGAAAACACCTTATCCATAAAATAATCAAACTTGATTCCCGTTAAAAACGTTAAAATCTCTGAGCTCTCCGTTATAAACGTTATTTTGGCTAATTTTAACCAGCATTGGGCCAAAAAATAAACGTTGATATGCGTCGCAGTTTATATCCTTGTTAATAATAAGTGTTGGTGATTACTAACCTGCTGGTCCTTTTTAAATATACGTTTCCTGCTTGTTTTCTAGGTTCGGAGATCTCGCTCACATGCAGAAATGGTGTTAATTAATCAGCTAAAAATTAATCTGCCGTTCTGTTGTGATTAAGTTCGC
This sequence comes from Vibrio sp. 397, assembly GCF_033339395.1. Classification (NCBI taxonomy): domain Bacteria; kingdom Pseudomonadati; phylum Pseudomonadota; class Gammaproteobacteria; order Vibrionales; family Vibrionaceae; genus Vibrio; species Vibrio sp. 397. Next base: position 251,897 of record NZ_JAWOUN010000004.1, on the reverse strand, counting down.
AATCTCTATCAATAGTTCGTCAAAATCCGCTTGTTATCTGAAAAATGGCCTTTTTTATCGACAGTTTTCTTCCGTTTGTTGTCCTTTTTTTATTATATGAATGAAGTTTTTTCGGTTGCTCGAACTTACCTAGTTAAGACAAGTTAAATGGATAAGGTCGTACGTTTTGAAGACCAACAATAGATAGCGTTGTCTAACCGAATGTTCGTTATTGGAAATATGTTAATGAGGTAGGAAGAGGCGGTCTCTTTTATCTCAAGGAAGGGAATACTCGAATAACAAAAAAGCCCAGCATGCACGCTGGGCTAGTTTTTTTGATAAATATTAGCTGGTCAATAGTCGCTGTAGTTTATCTCGTTGTGCTTCTATGTATGCTCTCTCGGGGCTCTGTTCTTTGCAGTGTTCGAGAATGAACTCTATCGAGCTTAGCACCGTTCTCCAACGTGGTGTTTTGGGTAATGTTTCTATACGCATGTATTTATCTAAGGTGCGTGTTTGTAAAGTACTTCGGTCTAGATAAACGCGCCACAAGCCACTTTGCTCTGCAAATGCGAATTTACTTTCACCCGTTACAGATTCCCAATACTCTAAAGCATGTGTCATTGCGTCGACTAGAACTTCCCGCATAAGTTCTTGCTTGTCCTTTTTATTACCGAGTGCTTTGTCTGCAAGGCGCGTAAATTCTCCGCCAAGCTCTTTTAGCTTTTGCAATTGGTCTTTGTCACCATCAAATGCATAACTTGAAAGCACTTCTACGGCGGTTTCTAGATTATGTATGCGAGCGGCACTGGCTCCACCGCCGACATTAAAGATGTACATGATATCTAACCCTGAACCTTCAGGGAGCTTAAGAATGTCTGCTTCGATGTTCTGACGAATATCTTCAATATAGATATCAATCTTGCCACAGTAATGAGGTTGTTTGACGGTTAGATATTTAGGGGCAATCAGCTCATCAGCAGATGAGCGCTTTAGCTGTTCTAAGCTGCGCTTGAATAGCTTACAAGCAGCTTCGTTAGCAAAGCGAATACGCTTGTCTTCACGTAGACAGATGATAGCTTCAGGAGCCGATTCTAGCTGTTCCAACAAACGACCTTGAGTCTCAAGTAAGCTTGCTTCAACGACTGCTCGCTGTCTAAGTTCAGACTCTAGCACTTTGTTTTCCATATGGCGCATTTCTGCTTTACTTGCCGTTAAATGCGCTTGGATACGTGCCGCCAACTCTTGTTTATTAAATGGTTTCGATAAATAGTCGTTGGCTCCTGCTTCAAAACCTCTTACACGATCTTCTGTTTGACTGAGTGCGGTGAGCATAATGATTGGCAACTCGGCATGATCATAGGTTTCACGTAGTTCACTACAAACTTGGTAGCCGCTCATGCCTGGCATCATGATATCCAATAACAGAAGTTCCGGCTTCTCTTGCTCGACGAGCGCTAACGTTTCTGGCCCATCGGAGACGGTACGCACACGATAGCCCTCTAAACGTAAAAAGCTTTCAAGCACGCGTAAGTTTACTGGTTCATCGTCAGCAACATACAGTAACGGGCCGTCTGGGTTCTCTGGAAGTGATAAGTCTTCGCTGTTCTCTACATTAACTTCAGGAATTTGGAAGTGCCCGTGCGCAGCTAGAGTCTGGGTTGCTTGGATTTCTTCTTCACTGGCGAGCGGTAAAGTGAAACTGAAGGTAGTTCCGACCATTGGTTGGCTACTGACGTATAACGAGCCTCCCATTAATTCGATCAATTGCCGGCTAATGGAGAGCCCAAGCCCTGCACCTTGACGATAACGGCTCGCGTCTTGCCCTGCTTGGATAAGTGGTTCAAAAATATGTTCAAGTTGTTCTGCGGGAATTCCTTGTCCAGTATCCACGACTTGTACGCGTACATGATCATCTACCACATTAGCGGAGATAACAATTTTACCTTCTGAGGTGTATTTAATCGCATTGCCAATCAGGTTATATAGCACTTGTTCAAGGCGTTGCGGGTCAGCTGACACTGCTTTTAAATCCGCTGGGACTTGGTTGATGATGCGGATGGTTTTACTTCCAAGTAAATGGCTAGAAAGCTCTAAAACCAATCGTGTTGCACTGCCCAAACTCACTGCTGATTTCTGGATATCCATGCTTCCATAACGCATTTTATGATAATCCAACAAGTCATCGACTAGATTAGCGAGACGCTGACCACTTTTAATGATGATATCAAGCTGATATTTCTGGCTAGCGGGGATCGCGCCATTGGCGCCGGACGCTAAGGTTTCAGCAATCCCGACCATGCCGTGTAACGGTGTACGAAGTTCATGAGAAGTCGTGGCTAAGAATTCATCTTTTAATTTATCGGCCAATTGCAGTTCTTCATTCTGTTTTTGAATGATCTGTATGTTGCTTTCTAGTTCTTCATTTTGCTTCTTAATGGTTTGAATCTTCTCTCGAATAGAGCGTTGCATTCGTTCAAAGCTTAACGCAAGCCGACCAATTTCATCTTTACGAACCGTATTAAAAGACGTGTCATCAAGATCACCTGCAGAGACCTTTTCGGCAACCCAAGTCAATTTCAGCAACGGAGAAGTGATAAAGTTTGATAAATAGTGAGAAGCGATCACCACAAGGATAATGGCGATCAACATAGCGATAACGAATAGTTTTTCGAGTTGATGGATACGAGCGAAAGCTTCGTTTTCTGGTAACTGTACGACGAGCGCCCAAATCACACCACGAGTTTCAATCGGTGCATAAGCCGCGATGATCTCTTCACCTAAACCGTTTGTGTAAGTGCCGACACCAAACGCACCAGAGAGTGCTTTATCGATCACTTCTAAACTGTTCTTAATGTCGTCTTGTTTCGTGTTGATTGTGCGAGGTTGGTGATCATTTCCAACCAGCAAGGTGTTAATGGATGACTCTCGATTAGCGTCTGCGGCTAACTTAGTGATGCCATTATTTGGCAAGCGGAACATGGCATAGCTGTGTAGATAACCTTGCTGAACAATTGGTGCACCTAGCCAAGCGACTGATTTACCCCCTTCCAGCTCGAAGTCAGACACAATCACAGGAGTGTAGTCTTCGTTTACTTTTCGACGTTCAGTCACATCATCGGCGAGACGCTTGAAAGTTTTGCCAAGTGCCGAGTCTTTGTAGGGGCCTGATAACAAGTTCGTTCCGTAGTTATCGTCTTTGTTGATCGAGTAGGTGACGTTACCATTGATGTCGACCAGCAAAATGTCATTAAAATCAGAGCGCTTGAGGAGCTCCAAGTAGGCCCAATGATAGCGTTTATGCAAAAGTCGGTAACGTTCACTTCCTACATAGTTGGATGACTCGGGTAACGTTGAGGTTTTGATTTGGTCTCCGCTGCCCTCGATGTAGCGCTGTTGGGCGTTTTTACGAGACTCTTCAATATCATTGCCTAAACGACTAAAAGCATTGACGAGACCGTAGAATCGGCCACCACTGGCGTAAGCCAACTCTGAGCGCACAAAGCCCATGACTTCGGTTTCTCGTGCCTCAAAGTAGTCGATGATTTGCTGCTGTTTTGTATCTCGAACAGACAGTAAGTGCGAGGTGCTTTGTTCTTGCAGATCTTTACTGTGGGACTGCAAGAAAAAGATCGCAGTAATGGTAAGAGGTGTGATACTGAGCACCAGAAATGCGGTCATCAGTGTACTCTGAAGGCGCTTAAATTTCTGTTTTTTGTAGAATTTAAACATGGATAAGATTACAACTCATAATGGGCAGTTCTAAAACATACTTCGCTGCCGAGGTTCTCGTTAAAAACGGATAAGATGTTCAACTAGATAGAATTAACAAAATTAACGAGTTTTTTTTCTTTGACAAGAAAGTTAGTTGTAAAGCGTGCAGGGTGACGCAGTTTTTCTTATGAGTGTTGAATTTATGAGAAAAAATCGCGCAGGTTTGTGCCTGCGCGGGGGGAAGTTATGATTTTTTCGCGTAGTAGATAGAAAATTTATTGGTCTTATTTAGCGTCTCGCAATTATTAAACGCCCGCTCGATAATTGGTGGGTATTTTAAGAAGCTATTCGCGACAATCACCATTTCGCCGTCTTTGGTTAGATATTGTGGTGCCTGACCCAACAAGGTTTCCGCTGCGTTGTAATTTGTGTCTAAACCACTGTGGAATGGCGGGTTGCTGACGATAAAGCGGTAGTCTTTTGCGGTATCCGAGTATATATCTGATGCAAATACGCGTCCGGATAAACCATTCGCTTCTAATGTGGCTTGGCTAGAAGTGATCGCATAAGCATTAATGTCACACATCTCAATCGCGATCTCTGGATTCGCTTTCGACATAAACGCACCGAGTACACCTGCACCACAACCAAAGTCGAGCACTTTGCCCGACAGCTTAGGTAAGGTTTCAAGCAGCAATCGGCTACCTAAGTCGAACTCGCCATGGCTGAATACGCCAGGTAGGCTCTTAACCGCTAGCGACTGCTCACCGAGCGTAACAGTGTAAGACTTAAACCAATCTGCTTGGTTGAAAGGTTTTGGTTCATTGAGGCAATTACCCCAGTAAAATGAGCAGCGACGAGCAGAGTCGTACTTGTTCACAGGGCCGTATTCTTGGAACATCTTCTCGATGCTCTTGATGCCGGAGCGGTTTTCACCAACGATGACGATTTCGGTGTTAATGCCCAGTTTCGCCATCAACATCGCCAGCAAGTATTCTGCTTCGGCTTTTGCTTTTGGCCAGTATAAAAGGACCATGTCTGCTTTTGTTTCGGCATCAAACACAGAGCCAAAATGACTTTTCACTTTGTCAGAGGTTTGAATTTGGCGGTAGTAGCTATAGTTGGAAGTAAACACTTCAACAGACTCACAATGAGCCACTAACTCAAGAGGAAATAGGTCTTCAACTTCACCAGCGACTAAAACGTGTTTTCCGTTGAAGTATTCAAGTTGGCGCTGAGCTATTTGGCTAGGAGCGATATAAGCAGACATAAATTTGGTTCATCAGAAATAATTTGGGGCAGATTTTCGCACAATCTGCCCCAAGCTTGAAGTGATTAAGCGGTGACTAGCTGTTGTCTTGTTGGTTAAGGAAGTCTTTGAATTCTTCCTCGTAGATATTAAACAGTACCATGGTCACGGCAAAAATAAGTGGGCCGTAGATAAGACCAATCAAACCAAACAGATGCAGACCACCCAGTAATGAGAAGAAAATCATAAGGGTATTCATGCCGGCGCTGCCTTGCATTAGCAACGGACGTAATAGGTTATCTATAGAGCCAACGATAACTACACTCCACACCGTCAAGAAGATAGCCCAAGTCATATCGCCTGTTAAGAACAAGTACGCTGCTGCAGGAATCCAGATTAGCGCGGTTCCTACCACTGGAATGAATGATGCAAAGCCCATCATTGTTCCCCAAAATAACCCAGGGAAACCGGCGAGCCACATACCGATACCGCCAGCCAAACCTTGAGCAATCGCTGTCATGAATGAGCCCATTACGGCTGATTTAGAAACTTGCTCTATCTCTGTCAATATGCGGTCTTCTTGGCTACGTGAGAGTGGCAGGATATGACGAATCGCAGAGATAATTTTGTCGTGGTCACGAAGCAGAAAAAACAGCACAAACAGCATCAGGAAGAAGTTCATTAGGAAGTTGGTTGCGTCTCCTAAAATCTTTGCGCTGATAGCGACTAAGTTAGAGCCAAACGATGTGGCAAATTGCCCAATTTTCTCAGCGATGGCTTTGGGCTCGATTTTATCAAAAGGTAAGTACTCATTAACAATCGCTAAGCCTTTGATAACGAAAGGATGTTGGAATATATCTTGGATACCACCATTGGTAACCCAATTATATGTATTTTGTGAGAAAACAGAGCCTTGCTGAACAATGGCGGCAAACACAAATAAAAGCGGGATAACAATAATAAACGTCAAGACGACACATGACAGCAGTGCCGCCATATTGGGGTGCTTGGGAATTTTCTGCTCAAACCATTCGTGTATCGGAAACATGAGCAAAGAAATGATAAAAGCCATCACAATTGAATTGATATATGGCTCAACCAATAAGTAGCAAGCAAAAGCAGCGGCGAGTAAAGCAACCATTAGTACTCGGTGACTCGACGTTATTTTTACATTATTTGGCATGGTATTAGTCCAACTTACAGGTGACGTTTACGGTTTATGCCTTCAATGATGGCGTGTAACCTTTATTACTTTGCACTCTTAACTCTTTCAAGCTTATGACAATGCCGAATTAGAGCAGGGCGATGTACCTTGCTATAATGACTACAAATCAGTCGGTTATCAATCAAGAGATGAGCTATGGGTTGTTGCAACGGTGATAAAAAGTGTCAAACTGAGAAAAAAGCTAAGCGAATACCGTGGTTTGGCATTGTCGTTGGGGTATTAGCGATATTGGTTATTTTGAATTGGCAATAAAAAAGGACCGTTACGGTCCTTTTCTAAATGCGTTATCGCCGTTTTTAGCGATTACTTCGCTTCTTCTGCAAGAACAGCAAAACAGCGGTCAGCCGCTTCTAGTGTGGCATCAATCTCTTTTGAACCATGAGCGAGTGAAGTAAAGCTCGCTTCAAACGCAGATGGCGCAAGGTAGACACCGTGTTTTAGCATTAAGTGGAAGAAACGCTTGAAGCGTTCTATATCGCACTTCGTTACGTCTTCGTAGCAAGTTACTTTTTCTTGGTCAGTGAAGAAGAAGCCGAACATACCGCCCACTTGGTTAACAACTAGCGGAATACCGTGTTTTTCTGCTAGAGACTTAAAACCTTCAGCAAGTTGTTTCGTTTTAGAAGCTAGGCGCTTTTCGTTGCCTTCTTCTTTTAGAAGGTTCAAACATGCGTAGCCTGCTGCCATTGCGACAGGGTTACCGGAAAGGGTACCAGCTTGGTAAACTGGGCCTGTAGGTGCAACGTATTGCATCACTTCTTTACGGCCACCGAAAGCACCTACTGGCATACCGCCACCAATCACTTTACCCAGTGTCGTTAGGTCGGGTTTGATGTTGTAGTGTGCTTGCGCGCCGCCTAGAGCAACACGGAAGCCTGTCATTACTTCATCAAAAATTAGTAGCGCGCCTTCTTGATCACAGATGTCACGTAGCCCTTCGTGGAAGCCTTCCACTGGTGGAATACAGTTCATGTTGCCTGCTACTGGCTCAACGATGATACAAGCAATTTCGCCTTTGTTAGCAGCAAATAGCTCGCGTACAGAATCTAGGTCGTTGAATGTTGCTGTTAGCGTGTGCTTAGCAAAATCTGCAGGAACGCCAGGAGAGCTTGGTTGGCCTAGAGTTAGTGCACCAGAACCTGCTTTTACTAGCAAGCTGTCAGCATGGCCGTGGTAACAACCTTCAAATTTCATGATCTTGTCGCGACCGGTGAAGCCACGTGCAAGGCGAATCGCGCTCATCGTAGCTTCAGTACCAGAACTTACCATGCGGATTTGCTCCATTGATGGAACAAGCTCAGAAACTAATTCTGCCATCGCGATTTCAAGTTCTGTTGGCGCACCGAAGCTAAGACCGCGTTGCGCTGCATCAATTACTGCTTCGCGGATAACTGCGTGGTTGTGGCCAAGAATCATTGGACCCCAAGAGCCAACGTAATCAATATACGCTTTACCATCGGCATCAAAAATCAGTGGACCGTCTGCTCGTTCGATAAATAGCGGAGAACCGCCAACGCCGTTGAATGCACGAACTGGTGAATTGACACCGCCAGGGATGGTTTGCTGAGCTTTTTGATACAGCTCTGATGATTTGGTCATGGGGTTATCCTCTTTTGATTGCTCGGACCAAGTGGAGCGCATTGTACCTAGCTATAATCAAGTTAGAAACGTTTTGCTTAATTTATGTGTTGTTTCGCAGTGTAATCTTATATATCCGCATCTGTTATAAAGAATCGGCGGCGAATACTTGAACGAGTTTGTCAGGTATTGGATAATCGTCTTAATTAGCACAAATTTGACGTCTTGCTTCAGGCTTGACGCATTACACGAGTGAGAGAGGTCTTCGTGAGCGAAGTAAACGTACCATTATCTTTTTCTGACGCAGCAGCATCTCGCGTTAAAGCATTGATTGCTGAAGAAGAAAACCCAGCATTGAAACTGCGCGTATACATTACTGGCGGCGGCTGCAGCGGCTTCCAATACGGCTTTACTTTTGATGAAAATGTAAACGAAGGCGATACGACAATCGTAAACAGTGGTGTAACACTGGTTGTAGACCCTATGAGTCTGCAATATCTCGTAGGCGGTATTGTTGACTACACAGAAGGGTTGGAAGGAGCGCGCTTCTTCGTAAATAACCCCAATGCAACGACAACATGTGGTTGTGGTGCATCGTTCAGTGTGTAATTAACACCTAACAGGCAGCTAATGGCTGCCTGTGCTTTATGTAGAAGGATGTCACGTAAAGCGCACGCTCGCAGATATGCAGAGAAATAATAAAAAGGACTTTATATGTCTGGACTTTCTTTTGGACGCCGAATTGTCGAGCGCCCTTGGCTAGTATCTCTTATCCTCGTCTTACTTCTTATTGCATGGCTAACCATCGGCCAACTCAAAGCACAAGATGATCATCCTAACTCTTCAACATCCACGAACACGACACCACTTGCAAAGGTGATGTTTGATACTTTTCTTGCCGAACCTACCAGTAAAACCATTGAATTGTATGGACGAACAGCGCCCAATCGTCAAGCGCGTCTTGGCGCCGAAGTTGCCGGTAAAATAGTCAGTCTTAACATAAAGAAAGGCCAAGCGGTCAAACAGGGACAAGTGATCGCAAACATCGATAAGCGCGACCTTGGCATTCAACTTAAACGGGCCCAGGCGATGCTGTTGGTTAAAGAGAAAGAGTTTAATGCAGCTAAATCGCTAAAAAGTCGTGGACTGCAAGGTGAGGTTGCATTTGCGACAGCGCAAGCAGCGTTGGTAGATGCACGTGCGAATTTGAGTAACGTGCAAACGGCTTTAAGAAATACTGAGGTTAAAGCGCCATTTGATGGCATCGTAGATCACCACTTTGTTGAGTTAGGTGATTTTGTCGGGATTGGCGATCCTATTGCGACGGTCATTGATTTGGATACTTTAGTGATTGAAGCCGATGTCAGTGAACGGCATATACAATACCTTAAGGAAGGCCTAGAAGCCGACGTAAGAACCATTAACCAACAGCATCATCAAGGTCGTGTGCGCTACATTGGACGTGTTTCTTCTGCTTCTACTAATACATTTCCAATTGAAATCGAAATTGATAATCAAGACGCAAGAATTCCTGCCGGTATGAGCGCAGAAGTACAGCTGCCTTTGAGTGAAGTGTTGGCAGTAAAGATTACGGCTGCCATGTTAGCACTAGATGAAGAAGGTAACTTAGGTGTCAAGACACTGCGTAATGAGTATGTTGAGTTTGTTCCAATTCAACTCGTTAAGGCCGAGGATGATGGTGTGTGGCTCTCTGGGTTAGGAGAGCGTGCAGACATTATCGTGCTGGGACAAGGTTTTGTGCGAGATGGTGATCAAGTACTGGCCAATAAAGTTGATGACGTAGTTGTTGAAGCGGCTAGTGAGCAGTAAGGAGCACTTATGTACACTCTGATTGATGCTGCGTTATCTCGCGCTCGCACTATGCTGACATTGTTGGTGATGATATTAATTGCTGGTGTCATTACTTACGTCACAATCCCCAAGGAATCGAGCCCTGATATTACCATTCCGATTATTTATGTTTCTGTTGGACATCAAGGCATTTCTCCTGTCGATGCCGAGCGTTTATTGGTTCGCCCAATAGAGCAAGAGTTGCGCTCTATTGAAGGCGTAAAAGAGATGACCTCTGTGGCATCAGAAGGTCATGCTTCGGTGACGCTGGAATTTAGTGTCGGAGTGGATCTTGATAAAGCGATGGCAGATGTGCGTGATGCGGTTGATCTTGCGAAGCCAAAGTTACCAGAGGACAGTGATGAGCCGACGGTAAACGAAGTCACGTTTGCATCTGAAGAGCCTGTTTTGACCGTTGTGCTCTATGGCACCGTACCAGAGCGAACCATTGTTCAGATTGCCAGAACGTTACGTGATCGTTTGGAAAGTTTCCGTCAGGTTCTTGAGGTTGAAATCGCAGGAGATCGCGAAGACATCGTGGAGATAGTTGTCGATCCGCTATTGATGGAAAGCTACGGTCTCGATCAAGCGGACATCTATAATTTAATTGCCTTGAATAACCGAGTTGTGGCTGCGGGGTTTGTCGATACTGGGTATGGACGCTTTTCGGTAAAAGTCCCATCGGTTTTTGATTCACTGAAAGATGTGCTTGAACTACCGATCAAGGTGAATGGCAAAGAGGTGATCACTTTTGGCGATGTGGCGACAGTACGACGTGCATTTCGCGATCCTGAAAGTTTTGCTCGTTTAGATGGCGAATCTGCCATCGTTTTGGACGTAAAAAAACGGGCAGGGGAAAACATCATTGAAACGGTTGAGCTGGTAAAAGAAGTACTGGCTCTGGGACAGAAGCGCGCCGAGTGGCCCGACAATTTGCAAGTTAAATATACTTGGGATCAATCCGACGATGTCAAATTGATGCTCAGTGATCTACAAAACAATATCTTATCCGCAATTATCCTCGTAGTTATCGTCATTATTGCCATATTGGGGGTTAGGACCGCGCTTCTCGTGGGGATTTCTATTCCAGGATCGTTCTTGACTGGGTTGTTGGTGTTATCGGTATTTGGGCTGACGGTCAATATCGTCGTACTGTTTGCTTTAATTATGGCGGTAGGCATGTTGGTGGATGGTGCCATTGTGGTGACAGAGTTTGCAGATCGGCGCATGCAAGAAGGAACGCCACGTAAAGAAGCCTATCGAGATGCAGCAAAGCGAATGGCCTGGCCTATTACCGCATCCACAGCAACCACATTGGCTGCGTTTGCTCCGTTACTTTTCTGGCCAGACATCACTGGTGAGTTCATGAAGTACTTACCACTTACTTTAATTGCTACCTTGGCCGCTTCGCTGATGATGGCTTTATTGTTCGTTCCTGTCATCGGTGGGATCATTGGCAAGCCTCAAGTAGTCAATCAGAAAGCTCAGCGAGAAATGGTGGAGCTGCATAACGGCAACTTTGAAAAAGCGACAGGCATTACCAAGCTTTATTACCAGACTCTGTCGGTAGCGATTCGTCATCCATGGAAAGTCTTACTCAGCGCGATACTGCTAGCGGCAGGTGTCGGCTTCACTTACAACAAAGCTGGCTTGGGTGCAGAGTTTTTCCCTGAGGTGGACCCTGCCTTTTTTACCGTTAAAGTTCGTTCTTATGGTGACCTGTCTATTCACGAAAAAGATGTTGTTATGCGCGAAATCGAGAAGGTGATGCTCGGTCATGACGAGTTTGAAAGTGTCTACACGCGCACAGGATCGAGCGATAATGGGGACGAGATTGGCCAGATTCAAATAACGCCTGTGGATTGGCAGTATCGACGCAAAGTGAAAACCATTATTGAGGAACTAAAAGAGACGACAGACCGCTTTTATGGTGTTGAACTTGAGTATAAATTCCCGGACGCAGGACCGCCTGTCGAGCATGATCTCGTGATTGAAGTGTCATCACGAAATTTGAGTGTTAGTGCGTTAGATGAAGCAGCCAAAAAAGTACGACATTGGGCTGATGGTAATCCTGCACTGACCAACTTGAGTGATACCACTAATAAGGAAGGGATTGATTGGCAAATTGATATCCAGCGAGATGACGCCTCTCGCTTTGCAGCGGATGCTACTTTAGTCGGGAATACCGTCCAGTTTGTTACGAACGGCTTGAAAATAGGCGATTATTTGCCCGATGATGCGGATGAAGAAGTCGATATTTTGGTGCGCTATCCGCAAGATAAGCGCGACATAGGTCGATTTGATCAACTGAGAGTGAAAACGGCAGCTGGTCTGGTTCCGATTACGAATTTTGCTCAAATCAAACCAGATCATAAGCAAGACACTATTCGTCGGGTCGACGGTCATCGAGTTATCAATATTAAAGCGGATATGGTGGAAGGTTACAATTTGGCGCTTGAGTTACCTAAGATTGCCGCTGGAATGGAACAGCTCGACTTACCAGAAGGCATTGAATATAAGATTCGGGGTCAAAATGAAGAGCAGGAAAACTCATCAGCATTCTTGCAAAATGCTTTTATTGTCGCGCTTGGTGTGATGGCTTTGATTTTAATTACGCAGTTTAATAGCTTTTATCAAGCTTTCTTAATCCTTAGTGCAGTGCTGTTTTCTACCGTTGGTGTCTTCGCTGGGTTACTTATTTTCCAAAAGCCATTTGGCATCATTATGTCGGGAATTGGAGTGATTGCGTTGGCTGGTATCGTGGTAAACAACAATATTGTTTTAATCGATACTTATAATCAGATGCGTAAACGTGGCTTAGAAAAATCTGAGGCTATTTTGCGTACGGGGGTGCAGCGTTTAAGACCCGTTTTACTCACGACGGTGACCACCATATTAGGCTTATTGCCAATGGTGTTAGAAATGAACATCGACTTAGTTAATCAGAAAGTGGAGTTTGGCGCACCAAGCACTCAATGGTGGTCTCAGCTTGCGACCGCTGTCGCGGGTGGTTTGGCATTTGCGACTTTGCTAACGTTAGTTCTGACACCGTGTTTGCTTATGCTCGGGAGAGAGCATCACTCTGAACAGTAAGCTTTATCGTGATGATATCGACAAAACAAAAAGGGCAGCGAAGCTGCCCTTTTCAATACCTTGCCTTACTTCATTGCTAACAGTTTGCTGTAGCGTTCAAGCTTGTCCATGCTAACTTTCGCGTTTGCCATGAAAGTTTGTCTCGCTTTGCCTGTCAGGGATTTAGATTGTGGCAAATTCACCGTGCGTGGGTTTTTATGGACACCATTCACAAGGAACTCATAGTGCAAGTGGGGGCCTGTTACACGGCCAGTTCCGCCAAGCGTACCAATGGTTTGACCTTGCTTAACGCGTTGACCAGCTCGCACTGTACGTTTGGTTAAGTGCAGGTACTTGGTAATGTAAGTATTACTATGTTTAATGAAAACGTAGTTACCATTAAATTTGTTGTAAGACGATTTTTGAACGACGCCATCACCAGCCGCCCAAATCGGGGTGCCCACTGGTGCCGCATAGTCCGTGCCTCTATGAGGGCGAACGCGTCCCGTTACTGGATGTAAGCGGCGTGGGTTGAAATTAGATGAAACTCGACGGAAATCCAACGGCGCGCGTAAGAATGCTTTTTTCATTGCACGCCCATTTTCGTCGTAATACTTGCCACTTTTCTGATCCAATATTGCGGTAAAGGTATCGCCTTGGTTTTTAAAGATCGCAGCAATGATTTTTCCACGGCCGATTACTTCACCTTCTACCACTTCCTCTTGGTAAAGTACTCGGAAGCTGTCGTTTTTACGAATATCTAAAGCAAAATCGATGTCCCAACCAAATATGCCAGCCAGTTCCATGATTTGGTTACCATTTAATCCAGAAGATATTCCTGCATTCCAAAAGTTTGATTTGATGGTGGCTTCTGCGTAGTTGTACTGGAAGTCGACTTCTTTCTTATCAACTTCAGAAACGTACTTGCCGTCTTTTAATGTGATACGAAAAGTCTCGAATGCGCTTAGTGTTCTTCTTAGCTGCACCAAGTCGTTATTTTCGTCAAAACCAAATTGCAATCGGTCACCAGGTCGAAGCCGAGTTAACTGTTTTTCCACTTCTTTGTCTGATGAGACCAGTTCATGTAATAGACGAGCAGAAAGTCCTACGCGACTAAATAAGATGGCAGCACTCTCGCCATTTTTTACTTTGTATGTTTCCCAGCGCAGCACGGCAGGAACCGCAGGCGATGAACTATTTAGTGCACTGAGTTCGAGGGAAACTGGCACAGGATAATGTTGACCAACTTTTAATCGGCTCTGCTGCGGGTCTAGGTCTTGCGGATCAGGTAAAAAGAAGAGCGCGAAGATAATCAACGCACTAAAAAAACCGATCAATACTTTGTGCAAGAGTGGAAGTCGGACAAAAATCGAATGCATGAGGTACTTGATTGCTAAATTAAACGGAAAAAGTGACAACTACCTAGTCTAACGTGTTTCAAAATGCATCGCTATTCAAGTAATATGTTCAGCTATTATATTTTTGCCAAATCTGTGGGAGTGAACAAGAATGGCGAGCATTGAAGCTGCACTAGCCGAGATTAAGCGCGGTGTTGAAGAGCTGATTCCAGAAGAAGAGCTAATCGCAAAACTAAAAGAAGACCGTCCTCTACGTATTAAATTGGGCGCTGATCCAACAGCACCTGACATTCACCTAGGCCATACGGTTATTTTCAATAAGCTTCGCTTGTTCCAAGAACTAGGTCATGAAGTGACGTTCCTAATCGGTGACTTCACTGCAATGGTTGGTGACCCAACAGGTAAAAACACTACTCGTCCACCGCTAAGTCGTGAAGACGTATTGCGTAACGCTGAAACGTACAAAGAGCAAGTGTTCAAAATTCTCGATCCTGCAAAGACTAAAATTCAGTTTAACTCTGAGTGGCTGTCTGAACTAGGCGCAGAAGGTATGATTCGCCTTGCGGCAAACCAAACCGTTGCTCGTATGCTAGAGCGTGACGACTTTAAAAAGCGTTACGCGGGTGGTCAGCCAATTGCTATTCATGAGTTCATGTACCCACTTCTACAAGGTTGGGACTCAGTAGCAATGGAAACGGATGTTGAATTAGGTGGTACAGACCAGAAGTTCAACCTTCTAATGGGTCGTGAACTGCAAAAGTCTCACGGTCAAAAACCTCAGGTTGTACTGATGATGCCGCTTCTAGTGGGCCTTGATGGCGAGAAGAAGATGTCTAAGTCAGCAAACAACTACATCGGTATCAGCGAAGCGCCAAGCGAAATGTTTGGTAAAATCATGTCTATTTCTGATGACCTAATGTGGAGCTACTACGAGCTGCTCTCTTTCCGTCCTCTGGAAGAGATTGCTCAATTCAAAGCTGATGTAGAAGCGGGCAAAAACCCTCGTGACATCAAAGTATTGCTAGCAAAAGAAATTATTGCTCGTTTCCACAGTGAAGCCGATGCCGATGCAGCAGAGCAAGAATTCGTAAACCGTTTTGCGAAGAACCAAATTCCTGATGAAATGCCAGAGTTTGACTTTGACGCAGGTCGCCCAGTGAGTAATCTGTTGAAAGAAGCAGGCTTATGTCCATCATCGTCAGATGCGATGCGCATGGTTAAGCAGGGCGCTGTGAAGATTGATGGTGAAAAAATTGCGGACAGCAAATTTGCTCCAGAAGCGGGTACTTACGTGTTCCAAGTAGGCAAACGTAAATTTGCTCGTATTACTATTCAGTAATTCATAATGACTGCAAATGAAAGCGTCCGAAGGGCGCTTTTTTTGTATGAAAATTTAGCAAAAACGGCAAAGTAAAACTTCCATACCTGATGAACTTTGCTACTATACTTGCGCTGCCAATAATGGCAGCGCTATCGGAGATTTACATGAACAATACCGACCATCCTCCCAGTCGTTGGGTGAGTAAGATTAAGGGAGCGAAATAACCCGCTTCGGTATTGGCGATCTCCGCCTTACCTAAGTGGTGAGGCATCTTTTCTAATTTTCTTCTCGTTATTTCCTTCATACATTCTGAATAGACAGTGCATTCGCATTGGTTTTCTCTGTGCATCTTAATTGTTGTCTGACTTTTAGCGTGCAAGAGTGGCTTTTCATGCTTTGTCGATGGTCGTTACCAATGCCAATCGGGAGATTCGCCATGACGGTAATGAACAACACTTTTATTGAAACAACACCAAACTTTTCTGAAGTAGAAATTGGTGCAGCTCGCAATGCATTCTTGCAGTACGAGCAAGAGCAACAAGTCCATTTGCTTACGGTTATGCCGATTGATGAGGCTGTAGGTATTTTACAGCATTGCTCTGTCGGCTATGTGAATAGTCTTATTGCTCAACTTGAGCAAGCAGGTCATGACAAACGCGCACGTCATTATGCTCACCAACTGGGTCTGCATATGTCTGAAGTTGATACACCCGATGGTTATTTATCAACTAGTGTTTTAGGGCATGTAAAACAGCGTATTGGATGGATCATTGCGCTGGCTCTTTTAGGGATAGTGTCAGGCTTGATCATCGCTCAGTATGAGGACACCCTTAGTCAGCTTGTTTTACTTGCAGTGTACATGCCAGTGATTGCAGCTGCTGGTGGTAACACAGGAACACAAGCAGCAACTTTGGTGATTCGTGCTCTTGCTACTGGAGAGTTAAAAAAACGCCAATGGTTAGAAGTTTTGTGGAAAGAGAGCCGAGTCGCTCTATTTATTGCGCTAGCAATCGCTATCGTGATGATTGGACGCATTATGTTATTTAGTGCAGGACAATCAACAGGAGGCTTTGAACTGACCGATATCGCACTGGCAATAGCAGTTGCGCTGTTCATTCAAGTCACCATTTCTACAACATTGGGCGGGCTGTTGCCAATTATTGCACGAGCTTGCAAGTTGGACCCAGCCGTATTGGTGAGTCCAGTTCTTGCGTCTATCGTTGATATTTCAGGAATGTGGATTTACTTTAACGTGGTGAACTATTTCTTAGTTATTTCCTGACTAAAGTTCACAATGTCATTGTAAAAAAGCTGCTCAAAATGTGTAATCGGGGCGATGACAGGTGTGTTGTCGTCCCTTTTTTCTGGGAAGTAGTCTGAAACAAACTGAACAAAAATGGTGTTAGGTTGACCATTTTTATCCAAGCCATATCCAGCCATATTGTAAGTCCCGTAGATAGAGCCACTTTTCGCGATCAGCTGTCCTTTAATTGGAAGTTTTCGCATACTTTGTCGGTACTTTAATGTGCCGGATTCACCTGATTTCGGCATGATGGCAATCAATTTGAGTTCGTTTTCATACTTCCAAATATAGCGCAACATTTCAGCCATCTTGGTCGCTGAGATCCGGTTATTTCGCGAAAGTCCTGAGCCGTCTTCTAGGCGCGCATTACGAATATCAATACCAGTGTTGGCGAAAATGATCTGCTTGATCGCTTCTGTACCGTTAGTAAAACTGCCTGGCTGAACGAAAAATTTAGCACCAAGTGTTTTGGTTAATGTGTCGGCAATTAAGTTGTCAGAGTTTTTGAGCATATCTTCGAGAATGTCTGGTAAGGCTTTTGATTGATGCATTGCGATGAGCTTTCGCTGCTTTTCTGGCGCCGTACCGACCCTAATCTTTCCCGATACCCCAATGTTGAGCTCCTTGAGCAAAGCCGCCAACCTTTGACTGGTGTAACGCTCAGGGTCTTGAACCGCAAATTTCAGTGGCAATGGTTTGTCTCTTTCAACCAAGCACCCTGTTAGCTTGTAGTTGTTATCGGGATTTGCAACTAAACCTAAGTCACAATGACGACTTTTCTTAATGGTTTTAGAAACTGTTTCTACGGTACTTGTGACACGAATAGGTTGATGCTCTGGTACGTAGACCCGCGTTCCACCATCTTTTTGTGTATAGATAGAGGCTTGTACACAGTTGTTATTGAGTGTGATGGTCGATGCCGGAGCGCTGTAGCAAACTCCCAAGATATCCCACGGCCAGCCCACCGCACGGTTATAACCAGTGAATGCGCTGTTATCGAGCCATAGGTCACCGTTAATCCGTTTTAAGCCATTTTTCTTAGCTAGAGTGAGAAGTGATTTTAAGTCGTTGGTTTGGAGTGTTGGGTCGCCGACAAAGTAAATCACTGTATCTGAGTTCGACGTTTCCAGCTTGGTTCGAAACCGGAAGTTATCACCCAGTTCTAGCTTTGCGGCTAATGCGGTGACGATTTTTAATGTACTCGCTGGTGGGAACAGTTGTTCGGTAGGATGAACACCGTCAAGCTCAGCATTTTCACTGAGTTTTTCCGCAACTAAACTGATGCGGGCGCCTTCAGGCAACACCTCTTGATGAGGGTACGCTTGTGAAAAAGCAGAAAGTAATGAAGAGAATATGAGCAAGGGCCAACGTAAACGCATAATGATACTTTCTAAGGTAAGTTATGTGATTGAGTATACGCAAGTCCTTTCAATATGCTAGGTAACTAAAGAAATGCTTCAAATGTCTTCATGAATGAGACACGAGAGAAAGGCGCGCTGCTTAAAATGAAGTATAAAAAATGCCCGCTTAAAGCGGGCATTCGATATTCTAGTCAAAGACCGGAATTAGAAGTCGTAACGTAGACCTAGAGCTAGCTCGTCTTCAGCATCGATCTTAGTTGCAACTGTTTTGCTCGTGTCAGTTGAACCAAACTTGTCACCTGCATCAATCAGGTTGAAGTTGTAAGAAATGTAACCACGGAAGTTAGGCTTGAAGTAGTAAGAAGCATCAACAGCGAAGTTGTTTGCAGAAGTTTCGTTGTTAGTTTCTGCATTGTTATATGATGTTGTAAATACTGTTTGGCCTAGAGTGTAAGCACCCGCTAGCTCGTAACCAGTGTAATCAACTGTGTTACTGTTGTTTGAATCTTCCATTTTCTCGCCGTCAGTGAATACACCAGCGAAGTAAAGATCAGACATTGTGTAAGATGCAGCTAGCATGTACTCGTTAGCTTTGTCTTGATCTGCGTAACCAGCACCTAGCTCAAGACCAGTGTCAGCTAGAGCGTAGATTGCAGATAGAGAGTAACCGTCTTGTTTGTTGTCGTAGTACTCACCAGTGTTTTTGTTTTCCATACGATCAGCGAAGCGGTAGCTTGCTTTTACGCTTAGGTTTTCAAACTGGCCTTTGTAAGCCATCATGTTGTCTGTACGGTCTGATACAGCTAGTTTGTCTGCTGCAGAGTTACCGTGGTAAGCCATGATATCTGTGAAGTCAGTGATAACGCCTAGTGCACCTTCAGTTTTACCGTATGCGAACTCACCGTAAGCACCGCCAAGACCAGCGTAAGCAAGACGAGTTTCTAGATCGCTCTTGTCGTCGCCGTCTACAGTACCGTTTTGAGCAGTCTCAAATTCACCTTCCCAGAAACCAACACCGTATAGGTTGTCATTGATTTCTTGTTTACCAAGGAAGTTTAGACGGATGCGAGATTTGTCTTGAGCGTCGCCATCTTTCATAGATAGACGTGCTTCAGCACGGCCGCCCATTTCTAGAGAAGTACCGTCTTGGTTGTAAAGTTCAGCTGCGTTTACGCCAGTTGCCATAGCTGCTGCAGATACAGAAAGAGCAATTAGAGTCTTTTTCATCTTATTTGTCCTAGTTAGCTGTCCATAATCATTGTTGTATGGGGGAGAGGTGATCTCTCACAAGTTGTTGGTCCAAAATTGGCTAATTGAGCGATATAGTTCGCACTTGTAAGCCATTGATCTAACAACTCGCTGGACATGTTTTACTGCTAAAGTTTCCGTATGAGTTAGTAAAATGATATAAATCCCACTGATGAACACTGTTCAATTGTGCGTTGTTTTTATTTAAATTACTGTTTTTGATTGAAATTATTGGCAATGACATTGGCCTGACATTGATTAGTTTTTATCTTTTTTGAGGTTTTTGGTGTAATGAACAGTGTTGTTTTTCAATAAATTGAGAAGGTGATTCGCCCTAGAACCGCTCTAAAAGTGAGTTATATCATTATGCCGAAAAGGCATAGTCTTGCTGTCTTTCGAATTAAGATGATTTCGTCCGGGAGTTTGTTTACACTAAACGAAATACATCTTTAAGCGCACTACCCAGTCCTATGACAGGGTGGGCTTTTTTTTGTCCAAAGACCCATTTGGGCTTGAGGTTATAAAATGGAAAAAGTTCCAATGACACTACGTGGCGAGCAAAAGCTACGTGCAGAACTCGATCGTCTACTTAAACTACGTCCTCAGATCTCAGAGGCAATTGCTGAAGCTCGTGAGCTAGGTGATTTAAAAGAGAATGCTGAATATCACGCCGCTCGTGAAGAGCAGGGCATTTGTGAAGCACAAATCCGTGACATTGAATACAAACTGTCAGTTGCTCAAGTTATTGATGTAACGAAGATGGAGAACACGGGTAAAGTTATTTTTGGTTCAACCGTAACCTTGATTGATATCGACACCGAAGAAGAAAAAACGTACCAAATCGTTGGTGATGACGAAGCCGATATCAAAGCAGGTCGCATTTCAGTGAGCTCACCTATTGCTCGTGGCCTGATTGGTAAGATGGAAGGCGATGAAGTTGCTATTCAAACTCCGGGTGGCGCGAAAGACTTCGAAATTGACCGAGTAGAATATATCTAAGTCGTTTGGAGTAGCATTACTACTCTGATAAAACGCAAAAAGGTCGCCTCAGGCGACCTTTTTTCTTCAGCAACGTAAGTAGAGTTACTTACGAGGGATTTCGATTTTACGCTCTTCAGACTGGCGGTATAGCACAAGCACTTTACCAATAGTCTGAACTTTTTCAGCGCCCGTCTCACGTACGATAGCGTCGATGATTAGCTGTTTTGTTTCACGATCTTCCGAAGCAACTTTTACTTTGATAAGTTCGTGATGGTTAAGAGCGATTTCAATTTCTGCTAGCACGGCTTCTGTAAGTCCATTTGCGCCCATTAGCACAACAGGTTTTAAACTGTGAGCTAGGCCTTTAAGGTGCTGCTTTTGTTTGGTGCTTAGGTTCATTACGCGGCCAATTTTCTTTAAAATAAGGGTTGAAAAAAGCTATTTTAACGCCATCTATTGCTGAAGACTATAATTTATTGAGTAATAGGTAGCGCCTATTAAAACAATAGCTCCAATTTGTGCCTTGTTGGGATTAAAATGAGTAAACAAAAACATTCGGCTAGTTCTGGTCGTTGGTTGAAAGAACACTTTGATGATAAATACGCGAATGAAGCCCGAAAAAAAGGCTACCGCTCACGTGCTTATTTCAAGATCGATGAGATTCAAACGAAAGATAAATTGTTAAAGCCTGGAATGACAGTCGTCGACTTGGGGGCCGCGCCGGGCGGATGGTCTCAATATGCTGCTAAGATAGTAGGGGACAGTGGTCAGATCATTGCGTGTGACTTGCTTCCTATGGACCCGATTGCTGGCGTTAGCTTTTTACAAGGCGACTTTCGTGATGATGCGGTATTGGAAGCTTTGCTAGAAAGGATCCAACCTTCCATGGTAGACGTAGTAATGTCTGATATGGCGCCTAACATCGCGGGGAACAATTCTGTTGATCAACCTCGCGCTATGTATTTAGTTGAATTAGCTTTAGATATGTGTCGACAAGTTCTAGCGCCTAATGGTAGCTTTGTCGTAAAGGTTTTCCAAGGGGAAGGCTTCGATCAGTATGTGAAAGAAGTCCGAGACATGTTTAAAGCCGTAAAAATTAGAAAACCAGACTCATCGCGAGCTCGCTCTCGAGAGGTCTTCGTCGTAGCCACTGGTTACAAAGGTTAACCATTTTGCTCTCTTGAGAGCGTGTTAACACTATAGCTACAGTTAATGAACTGTAGTACCCTACCTTTAATTACAATTAGTTATCGAGAGGCTTACACCTTGAGTGACATGGCAAAAAATTTAATTCTGTGGCTTGTTATCGCCGTCGTATTGATGTCGGTATTCCAGAGCTTTGGCCCTGGAGAAAGCAATGGCAGAACCGTGGATTACACCACGTTTGTACAGGAAGTTGGCCAAGGCCAGATTCAAGAAGCAACTTTTAAAGACGGTGAAATTAGCTTTGTTCGTCGTGGCGGCGGTGCCAAAATGGTCACTTACATGCCAGTGTATGACCAAAAGCTTCTAGATGACCTAATTAACCAAAACGTGAAAGTACAAGGCACGCCTCCAGAAGAGCAAAGCTTGCTTGGTACTATCTTCATCTCTTGGTTCCCAATGATCTTACTAATTGGTGTATGGATTTTCTTCATGCGTCAAATGCAAGGCGGCGGTGGTAAAGGCGCCATGTCTTTTGGTAAGAGCAAAGCTCGAATGATGAGCGAAGAACAAATCAAGACAACTTTTGCTGACGTTGCTGGTTGTGACGAAGCAAAAGAAGACGTGAAAGAACTGGTGGACTACCTACGCGATCCAAGCCGCTTCCAAAAACTGGGCGGTAAGATTCCAACGGGTGTTCTAATGGTTGGTCCTCCTGGTACGGGTAAAACGCTTCTAGCGAAAGCCATTGCCGGTGAGGCGAAAGTACCATTCTTTACTATCTCTGGTTCTGATTTCGTAGAGATGTTCGTTGGTGTTGGTGCATCTCGTGTGCGTGACATGTTTGAACAAGCAAAGAAAGCCGCACCTTGTATCATCTTTATCGATGAGATCGATGCGGTAGGTCGTCAACGTGGCGCAGGTGTTGGTGGTGGTCATGATGAACGTGAACAAACACTAAACCAAATGCTCGTTGAGATGGATGGTTTCGAAGGTAACGAAGGTATTATCGTTATCGCTGCGACTAACCGTCCGGATGTGTTGGACCCTGCGTTACTGCGTCCTGGTCGTTTTGACCGCCAAGTGGTAGTTGGTCTTCCAGATGTACGTGGCCGTGAACAGATCCTAAAAGTTCACATGCGTAAGGTCCCTCTAGCGGGTGATGTAGAGCCTTCTCTCATCGCGCGTGGTACTCCAGGCTTCTCTGGTGCTGACCTAGCAAACTTAGTTAACGAAGCAGCCCTGTTTGCTGCGCGCGGTAACAAGCGCAACGTTTCTATGGTTGAGTTTGAACTGGCGAAAGACAAAATCATGATGGGTGCTGAGCGCCGTTCAATGGTGATGTCTGAGGAAGTGAAAGAGTCAACCGCATACCACGAAGCGGGTCACGCGATTGTTGGTCGCTTGGTTCCTGAACACGATCCAGTGTACAAAGTGTCTATCATTCCACGCGGTCGCGCGTTGGGTGTGACTATGTACCTACCAGAGCAAGACCGTGTCAGCATGTCTCGCCAGCACCTAGAGTCTATGATCTCTAGCTTGTACGGTGGTCGCCTAGCAGAAGAACTTATCTACGGTGCTGATAAAGTCTCAACAGGCGCGTCAAACGATATTGAACGTGCAACTGATATTGCTCGTAAGATGGTTACTCAATGGGGTTTCTCTGAAAAGCTTGGTCCTCTACTGTATGCAGAAGATG
Organism: Vibrio sp. 397; assembly: GCF_033339395.1. Taxonomy (NCBI): domain Bacteria; kingdom Pseudomonadati; phylum Pseudomonadota; class Gammaproteobacteria; order Vibrionales; family Vibrionaceae; genus Vibrio; species Vibrio sp. 397. The sequence goes on along the minus strand of NZ_JAWOUN010000004.1, from coordinate 228,815 downwards.
AAGGTGAGGTGTTCCTTGGTCGTAGCGTGACTCAGACTAAGCATGTATCTGACGATACGGCGAAGTTGATTGATGATGAAGTTCGTCAGATCATTGACCGCAACTATGACCGTGCGAAGAAGATTCTTCAAGAGAACATGGATATCATGCATGCGATGAAAGATGCGCTGATGAAGTATGAAACCATTGATGCTCGCCAGATTGATGACTTAATGGAGCGCAAAGCTGAAATTCGTGAGCCTGCGGGCTGGAGTGATAACTCAGCAAGCAAACCAGAAGACAGCGACAAGCCTCAAGCAAAGCAAGAAGTTAAAGAAGAAGCAACGGAGACTGCGAAAGATGCAGAACAGCCTAGCTCTTCTGAAACAACTTCTAACGAAGCGCCTGAAAAGAAAGACTCTGAATAAAGAGTATCGATAATATTAAACCCCGAGTTATCTCGGGGTTTTTGTGTTTATGATGATGATTACAGCAAATAACAAATCCTTGGACCTTTCGCGTCCACATGTCATGGCCATTCTAAATGTGACACCGGATTCCTTTTCGGATGGCGGTAAATACAACTCAATTGAACTTGCTCTTGCTCAAGTTGATAAAATGATAAAGGCTGGTGTAAGTATTGTTGATGTTGGTGGTGAATCAACAAGACCTGGTGCACCGGATGTGTCTTTGGAAGAAGAGCTTAGGCGTGTTGTCCCAGTAATCAAAGCCATTCGTGAAAAATATGATGTATGGATTTCCGTTGACACCAGTAAAGCAGAAGTGATGCGTCAAGCAATTGATGCTGGGGCTGATTTGATCAATGACATCCGCTCGCTGCAAGAGCCAGGTGCTCTGGAAGTCGCAGCAGAAGCAAACCTTCCAATTTGTCTGATGCATATGAAAGGTCAGCCTAGGACCATGCAAGTTGACCCTCATTATGATGATTTAATGGGGGACGTGTCGGCTTTTCTAGAAGAACGTATCGCGGCGTGTGAAGCAGCAGGGATTGATAAATCTCAACTGATTCTCGATCCTGGGTTTGGCTTTGGCAAAACAATCGAACACAATTATCATATGCTTGCTCATCTTGAAAAGTTTCATGAATTCGGCCTGCCTATTTTGGCTGGCATGTCTCGTAAATCCATGATCTTCAAACTGTTAGACAAGCCAGCGGCAGAGTGTACGAACGCAAGTGTCGTTTGCGCTACGATTGCCGCGATGAAAGGCGCGCAGATCATTCGCGTGCATGACTTTGAAGAGACAATCGAAGCGATGAAAGTTGTTGAGATGACGAAAAACAATATTTAAAAATAATAAAGGAAAGTTTATGTCGAATGAAAGACGTTACTTTGGTACTGACGGTGTGCGCGGTAAAGTAGGACAATACCCAATCACTCCAGACTTCGTACTTAAGCTTGGCTGGGCTGCTGGTCGTGTACTAGCGAAACAAGGCACAAAGAAAGTTATCATAGGTAAAGATACACGTATTTCAGGTTATATGCTTGAATCTGCACTAGAGGCTGGCCTTGCAGCTGCGGGACTTAAAGCAACATTTACTGGTCCCATGCCAACTCCAGCTGTGGCATATTTAACTCAGACTTTCCGTGCCGAGGCTGGTATTGTGATTTCTGCATCACATAACCCATATTACGACAACGGCATTAAATTCTTTTCTTCTGAGGGTACTAAGCTACCTGACGATATCGAATTGGCGATCGAAGCTGAGTTAGATAAAGAAATTGAATGTGTGGAGTCTGCTGAGCTTGGTAAAGCAACCCGCCTAAATGATGCAGCTGGTCGTTACATCGAATTCTGTAAGAGTACTTTCCCATCTGAGTTGAGCCTTGCGAACTTTAAGATCGTAGTAGACTGTGCGCACGGTGCAACGTACCACATCGCTCCAAATGTTTTCAAAGAACTTGGGGCAGAAGTTATCGCTATGGGCGTAGAGCCTAACGGCATCAACATTAATGAAAAAGTGGGCGCAACAGACGTACGAGCTCTTCAACAGCGTGTTGTTGAAGAGCAAGCGCACCTTGGTCTCGCATTTGATGGTGATGGTGACCGCATCATTATGGTCGACCACCTAGGTAACAAAGTTGATGGTGACCAAATTGCTTATATCATCGCTCGTGATGCACTTCGTCGTGGTGAGCTAAAGGGTGGTGTTGTTGGTACACTAATGACTAACTTGGGTATGGAAAATGGTTTAAAGCAGCTAGGCATTCCGTTTGTACGTGCTGCTGTTGGTGACCGTTATGTCATGGAGCAACTGCTAGAAAAAGGTTGGAAAATTGGTGCTGAAAACTCAGGCCATGTGATCTTATTAGATAAAGTCACAACCGGCGATGCGATTGTTGCTGCACTTCAAGTACTTGCTTCTGTAATTGGCAGCGATATGTCTTTATATGAACTATCGCAAGGAATGACATTATATCCTCAGGTTTTAGAAAATGTCCGTTTCTCAGGAGAAAGTAACCCTCTTGAAGCTACAGCTGTATTAAACGCTGTCGCTGAAGTAGAGGCGACACTTGGTGATAAAGGGCGTGTACTGCTGCGTAAGTCTGGCACTGAGCCTTTGATCCGCGTTATGGTGGAAGGCGAAGATGGTGAACTAGTTCAACACTCAGCATTGAAAATCGCTGAGGCTGTTAAAGCAAGTTGTTAATCATTGCGTTAAAGCATGTCTTGAATGAAAAGGGCATCTTTTGCCCTTTTTTTGAGCGCTTAACGCATTGGCATTGATTTTTTACTAATTTTCCCTTGTCAGCGTTACTGGCTTTCGCTAGTATTGCTCCGCCTCCCGTTAGGAGGTCGCTAGCCTTGTTCATTATGATTTATTCTTTTGAACGGCGCTGGCTCAACAATTTGGAACATAGGTGGAAAAAATGTTTTCAGTTCTACTTGTGATTTACCTGTTGGCAGCGCTTGGTGTGATTGGCCTTGTGTTGATTCAACAAGGTAAAGGCGCAGATATGGGAGCCTCGTTCGGTGCTGGTGCTTCAAACACAGTGTTTGGTGCTGGCGGCTCAGGTAATTTCTTAACCCGAACAACTGCTATTTTAGCAACCGTATTCTTTATTGTTAGCTTGTTACTTGGTCGTATGTCTACGCACCAGACTGAATCACAATGGGTAGACCCAACGTTAGGTCAACCAGTTGTTGAACAAGTTAAGGATGCAGCGAGTGAAGTTCCTGCCCCTGCGGGTGATGAAATTCCTCAATAAGCTGTAAGGTTTTGATGCCGAGATGGTGAAATTGGTAGACACGCTAGCATGAGGTGCTAGTGCCTTAGGTGTGAGGGTTCGAGTCCCTCTCTCGGCACCATGTATTTACAAACTTGTAAATCACTTGTTTGCGAGTATAATGCTCAGCAAGTCGGACGCGGGGTGGAGCAGCTTGGTAGCTCGTCGGGCTCATAACCCGAAGGTCGTCGGTTCAAATCCGGCCCCCGCAACCAATCTCTTTCCTTAAAAGGAAATCGTAGATTGGCAAGTTTGCGTAGTGCTAACCACACTACGAGTTAAGAAAAGCAATTGTTGGCTATTCTTAACGTATCAGGGTCCAGCAGCATAAAACCCCGACTATCGGGGTTTTTTGTTATCTGAGCTTTTTGAAATAGCTCAGATACTGCTTGGTTTTTTGATTGGGCTCTGAGCCCTTTTTTTGTTTCTGGAGTGGTTAAATGACTGGTTTAGAAAGACAACTTACTGAAATGCTTGACGCGCCAGTAGCGGCATCAGGTTATGAGTTAGTTGGATTAGAATTCATTCGTGCAGGCGCGCACTCAACGTTACGTATCTACATTGACCATGAAAATGGTATTAACGTAGACGACTGTGCAGAAGTTAGCCACCAAGTTAGTGCAGTTTTAGACGTTGAAGATCCAATTTCTGTTGCTTACAGCCTAGAAGTGTCTTCTCCAGGTTTAGAAAGACCACTTTTTAAAGCAGCACATTACGAGCAATTTATTGGTCACGAGGTCAGCATCGTATTGAAAATGGCTGTAGCAAACCGTCGTAAGTGGAAAGGTATTATCCACGGTGTTGATGGCGAAACAGTGACAATTACTGTAGACGGTCAGCAAGAAGAGTTTGCTCTAAGTAACATTTCCAAAGCTAACCTGATCCCTAAATTTTAGTTCCCTAAAAAAGTTTAAGCTTAGAGGCTAAATACAATGAGTAAAGAAATTTTAGCGGTAGCAGAAGCGGTATCGAACGAAAAAGCGGTACCTCGTGAGCGTATCTTTGAGGCTCTTGAGATTGCTCTAGCAACTTCTACAAAGAAAAAATACGAAATCGAAATCGACGTACGTGTTGCCATTGACCGTAAAACCGGTGAGTTTGTCACTTACCGCCGTTGGTTAGTTGTTGATGACGTTGAGAACCCTACAAAAGAGATCTCACTAGAAGCAGCGCAATACGAAGATGACTCAATCGAGCTTGGCGACTACGTAGAAGACGAAATCGAATCAGTAACGTTTGACCGTATTACGACTCAAACTGCTAAACAAGTTATCGTTCAAAAAGTTCGTGAAGCTGAGCGCGCACAAATCGTTGAACAGTTCATCGACAATGAAGGTGATCTAATCACTGGTGTCGTGAAAAAAGTAAACCGTGACACAATCGTGCTTGATCTTGGTAATAACGCTGAAGCGGTAATCCTGCGTGATGACCAACTTCCTCGTGAAAACTTCCGTCCAGGCGACCGCGTACGTGGCCTTCTTTACAAAGTCGCGCCTGAAGCACGTGGTTTCCAATTGTTCATCACTCGTTCTAAGCCAGAAATGTTGGCAGAACTTTTCCGTGTTGAAGTGCCTGAAATCGCAGAAGATATTATCGAGCTGAAAGGCGCTGCACGTGATCCTGGTTCTCGCGCTAAGATCGCTGTCAAAACAAATGACAAACGTATCGACCCTGTAGGTGCGTGTGTTGGTATGCGTGGTGCACGTGTACAAGCTGTTTCTGGCGAACTTGGTGGTGAGCGTATCGATATCGTTCTTTGGGATGATAACCCAGCTCAATTCGTTATCAACGCAATGGCGCCAGCTGATGTTGCTTCTATCATCGTTGATGAGGATGCACACTCAATGGACATCGCAGTTGAAGCTGACAACCTAGCGCAAGCTATTGGTCGTAACGGTCAAAACGTGCGTCTAGCATCTCAACTAACCGGTTGGGAACTGAATGTTATGACAGTTGCTGATCTTCAGAAGAAACACGCTGAAGAATCACAAGCATCTATTGAAAACTTCATGAAGTACCTAGATATTGAAGAAGACTTCGCTCAACTTCTTGTTGAAGAAGGTTTCTCAACGCTAGAAGAAATCGCATACGTGCCAGTTAACGAGCTACTAGAAATCGATGGTTTGAATGAAGAACTAATCGAAGAGCTTCGTGGACGTGCAAAAGATGCACTAACGACGATCGCACTAGCACAAGAAGAGTCTTTTGAAGGTCTAGAACCAGCTGAGGACCTACTTGCACTTGAAGGTCTTGAGCGTGAGATGGCATTTAAATTGGCAGCGAAAGGTGTAGCGACACTGGAAGATCTTGCTGACCAAGGTATTGACGATTTAGAAGGTATCGAAGGCCTGACCGAACAACGTGCAGGTGAGCTAATTATGGCCGCACGTAACATCTGTTGGTTCGGCGAAGAAGCATAATTTTCGGCAAGGAGGAAGCGGCATGACACAATTAACAGTTAAAGCACTGAGTGATGAGATTGGTACGCCAGTCGACCGCTTGATTGAACAACTTGCTGACGCTGGCATTAAAAAGGCGAGCTCTGACAATGTTACTGATGAAGAGAAGCAGAAGCTTCTCTCTCATTTAAAGAAAGAACACGGTGATAAATCAGGTGATTCAGAGCCGACTCGCCTTACGCTTCAGCGTAAAACTCGTAGTACACTTAGTGTGAACGCGGGTGGTGGTAAGAGTAAGAATGTTCAGGTTGAGGTGCGCAAAAAACGTACATACGTGAAGCGCAGCACAATTGAAGATGAAGCGAAACGTGAAGCTGAAGAAGCAGCACAACGAGAAGCAGAAGAAGCAGCAAAACGTGCAGCAGAAGAAGCTGCAAAACGTGAAGCTGAAGAAGCTGCGAAACGTGAAGCTGAAGAAGCAGCAAAACGTGAAGCGGAAGAAAAAGCGAAACGTGAAGCTGAAGAAAAAGCGAAGCGAGACGTAGATACGAATGCACAACGTAATGCTGAAGAAAAAGCAAAGCGTGATGCTGAAGAGAAAATTAAGCAAGAAGCAGCGCGAAAAGAGGCCGACGAGCTTAAACGTCGTCAGGAAGAAGAAGCTAAGCGTAAGGCTGAAGAGGAAAGTCAGCGCAAGCTTGAAGAAGCTCGCGAATTGGCTGAAAAGAATAAAGAGCGTTGGTCTGCTGCAGAAGAGAAAAAGGGTGATATGGAAGATACAGATTACCATGTAACGACTTCACAATACGCACGTGAAGCCGAAGATGAAGCAGATCGCAAAGTAGAAGGCGGTCGTCGTAAGAAGAAAAAAGCAGCTTCGGGTAAAGACGACCAAGCTCGCGGTGGCCGTAACAACCAACGTGGCGGTAGAGGTCGTAAGGGCAAACTTGCTAAGCCGACTTCAATGCAGCACGGGTTTGATAAGTCAGCAACGGTTGCTAAGCAAGACGTTGTAATTGGCGAAACGATCGTTCTATCAGAACTCGCTAACAAGATGTCGGTTAAAGCGACAGAAGTTATCAAAGTAATGATGAAGATGGGCGCTATGGCGACTATCAACCAAGTGATCGACCAAGAAACAGCACAACTTGTTGCTGAAGAAATGGGCCATAAAGTAGTTCTTCGTAAAGAGAACGAACTGGAAGAAGCGGTACTATCTGACCGTGACACTAACGCGGAAGCAGTTCCACGTGCTCCAGTTGTTACTATCATGGGTCACGTTGACCACGGTAAAACGTCAACACTTGACTACATCCGTCGCACACACGTTGCTTCTGGCGAAGCGGGTGGTATTACTCAGCACATTGGTGCGTACCACGTTGAAACAGACAACGGCATGATCACGTTCCTTGATACTCCTGGACACGCAGCGTTTACTGCAATGCGTGCTCGTGGTGCTCAAGCAACAGATATCGTTGTTCTTGTAGTTGCAGCAGACGATGGCGTAATGCCACAAACAGTAGAAGCGATTCAGCACGCGAAAGCGGCAGGCGTTCCTCTAATTGTTGCTGTGAACAAGATCGATAAAGAAGACGCGAACCCAGATAACGTTAAGAACGAGCTTGCTCAATACGACGTTATTCCTGAAGAGTGGGGCGGTGAGAACATGTTCGTTCACATCTCTGCTAAACAGGGTACAAACATCGATGGTCTTCTAGAAGCAATCCTTCTTCAGTCTGAAGTTCTTGAACTTACAGCTGTAGCTGAGGGCATGGCATCTGGTGTTGTTGTTGAATCTCGCCTAGATAAAGGTCGTGGTCCAGTTGCAACAGTACTTGTTCAATCAGGTACACTAAACAAAGGCGACATCGTTCTTTGTGGTCAAGAATACGGCCGTGTTCGTGCAATGCGTGATGAGCTAGGTAAAGAAATTACTTCGGCTGGCCCATCTATCCCTGTAGAGATCCTAGGTCTTTCAGGTGTACCATCTTCAGGTGATGAAGCAACAGTAGTTCGTGACGAGCGTAAAGCGCGTGAAGTAGCTAACTACCGTGCTGGTAAGTTCCGTGAAGTGAAACTTGCTCGTCAGCAGAAATCTAAACTAGAGAACATGTTCTCTAACATGACTGCTGGTGAAGTTGCTGAACTTAACGTTGTACTTAAAGCAGACGTTCAAGGTTCTGTAGAAGCAATCGCTGACTCATTAGTTAAGCTATCTACTGACGAAGTTAAAGTGAACATCGTTGGTTCTGGTGTAGGTGGTATTACGGAAACTGACGTAGTACTAGCGGAAGCTTCAAACGCAATCATCCTTGGCTTTAACGTTCGTGCAGATGCTTCTGCTCGCCGTGCTGTTGAAGCCGCAGCTGTTGACTTACGTTACTACTCAATCATTTACCAATTGATTGATGAAGTGAAACAAGCAATGGGCGGTATGCTTGCTCCAGAATTCAAGCAAGAGATCATTGGTCTTGCTGAAGTTCGTGACGTGTTTAAGTCACCGAAACTGGGCGCTATCGCTGGTTGTATGGTTACAGAAGGTGTGATCAAGCGTAACAACCCAATCCGTGTACTACGTGATAACGTTGTTATTTACGAAGGTGAACTAGAGTCACTACGTCGTTTCAAAGATGACGTTCAAGAAGTTAAGAATGGCTACGAATGTGGTATCGGCGTTAAGAACTACAATGATGTTCGCGTTGGTGACCAAATCGAAGTCTTCGAAATCGTTGAAATTAAACGTACTCTAGACTAATTGACTAAAATTACTAATATTGTCTTTGAAAGATAAGTAGTAATTGGTTGTTGAATACACCATGGGGGGCTGGCTTTGACCAACCCCCCATTCTTTCTATATAAGAGTAAAGATATGTCAAAAGAATTTAGCCGCACGCAGCGCGTTGCACAGCAGCTGCAAAAAGAACTAGCGATGATCCTTCAACGTGAAGTCCGTGACTCTCGCCTTGGCATGGTGACGATCTCAGACGTAGAAGTCTCTCGTGACCTAGCTTACGCAAAAGTATTTGTGACCTTCCTGTGTGTGGGTGAGCAAACACCAGAATCATGTCTAGCAGCGCTACGTGAGCACGAAGTGCACATTCGCATGATGTTAGGTAAGCGTATTCGTCTACGTTTAACGCCAGAAATCCGCTTCCACTATGACAATACGCTTGTTGAAGGTATGCGTATGTCTAACCTAGTGTCTGAAGTCGTTAGTTCAGACAAACAAAAGCAAAAAGATTCTGGTCGTGAGGACGAAGAATAATGGCTCGTCGTCGTAAAGGTCGTCCAATTAATGGCGTTATACTGTTGGACAAACCAACAGGTATCTCTTCCAATGATGCACTGCAAAAAGTAAAGCGAATCTACTTTGCCGAGAAAGCAGGCCACACTGGAGCCTTGGACCCATTAGCGACAGGCATGCTGCCAATTTGCTTGGGTGAAGCGACAAAATTTTCTCAGTTTCTTCTTGATTCTGATAAACGCTACCGCGTGATCGCAAAGCTGGGTGAACGTACCAATACGTCTGACTCGGATGGTGAAGTTGTAGAGACGCGTCCAGTCGATGTTACGTTAGACAAGCTAGAAGCGTGCATCGATCAGTTCCGTGGTGAATCTGATCAAGTGCCTTCCATGTTCTCTGCGTTGAAGTATCAAGGTAAACCCTTGTATGAATACGCTCGTAAAGGCATCGAAGTTCCGCGTGAATCTCGTAAGATCACGGTATATGAGATTGTTCTTCACCGTTTTGAAGGCGATGAAGTAGAGATGGAAGTGCACTGCTCTAAAGGTACCTATATTCGTACTATCGTTGATGATCTGGGCGAAATGTTAGGTTGTGGTGCGCACGTAACTATGCTTCGTCGTACTGGTGTTGCTAAATACCCTTACGAGAATATGGTAACACTTGAGCAACTAAATGAGTTGCTAGAGCAAGCTCTCCGCGAGGAACGAGCGCCTCGAGAACTACTGGACCCACTGCTTTTGCCAATGGATACAGCGGTAGAAGACTTACCAGAAGTCAACTTGGTGCCTGAACTGGCGAATATGGTCCAACATGGGCAGCCCGTTCAAGTATTTGGTGCTCCGACAGAGGGCTCACTTCGCCTTACTATGGGTGAAGAACGCTTGTTTATTGGCGTTGGCGAAATGAACGAAGATGGCAAAATCGCTCCTAAGCGATTGGTCGTGTTCCGAGATGACGTTGCATCCAAGTAAATGATTGAAAATACCGACCTGAGTGTCGGTATTTTTATATTGCACGAGATAGGAAATTTCCCTATAATCCGCGCTTCGCGTAGCGGCTGAATCAGAGATTGGCTGCTACAACTTTAAACCTACTCTTATTAGGAGAGAATTATGTCTCTGAATGCAGAAACTAAAGCAGCAATCGTTGCAGAATACGCACAAGGCGAAGGCGACACTGGTTCACCAGAAGTTCAAGTAGCTCTACTTACAGCTTCTATCAACCACCTACAAGGTCACTTCAAAGCGCACAAAGGCGATCACCACAGCCGTCGTGGTCTTCTACGCATGGTTTCTCGTCGTCGTAAGCTTCTAGATTACCTAAAAGGTAAAAACCTAGCTCGCTACCAAGACCTAATCAAACGTCTAGGCCTACGTCGCTAATCTGCGACTGCATAGCAGTTTGTCTAAAAAGGGGCTTTATGCCCCTTTTTTGTTGCCTAAATTTAGCCAAATTAGACTTATGCCGTTATAATACTGGCGGCTAAACCTTGTAAGAGGTTTTCTCAAAAGCTCATAGCATTACAGTCAACCACGTCGACCAAAAGGTCGCGACTATTCAAAAGGAATTTCCGAGTTTCTTTTTACTAGTCGCGATTCGTAATGCCTTGAGTGTCAATTAACACATCTAAGATTTCTTTAAGCACTAAAGGAAAATTAGAAACAAGGAATAACAATGTTCGAAAAACCAGTTGTTAAAACGTTCCAGTACGGTAACCACACAGTTACTTTAGAAACTGGCGTTATTGCACGTCAAGCTACAGCAGCAGTTATGGTCACAATGGATGATACGTCTGTATTCGTATCTGTTGTAGGTAAAAAAGAAGCCGTTGCAGGTCAAGACTTCTTCCCACTAACGGTTAACTACCAAGAGCGTACTTACGCTGCGGGTAAAATCCCAGGCGGCTTCTTCAAACGTGAAGGTCGTCCTTCTGAAGGCGAAACGCTAACAGCTCGTCTAATCGACCGTCCAATCCGTCCGCTATTCCCAGACGCGTTTAAAAACGAAGTTCAGGTTATCGCGACAGTAATGTCTGTAAACCCAGATGTTCAGCCAGATATCGTTACAATGATCGGTACTTCTGCTGCTCTTGCTATCTCTGGCATTCCATTCAACGGCCCTATCGGTGCGGCGCGTGTTGGTCATATCGATGGTCAGCTTGTACTTAACCCTAGCCAAACTGAACTAGAAACTTCTAAGCTTGACCTTGTTGTTGCAGGTACAGAGTCAGCAGTACTGATGGTTGAGTCAGAAGCGGACAACCTAACTGAAGAAGAAATGCTAGCGGCGGTTGTTTATGGTCATGACCAACAACAAGTTGCTATTCAAGCTATCAACGAATTCAAAGCAGAAGTTGCAACTCCTGCTTGGGATTGGGTTGCTCCTGAAGAGAACACAGCGCTTAAAAATAAGATTGCTGATCTAGCAGAAGCTAAACTTGTTGAAGCCTACCAAATTACTGAGAAAATGGCTCGTTACGACCGCATCCATGAGATCGCTGCGGAAGTAAATGAAGTTCTTCTTGCTGAAGATCCTGAAGCAGATACAAAAGAAATCCACACTATCTTCCATGATCTAGAGAAGACAGTAGTACGTAGCCGTATTATTGCAGGTAACCCTCGTATCGATGGCCGTGAAAAAGACATGGTTCGTGCACTAGATGTACGTACTGGTGTTCTTCCTCGTACTCACGGTAGCGCGCTATTCACTCGTGGTGAAACTCAGGCGATCGTTACGGCAACGCTAGGTACTCAGCGTGATGCTCAAATCATCGATGAGCTAACTGGTGAGCGTAAAGATCACTTCCTACTGCACTACAACTTCCCTCCATACTGTGTAGGTGAAACTGGTTTTGTAGGTTCTCCTAAGCGTCGTGAAATCGGCCACGGTAAACTGGCGAAGCGCGGTATTGCTGCAGTAATGCCTTCTGTTGATGAGTTCCCATACACAGTACGTGTTGTATCGGAAATCACTGAATCTAACGGTTCATCTTCAATGGCTTCAGTATGTGGTACTTCTCTTGCGCTTATGGACGCAGGTGTACCAATCAAAGCATCTGTTGCTGGTATCGCAATGGGTCTTGTTAAAGAAGGTGACGATTTCGTTGTACTTTCTGACATCCTTGGCGATGAAGACCACCTAGGTGACATGGACTTTAAAGTAGCAGGTACTAACACTGGTATCACTGCACTTCAAATGGACATCAAGATCGAAGGCATCACTAAAGAAATCATGCAAATTGCGCTTAACCAAGCTCAAGGCGCACGTAAGCACATCCTATCTGTAATGGATGAAGCAATCTCTGGTGCTCGTGAAGACATCTCTGAATTTGCTCCGCGTATTCACACGATGAAGATCAGCGCTGAGAAGATCAAAGACGTTATCGGTAAAGGTGGTGCAGTTATCCGTGCTCTAACTGAAGAGACTGGTACAACTATCGAAATCGAAGACGACGGTACTATCAAGATTGCGGCAACTGAAGGCACTGCTGCGAAAGAAGCTATCCGCCGTATCGAAGAGATCACTGCTGAAGTTGAAGTGGGCCGTATCTACACAGGTAAAGTTGCACGTCTAGCAGACTTCGGTGCATTCGTAACGGTTCTTCCAGGCAAAGATGGTCTTGTACACATTTCTCAAATCGCAGAAAAACGCGTAGAGAAAGTGTCTGACTACCTGGCTGAAGGTCAAGAAGTTCAAGTTAAAGTTCTTGAAATCGACCGCCAAGGCCGTGTACGTCTAAGCATGAAAGAAGCGGTAGAAAAGCCAGCTGAAGAAGCTGCTGCTGAAGCACCAGCTGCTAAAGACGAGTAAGACAAAATGAGACTTTCAGCCTTTTATTAGATTAAGGGCCTGAAAGCATGTTATAAAAGGGGAGCATTTTCGCTCCCCTTTTTTGGTTTGTTTCGATGTATTAACCTCAAACGAGGTTATCGCCTATATTGCATTAAGAGAAACAAATCTTGAGCGGTCCAAACAGGAGTATCAATTAGTGAAATGGTTTCAAACCGCAATTTTATGTGTTGCTATCGCGCTGACCGGTTGTGCAAATACTTCTCAACAATCAGCACAAAAGTGGTTATATCCACCGATGGCGGTGCCACTTCAGCCTAGTGTTCAACAAGAAGTACAAATCGCGCGTCTCTCGCAGTTGCTACAACGTCCCGACCTTAGTGATGAAGTGCGCGCTAAAATGCATTATGAGCGCGGTAGCTACTACGACAGCGTTGGTTTGCGTGATCTTGCCCGTTTGGACTTTAACCAGTCTTTGCAGTTGAATCCCGCTCAGCCGGACATCTTCAATCTTTTGGGGGTATACTTTACCCAAGTAGGAGAGTTTGATGCGGCATATGAAGCGTTTGACTCGACCATAGAGTTGGCTCCTGATAATACCTATGCTGAGCGCAACCGTGCGATTGCACTGTATTATGGTGGTCGAATCGATCTCGCTTTAGAAGATATGACCAAGCACTATCAAGAAATGCCAACGGATCCTTTTCGTTCATTATGGCTGTACATCATCGAAGCTGAGCAAAATCCAGAGCAAGCAAAAGCCAATCTTCAACAGCGTTATTTACGAGATCGTAGTGAAGAGTGGGGATGGGTTCTTGTTGCCATCATGCTACGAGACGTCTCGGACGAAGACGCGCTTAAAGCAATTATGGATGGAACGAGAGAGAACTATCGCCTAGCTGAACGATTGACGGAAACGTATTTCTATCTTGGAAAGCGTAATCAGCTTGAAGGTGATATCGCAAGTGCCATCTCACTTTATAAGCTCGCGATTTCGTTCAACGTTTATGATTATGTTGAGCATCGCTATTCTTTCTTGGAGCTGGCGCAAATTTACGATCAATTACAGCAAGATAGATTGGCCAAGTTAAAGGCTGCCAAGAAGCTGGAAATTGAATGATTTAGAGCCGCTCGATGAGAGCGGCTTTTTTATGATTGAACTTGATGAGTGACTCATTTAAAATAGTTAGTCTTGCTAACTAAGTGGTGGTGGCTTTTATGGCATTAGAAGAAAGCTTGATTGATTTAGAGCGTTTTTGCGCCAAAGCTTGGCGTGTCTATGCCAAAGAAGATCCATTATCACATCTAAGCTTTAATGAGTTCGATTATTTACGTGTGATTCAGGTTTACCCTGAGGGTGTGCGAATAACCGATCTTGCAGAAGAGCTGCAAGTGACTAAGCCTTCCGCATCGACAATGGTTGTGCGTTTGGAAAAAAAGGGTTTGGTGAAACGCATCGCATGTAATGAGGATGCTCGTGCTAAGCGTGTGTTGCTTACGGAAGAAGTCGCAGAAAAAATGTCTTTGGAACAGGTGGTTTACAAAGATATCTCTGAACAAATGATGCAACAATTGAATCAGCAAGAAGCTGAGCAGTTACAAGCTTTACTTAATAAAGCATTGAGTAATAAGTCATTTTAAACTAAAGCAAAGGCCTCAGCTGTATGGTTTAGTTTTTGTTGTTTCATCTTTCTTTTATTTAATTTAACCATTTAGTTAGTCTTGCTAATTAAATGGTTAGCTTTGCTAACTACTGGTGACAGTCATGCAAAACTCAATTTATAGACAGTTTTGGAAATATACGATTCCAACCGTCGCAGCAATGCTCGTAAACGGTTTGTATCAAATAGTTGATGGCATTTTTATTGGCCGTTATGTTGGCGCTGACGGATTAGCTGGGATCAATGTTGCGTGGCCTATTATCGGTTCGATCCTCGGTATAGGAATGATGATTGGGGTGGGGACTGGCGCGCTGACTTCGATCAAGCAAGGAGAGAACGATCATGAAGGCGCTAAGCGAATCCTAACGACCGGATTGACGTTGTTAGCGGCATTGATGCCGATCGTTGCTACAATATTGTTCTTGTTTTCGGATGAATTTATTCGCTGGCAAGGTGCGGAAGGGCGAGTGTTTGAACTTGCGCTGCAATATTTGCATATTCTGATTGTCGCGTGCGTATTCACGTTGGGTTCTATCGCAGTTCCGTTTTTATTACGCAATGACGACAGCCCGAACTTAGCAACGATTTTGATGGTCATCGGTGCCGTTATTAACATTGTATTAGACTACGTATTTATTGCTTGGTTGGAGTGGGAGTTAACCGGAGCCGCTATTGCCACTGCACTTGCACAATTAGTGGTCACTGTGCTCGGTATTGGTTACTTCTTTACTTCAAAAGCAACATTACGCCTTCGTATCCGCGACTTCAAAGTTCAGGTTGATGCTGCACCAAAGATTATCATGATAGGTACATCAAGTTTCTTTATGTACGCCTACGGCTCTGTGATGGTGGCACTGCACAACGCGTTATTTGCTCAATACGGAAGTGCAATGTTGATCGGAGCGTACGCCATTTTGGGGTACATCGTGACGGTTTACTATCTGATAGCAGAAGGAATTGCGAATGGTATGCAGCCTTTAGTGAGCTTCAACCACGGTGCACGTAATCAGGAGAACATCAGAAAGTTATTAAAGGTCGCGATGGGGACATCTGTGCTTGGTGGGGTGGCGTTCGTTGTTTTGATGAACCTTTTCCCGTACGAACTGGTTGCGGTGTTTAATAATGCTGACCAACAGTTGATTGATAGCACCGTGATCGGGATTCGTTTACACATGTTTGCGTTGTTCTTAGATGGTTTTTTAGTTGTGGCGGCCGCGTACTATCAATCAGTAAACAAAGGCAGCAAAGCTATGTTTGTAACACTAGGCAACATGCTGGTCCAGTTGCCATTCTTATTCATTATGCCGAAACTTTTCGGCGTGACAGGTATTTGGTTAGCTTTCCCATTGTCTAACATTGCATTGAGTTTGGTCGTGATCAGTATGTTGTGGCGAGATGTGAAAAAGCTGCTTAATGAGAGTTCTGTCGAACCAAGGGTGCAAGCCTGCTAACAAAAGCTAACAGATAAAAGCGAGGCTAGGCCTCGCTTTTATCTTTAAGGATTAAATGGTTTTTACTTCTAAGCCCGCTAGTTGATGCCAATAGCCATTGCATTGGCGGCTTTCGAGCTTTTCAGGATTATCGCCGTATTCGTTTGAGCGAAAACGCTCTAACTCTGAAAAAGTGTCGATACCAAGAGGGCTTAACCGGACCACATCAACCAGCCCTTTCATAGTAGGTAAGTCATTGATGAGGTTGTAGCAATACCCTGACTGTGTTTGAATGCCGTTAAGGTTAAAGACTTCTTGCCCTTCTTGGCTGCTGACCTGGATACCCGTAGGGTATTTGATACAGCAGGTTTCGCAATCGTCTTTCGCTCGGTTTTCAGCTCGGGCTGTGAAACAGCGAGCGGAATACGCTAAAGGCAAATAACCGTGGCTAAATACCTCAACTTCAAACTTGTTACGAATACCAAGCTCGTCACACTGAACTAAAGTATCGTTTAACCATTCGCGAGATAGCTCGACAGGCATGCACCAACGCATCATACCTTGCTTCAAAAATAAGTTGAGCGTGTGTGCGTTATAAGTATTGATTGCAGGGCCAACGACGAAAGGCACTTTATGCTCTGATGCCAATTGAACAGCAGATACGTCATTTGCTTCAATCGCGAAGTCACCGTTGTCGATGTACTTCTTCATTATGTTTACTTCACTCGGAGCTTCTAGTAGTGCCATTGTTGATAGCACCACTTGCTTGCCAGATGCAGACAGCTCTTTTGCGATTTCAAGCCAATGCGAAGGCTTTATTTCTCGACGTTTTGAACATACGGTTTCCCCAAGATAGATGATGTCCGCGGAGCTTGATTTCGCTTGTTCATAAAACGCTTCGATATCTTGTTTTGGCCAGAAGTACAATAGCGGGCCAAGCGCGTATTTCATTGAATTATCCATCTTAACCTCTACTGCCATTTGCGGTGATAAGCACCAAGTGTGGTCTGCGTACCTTCAGACACGTTTGCCAATGCGGCATCCCAAGCCGCTTCGACTTGATAAGCTTCTGGGTTTGCTTGGTAACGGTCAATCGCGGCTCGCCATGTTCGAGTGACTTGTTCTACGTAAGCTGGGCTACGTTGGCGACCTTCAATTTTTACAGACGCCACATTTGCAGCAAATAGTTCTGGCAGCATAGAGAGGGTGTTCAAACTGGTTGGTTCTTCCAATGCGTGGTAACGTTTTTTCTCGCCTTCGATTTCTGCTTCGAAACGACCTTTACACAAGGTAGGGTAGCCCGCATTTTCACCAGCGCTGTAGCGATCGATCAAAATGTCGTTAAGGCGGGATTCCAGACCATTTTCTGTTTCTTGCCAGCGAACGTACTTAGCTGGAGAGCATGCTCCCACAGTGTTTGGAGACTCACCTGTCATGTATGACGATAGGTAGCAGCGACCTTCAGACATGATGCAAAGGCTACCAAAAGCAAAGACTTCTAACTCGACATCACTAGTGATGTTGCGTGAAAGCTGTTTGACCTGATGAATCGATAAAACGCGAGGTAATACTACCCGTTTTACGTTGAAGTTTTGTTTGTAAAAATCAATGGCTGCGACGTTGGTCGCTGATGCTTGCACTGAAAGGTGTAGTTCCAGATCGGGATATTTGCGAGCCGCGTACTCCAGCACTGCAATGTCTGCAACAATCAGCGCGTCTACACCCAGTGCCGCTGCATTGTCTACTGCGTTCGTCCAGCGCTCGAAACCATTGGGATGAGCGAAGGTATTCAACGCGACATGAATTTTTTTATTGCGGTCATGAACGTATTGCACCGCTTTTTCTAATTTCTTGCCGTTAAAGTTGAGGCCAGCAAAGTGACGGGCGTTGGTATCATCTTTGAAACCAATGTAGACGGCATCGGCACCGCAATCAATCGCAGTTTTTAACGCAGGCAGGTTACCCGCGGGACACAAGAGTTCCATATGCTCACAATCATCGAGAATAAAAAGGTGTCCGCATTTTATGAAGAATTATGAATAGCGAAATTGACCTAAGTTAGGTTTAGCTCAATAAAGTCGATATTTACCCCTTGCGAGTAAGGGTATCGGGTCGGGGTTAGTTCTTGTGACGACGATTCTGTACAAACAGCTCTTCAATTTCATGTTTTGGCTGCGGGCGATAAAAATGGAATCCTTGAATCGCATTACATTGAAGGTTAGAGAGCAAAGTAGCTTGCTGGTGGGTTTCCACCCCCTCGGCAACGACAGTTAAGTCGAGCGACTTACCCAGATTAATGATGTTTTCAATCACAGTGACTTGTTTCGGTAGTGTGTCGATATCATTAATAAAAGCGCGGTCGATTTTTAGCTCGTCAATAGGGAAACGCGCTAAGTAGGAAAGAGAAGAGTAGCCGGTACCAAAGTCATCGATAGAGAGAGCGAAGCCAAGCTTTTTAATCGCATTCAACATTTGCAGCGTATGTTCGCTATCACTCATCACGGCACTTTCGGTTAGCTCGAAGGTAATGCAGCTTGGATCAAGCTCGGTAGTGCGAAGCAGCTTTTCCATAAAGTCGATCAGCTGTGGGTTGCCAAATTGCTCGGGAGAGAGGTTGATGGCGACACGGCCTGGCAGTATGCCTTGTTGCTTCCAACGTTTTACCGTATTGAAAACATCACGCATCACGACACGTCCAAGGTGTTCGATTAACCCAGCGCGCTCGGCGACAGGAATGAATGAGCCAGGACTAATGTACCCTTCGACTGGATGTTTCCAACGAACGAGCGCTTCTGCGCCGTTGATACTGAAGTCTCGCGCGTTAACCTTAGGTTGATACCACACTTCCAAACCGTTCTGCTGCAATGCTTTTTGCAGTTCGATTTCGAGCCACAAACGCATACGCGCTTCTTTGTTCATTTGATCGTTAAATTTGATCAGACGATTTCTACCACGATCTTTGGCTTCATACATCGCAGTATCGGCATTTTGTAGTAGGATTCGCGCATCTTGTCCGTCTTCAGGGTATCGAACGCTACCAATTGAACAGGCAAGGCGTTTGCTGAAGTGGTGCAAGTCGAAAGGTTGGTTGATCAACGAGATAATGCGATCGGACAAAATTTCAGCCATGCGGGTATTTTCTGGCTCCGGCAGAATGACGCCAAACTCATCGCCACCCAAATGACCAATAATCGCTTGGTTTGGTAGTAACCGTTTAAGACGGGCCGATACCTCTTGAATCACTTTATCGCCAATATGGTGACCAAGTGAGTCATTAATGTTTTTGAAGTTATCGATATCCAAATAGAACACCAGAAGCGGTGTTTGCTTTTTGATCAGCTGTTCCAAACGTTTGGTGAAGCCAAAGCGGTTGTAGAGTTTGGTGAGCGAGTCAATGTGTATGTCTTCATTCGATGCAGAAGACAGGTTTTTGGGCGCATCATCAGCATCTTGGATTAGGATAATTTGAGATTCGCTACCTAATATCGCCGTGGAATCCGCGTGTAGCTGAACTTTCCGTTCAAAGCCGCATCTTGCGCTGGTTAAGCAGACAAAAGGTTTGTCAGAAATTAATGTACTCAATCGATGACTAAATACCTTTTTACTGTTTTCATCGATGAATAAACGACTTAGCTCTTCGCCCAACAATTCATGAGGAGAGTTAAGTCCGAGAAGGCGCGCTGATGCGGGGTTCGCAGAGATGACAATATCATCCTCGATAAGCAGTAAGCCGTCTGGTAGCAGTTGTGTTAACTTCGCAAACTTACTTTCGGACTCTTCTAAGGAGCGAACGAGTATCTGCTTTTCTGAAGTATCGACAGCGTGAAAAACAACAAAGCGAATGTCGTTACCTTCAAAAACTGGCGAAAGACTAAAGTGAAGACTGGTTTCAAGGTCGGTTTCATCGAGCGTGATTTCGGCTTCGACATGTGCCCCTTTGAACGCGCGCTGATAGTATGGTGCAAGCTTCTTATAAAACTGTTCACCCAGCACTTGGCAATCGTTTAAGCCGACGATTTCCTCATGACTTAAACCTGCGATATCGCAGTAACGGTCACTTACCATTCGATAATTGTGTTTTTTATCAAGAATGGCAAAGAAGAAAGGGCTATTTGAGGTTAGCGTGGCAAACCAATGTTTTAATTGCTGGGAAGGCATTAGGGTATTACCGATCTCCAATGAGCCAGATTATTCGTCCGTGTATAAAAAGCGACACCCTGATAAGCCTGCGGCGATCTACCACCAAGCCAAAGTGTTACTTGCCATTAAAGGGCTCGCGGTTTTAGCTGTGCAGTCGACAATCACATGGATACGCTCAGATAACTATAACTTTGAAAATACGGTTGTAAAAGTGTTTATCCACCTGTTCGCATCAATAATACACGTAAGTTCAAAAAAAGAAGCGTTAGTGAGCAATAAACCACCAATCTAAAATAAGCACTTTATTGATACATAACAGTAATCTCATCGCCACGATTGCTTAATATAAGCAACCTAATGACAAAGTAACGGATAATGAACGTGTTAAACAAGATTCGCAGTCAACTAGTAAAGAACGCAGCTAATATTTTGCGTTCTCCAGTCCAGTTATTACCACAGCCAATTCAGCAAAAAGCGTTGCTGGAAGGGCTAAAAATGGTGTTTAAAGAAGCCTTGGAAGATGGTGACTTTGAGTTCCTTGAAGATAAGTGGTTAAAAGTTGCGATTAAAGACTTGAACTTAGCATGGTACATCAGCTATCAAGACGAAAAATTGGTGGTAGCTGAAAAACCAGTTCAGGAAGATGTGAGTTTTAGTGGTAATCTAAACGACCTAGTACTGATTGCTGGTCGTAAAGAAGACCCTGACACACTGTTCTTCCAACGTCGCCTTTCAATTGAAGGTGATACTGAGCTTGGCTTAGAAGTGAAAAACTTAATGGACAGTGTCGACTTAGAGCAGTTACCGAAAGCAATGCAAGTCGCTTTGAATCAATTGGCTGATTTTGTTCAGAAAGGAGTTCAAGCGCCTGCACAACCAACCGGAGTAGCGAATGCTTATTCGAACTGAAGCCCCAGCGGACATTCTTACCATTGACCGCTTATTGAAACACGCCTTCCCGACGGAAGCTGAAGCTGAGCTTGTGATGCGTTTGCGCGAAAACAGCAAATTCACACTTTCCTTAGTCGCGTGTACAGATGAGGGAGAGGTGATAGGCCATGCTTTATTTAGCCCTGTGACCTTAAATGGTGAAGATTTGTCATGGCAAGGGCTAGCGCCATTAGCTGTTCATGAAGATTACCGTCGCCAAGGCATCGCTGCAGAGTTGATCAAAGAAGGTTTTGATTCACTGCGTGATTTTGGCTATCCAGTGTGTGTGGTGTTGGGCGATCCTGATTATTACGCGCGCCAGGGTTTTCAATCATGCGACGAGATGGGCTTCGAATGCGCTTGGGATGTCCCTAAAGGTGCATTTCGAATCGCAGAGTTGGTCGAAGGTCAATGTGCCGGACGCTCCGGACGCATAGACTATGCGCCAGAGTTCTCTGAACTGTAAATGAAAGAAGCCCACGACTAAGTGGGCTTCTTTCTTATTCACTGAAAACTGAGATAGGGAGGTTAGGATGACTGGTTACTTTTCTTTTTGCCCCAGACCTCTATTTTCGCTTTTTTACTTACCCCTAGCAGGCTGAGTTTTGTGCTTCCCCAGCTACTGTAAGTCATTTCAATCTGTTTTAGCTTGGCTTCTTTTGTAACTGGAAGGCTCCAGGCACGAGTCGACAATCCGCTTGCTAGTACGCCCATAGAGGAAAGCTTTTTCTCACTACCATCTGTCATGACGACTTTTAAACCATTAATGTCTACCGTTCCTTGCACACATTTTAGTTTTATTTTACTGAAGCTTCGGTTTCGGAATAGGCTATTTGGTGTCACGGTATCTGTTTCTGTATGAAAGTTAACGGTTTTCGTTGCAATCAGCTCCCACTCATCGCTGTTATTAGCAAAAACACTCATGCTGGTGGCGGCTACCAGTGTGCAAAGTAGTAGCGTATTTAAGAATTTCATAATGTACCTCATATGTCATACCCAATGTGTGGCCGTTGGCAAAACGCTATGTTCAGGAATATCCAAATCATCTCATTGTGTTCAGGTGTTCCTTGAAGTCCTTTAGGTATAATCGCGATAATTTGATAGGATTGCCCTCGTTCAAATAGGTGACGGAAAATGTCAATTAACGAGAAACAGTATTTACGTGAAATGGGGATCAGCACATGGGAGCTGGTACACCCTGAAAGACTGGAAGGCTATCAATCGCCATTATTGGATTTGCAAAGTTCATGTAAACTCCTATTGGTATCGCCAATATGTCCAGAAAACGAGACGGCATTGATGTTTGAGCGCGTATTAAAAAGCATTAAGCTCACGCTTGATGATGCGCTACACCTAGAGCCTGAGCGCTTATCCATGCTGGGTGAACATCAGCTAGAGTGGGTGTGGTTTGCAGGCTGTGATGCTGATCAAAGCATCAAGGCAAAGCACCTGACCTCGCCACTATTACAAGATATTGATGGTAATAACGAACAGCGCCGCGCATTGTGGCAACAAATCTGTTCGTACTCTTAACGGAGCTAATGCGTGACAATTGAAATTACGCCGATGCGTGCAGAGCACCTCGACCAAGTTTGGCAAATCGAGCAGCAAGCACATTCTCACCCTTGGGCCGAATCTTTGGTTCGTGACTTATCCAGTCGCGGTGCTTGCCATCATGTGATGCTGGAAGGCTCTCAAGTGGTTGGTTACTTCTATGGACAGAATATTGTTGGAGAAGTGACGCTATTAAATATTGCAGTAGCGCCTTCTCAACAGGGCAGAGGGCTAGGGCAAAAATTGCTGGACGCGTTTATTGAACACTGTGAACAAGCCAAAGCAGAGAGTGCTTGGTTAGAAGTGCGTGAAAGTAATCACCCAGCTATCCATATTTATGAGCAAGCAGGTTTTAATGAAGTGGACCGTCGTTACAACTATTACCCAGCTAAATCGGGAAATGGTAAGGAAGACGCCATTATCATGAGTTACTTATTTTTGAGTTAGTTTTAGGCCGTTACTAATTACCTCATCAACACTTATGCTTTAAATGCGTATCCGGATTCGAGGCTTTTGAATATGTAATAATAATTTTTTGAATTTTTACATCTCTTTGTGTGGAGCTGGCTTTCCCTTGTTAGTTGCAGGTAAAGGCTGGTGAGCCGAGTAAATTCAGTTCATGTCTTTCCAGTTTGCTAGCACAGCGATAATAAGCGAGAATACCGCACAATATCGAATAGTAGATATGCTTGCCTATTTTGTGAGCATGAAAGTAATTTAGAAGATTAACTAATGTCAAATCCCCTTTTTTTAGGCGAAGTGTCTAAGCGCAGAACGTTCGCTATTATTTCTCACCCGGATGCGGGTAAAACCACCATTACTGAAAAAGTCCTTTTATTCGGAAACGCGATCCAAAAAGCAGGTACGGTTAAAGGTCGTGGTAACGCACAGCACGCAAAATCAGACTGGATGGAAATGGAAAAAGAACGTGGTATCTCGGTAACCACTTCTGTAATGCAGTTCCCTTACAATGACTGTCTGGTAAACCTACTTGATACGCCTGGACATGAAGACTTCTCGGAAGATACATACCGTACGTTAACGGCAGTAGACTCGTGTTTGATGGTTATCGATGCGGCGAAAGGTGTCGAGGATCGTACACGTAAGCTGATGGAAGTAACGCGTCTGCGTGACACGCCAATCGTAACCTTCATGAACAAACTTGACCGTGACGTTCGTGATCCAATGGAAGTATTGGACGAGGTAGAAAACGAGTTGGGCATGATGTGTGCGCCAATTACATGGCCAATCGGCTGTGGTAAAGAATTTAAAGGTGTGTACCACATTCACCGTGATGAAACGATTTTATACGAATCAGGTCACGGTCATGAGATTCAAGAAGTTCGAATCATCAAAGGTCTCGACAACCCAGAGCTTGATGAAAAAGTTGGTGCAGGCCTTGCGGAAAGTGTTCGAGAAGAGCTTGAGCTTGTCATGGGTGCTTGCCCTGAGTTTGATTTGGAAATGTTCTTAACCGGTGATCTTACGCCAGTTTACTTCGGTACTGCATTAGGTAACTTTGGTGTGGATCATATGCTAGACGGTCTAACTGAATGGGCTCCAGCGCCGAAAACTCGTCAAGCGGTTGAACGTGAAGTTGAAGCGACTGAAGAGAAGTTCTCTGGTTTCGTATTTAAGATCCAAGCGAACATGGACCCAAAACACCGCGACCGTATCGCATTCATGCGTATTGTATCGGGCACTTACACGCAAGGTATGAAGATGAACCACGTTCGTCTTGGCAAGCAAGTGAGTATCTCTGATGCAGTAACCTTTATGGCTGGTGACCGTGCACGTGCGGAACACGCTTACGCCGGTGACATCATTGGTCTACACAACCACGGCACTATTCAGATTGGTGATACCTTTACTCAAGGTGAATCACTGAAGTTCTCTGGTATTCCGAACTTCGCTCCGGAACTATTCCGTCGTATTCGCCTGAAAGATCCATTAAAGCAGAAGCAGCTTCTCAAAGGTTTGGTTCAGCTATCAGAAGAAGGTGCGGTACAGGTATTCCGTCCTCTACAGAACAACGATCTGATCGTTGGTGCCGTTGGTGTACTTCAGTTCGATGTTGTTGTGGCTCGTTTGAAATCTGAGTATAACGTTGAAGCGATTTATGAAGGCATTAACGTTGCAACTGCGCGTTGGGTTGAGTGTGGTGATGCGAAGAAACTGGATGAGTTCCAACGCAAGAATCAAGCGAACTTAGCATTGGATGGTGGTGATAACCTAACGTATATCGCTCCAACAATGGTTAACTTAAACTTGGCGAAAGAGCGTTTCCCTGACGTTGATTTCCGTGCGACGCGTGAGCACTAATTTGCGCGGTTAGGGTAAGCCTTAACGCAAACTAGATTTTAAAACGCCCTTGGCTATAAACTTAGCCAAGGGCGTTTTTATATAAGGATAAGATATGAATTGGTTTAAACGTGGGCTAAAGCGTTACGACAACTGGTGTAAAGAGATGGGGTTAACTCCCGATCAGAAACGCAGTTGTGTCCCATATCGAAAAGACCCAGCCCATCAAACTGAAGAGAAGAGTGAAGCCCAACCATCCTCTGATTTTCTGCCCGCAGATACAGATAAAAAGCGTCAAGATGAAGCTCTTTGATACGCACTGCCACTTTGATTTTGATGTGTTTCAAGATGACTTTGCACATCAACTTGAGCTTGCTCAAACGCAAGGCGTCGCAAGAATTTTGATTCCTTCCGTCGGTCCGCAAAACTGGGCTCGTATTCAAACTTTGGCAGAGCAACATGCCAATTTGTATTATGCGCTCGGCTTTCATCCGTATTTTCTTGAAGATAACGTTGAGCAGCACCTTACAGAGCTAGAAGGCTATCTAAATCAAAAAGGGCAGCAGTGCGTGGCAATAGGAGAGTGTGGTTTAGATTTTGCCATTGATGTTGAGCCACAGTTGCAAGAAAAGATACTTGAAGTTCAATTTGAGCTGGCTAGACGCTTCGAACTCCCAGTTATTTTACATAGCCGAAAAGCGCACAATCGCCTCATTCAAATGGTGAAAGCGGCGAATCTCCCTAGAGGTGGTGTGCTACACGCTTTTTCTGGGAGTTATCAGCAAGCCATGGAGTGGGTCAAATTAGGTTTTTTTATCGGTGTAGGAGGAACGATTACCTACCCAAGAGCCAAGAAAACACGCGACGCAATTCAAAAATTACCACTCGAAAACCTAGTAATCGAAACAGACGCACCAGATATGCCTATACTTGGATATCAAGGGGAGTCAAATCACCCAGCCAAACTCATTCACGTCTTTAATGAGCTCGTAGAGTTGCATAACGGCCGAAAGCAATCGATTGCCTCTCAACTGTGGAAAAATAGCAATTTTGCTTTCTCGATATGTGAATAAAATCTAAAGATGTGGTTTGAAATCGAAAACGTTTTCCTGCTTATTGTGAATTAACTCACAAAGCTGGTTGAATCAATCATGAATCTTATAGGAAAGTGTGAGGCTGGCATTACTTTAATTGATTCTGCATGAGTATAATTGCCCCCGCTTTATAGCTCCATTTTGTAACACGCCAATAAATAACTTATAAGGAAGTCATAAACTATGAGCCTGTTTATGAGCCTAATCGGTATGGTAGTGCTTCTTGCGATTGCAGTGGCATTTTCTAACAACCGAAAAGCTATCAACTTTAGAACTGTGGGTGGCGCATTCGCTATCCAATTCGCATTAGGTGCATTTGTTCTGTATGTACCTTGGGGCCGTGATCTACTAAACGGTTTCTCTTCAGGTGTTTCTAACGTTATCAACTACGGTAACGATGGTTCATCATTCCTGTTCGGTGGTCTTGTTTCTGACAAGATGTTCGAAGTATTCGGCGGCGGCGGTTTCATCTTCGCATTCCGTGTTCTTCCTACACTGATCTTCTTCTCTGCACTGATTTCAGTTCTTTACTACATTGGCGTTATGCAATGGGTTATCAAGATTCTTGGTGGCGCACTACAAAAAGCGCTAGGCACTTCGCGTGCGGAATCAATGTCAGCAGCAGCTAACATTTTCGTAGGTCAAACTGAGGCACCTCTAGTTGTTCGTCCATTCGTTCCAAAAATGACTCAATCAGAGCTATTCGCGGTAATGTGTGGTGGTCTAGCTTCTGTTGCTGGTGGTGTACTAGCTGGTTACGCATCTATGGGTGTTCCACTAGAGTACCTAGTTGCGGCATCATTCATGGCAGCACCAGGTGGTCTACTGTTCGCTAAAATCCTTCACCCTGAGACTGACCAGCCTCACGAAAGTATCGAAGAAGCGATGGACGGCGGTGACGACAAACCAGTTAACGTAATCGACGCAGCTGCGGGCGGTGCGGCTTCTGGTCTACAACTTGCGCTTAACGTAGGTGCAATGCTAATCGCATTCGTTGGTCTAATCGCGCTAATCAACGGTATGCTAGGTGGCATCGGTGGTTGGTTCGGCATGCCAGAACTAACACTAGAGCTAATCCTAGGTTACGCGTTCTCTCCACTAGCATTCCTAATCGGTGTTCCATGGGCAGAAGCTGTAACAGCTGGTTCATTCATCGGTCAGAAAATCGTAGTGAACGAATTCGTTGCTTACTTGAACTTCACACCATACCTAGGTGAAAACGCTCAAGTAATCGCGGCAACTGGTGAAGTAATGTCTGAGAAGACAACAGCTATCATCTCATTCGCACTATGTGGTTTCGCGAACCTTTCTTCTATCGCGATTCTACTTGGTGGTCTAGGTAGCCTTGCACCAAACCGTCGTAGTGACATCGCTCGCATGGGTGTTAAAGCAGTTCTTGCAGGTACGTTGTCTAACCTTATGGCAGCGACAATTGCAGGCTTCTGCTTAAGCCTTGCAGCACTATAATTAGAATCGGTTCTTAATATATAGACGCCGTTTTACATCATGCCCTGTAGCAAGAGATTGCTGCGGGGCATTTTTCGTTTTTCGGGCTCCAAAATTTCATCGGGTGTTTGCCTTAGTCGAGGTATTACGCAGTCAATGGAATAGGGGCTAGGAAATTTTGAGATACAAACCGTTTGCGCTCTATTTGGTGCTACAGTTTTGCGGTGAAACTCTATAATGTATTAATCACAGGATAGTGGTTAAGCTTGATTCTTAATCACGTAATGAATATTACATAATCGATGGGCAAATGAATTGCCCTGCAATATCAGATCTAATAGGCGTTTTGCTTTGTGATGTGATATTAAAGACACCGCAATCATAGATTGTTGTGCCATAGGCCAAACTGGTACTGTGCGGTGACAAGGATAGCAATTGGCATATGATAAATTTTCGCTGTATATGCCGAGTCTTCAGGGAACCAAGTCCGTTCATTAATAGACTGTTTAGCCATTTACTCACATTGTCTCGGCTTGTTGATTATAGTTAAAGACGTGATGTAAGGCTGAGTAGTGAATTTTTTGAATATTGATCGGAGATAGAAATGAGCGATTTAAAAGCAGCAGCGCTACGTGCACTTAAACTTATGGACCTAACTACGTTGAATGACGATGACACTGATGCAAAAGTGATCTCACTATGTCATGACGCGAAAACAGCAGTAGGCAACACAGCTGCAATTTGTATTTACCCTCGCTTTATTCCTATTGCTAAGAAGACACTTCGTGAGCAAGGTACGCCAGAGGTTCGTATTGCAACAGTAACGAACTTCCCACATGGTAACGACGACATTGAAATCGCAGTTGCTGAAACAAAAGCGGCGGTTGCTTATGGTGCAGACGAAGTTGACGTAGTTTTTCCTTACCGCGCGCTAATGGCGGGTGATGAGAAAGTAGGCTTCGAACTAGTTAAGCAATGTAAAGAAGCTTGTGGTGACATTCTTCTTAAAGTGATCATCGAAACAGGTGAACTAAAAGAAGAAGCACTAATCAAGAAAGCATCTCAAATCTGTATTGAAGCAGGTGCTGACTTCATTAAAACTTCAACTGGTAAAGTGCCAGTAAACGCAACACCAGAATACGCTCGCATGATGCTTGAAGTTATTCGCGACATGGGTGTTGCAGAAACTGTTGGTTTCAAACCAGCAGGTGGTGTGCGCACTGCTGAAGACGCAGCAGCATACCTAGCAATGGCTGACGAAATCCTAGGTGACAACTGGGTTGATGCTCGTCACTACCGTTTTGGTGCGTCTAGCCTGCTAACCAACCTACTAAATACATTAGAAGTATCGGACGACGTCGCTGATCCAACAGCGTACTAATTCCAATAATACGTCTGAACGGTAGCACCTAAACGGGTGCTACCAAACCTCTTCTATCCTACTACAACCATGGCTCAAAAGAGCTTGGGAGGCACTAATGTATTTACCACAAGAAATCATTCGTAAAAAACGTGACGGCGAAGTCCTAACCGCCGACGAAATCAACTTCTTTATTCAAGGCGTAGCGAACAACACGGTATCTGAAGGTCAGATTGCGGCGTTTGCTATGACGATTTTCTTTAATGAAATGACCATGGATGAGCGCATCGCCTTAACGTGTGCAATGCGTGATTCGGGCATGGTTATCGACTGGAGCCACATGAACTTCGGTGGTCCAATTGTCGACAAACACTCAACCGGTGGTGTGGGTGACGTAACTTCTTTAATGCTTGGCCCAATGGTGGCAGCGTGTGGCGGTTTCGTACCTATGATCTCTGGCCGCGGTCTTGGTCATACAGGCGGTACGCTGGATAAACTTGAATCTATCCCTGGTTACAACATTACGCCGAGCAACGATGTTTTTGGTCAAGTAACCAAAGACGCTGGTGTGGCGATCATCGGTCAAACTGGTGACCTTGCTCCTGCGGATAAGCGTGTTTACGCGACTCGTGATATTACCGCAACGGTAGACAATATCTCCCTGATTACGGCGTCGATCCTTTCTAAGAAACTGGCGGCGGGTCTGGAATCGCTAGTGATGGACGTAAAAGTGGGTTCAGGTGCATTTATGCCAACTTACGAAGCGTCTGAAGAGCTAGCAAAATCAATCGTTGCGGTAGCAAACGGTGCTGGCACTAAGACTACGGCAATTCTTACGGACATGAACCAAGTACTGGCGTCTTCAGCGGGTAACGCAGTAGAAGTTCGTGAAGCGGTTCGTTTCTTAACGGGTGAATACCGTAATCCTCGTCTACTTGAAGTGACCATGGCTTCATGTGCTGAAATGTTAGTACTTGGCAAGCTTGCTGAGAACACAGAAGACGCACGCGCAAAACTGATGGAAGTGCTGGATAACGGCAAAGCGGCTGAGTGCTTCGGCAAGATGGTTGCTGGCTTAGGCGGCCCTGCGGACTTCGTAGAAAACTACGACAACTACTTAGAAAAAGCAGCAATCATTAAGCCAGTTTACGCAACAGAAACGGGCATTGTCTCTGCAATGGATACACGTGCTATCGGCATGGCTGTGGTTGCTATGGGTGGTGGTCGTCGTGTTGCTACTGATGAAATCGACTACGCAGTTGGTTTCGACGAGTTCATCCGCCTAGGTGAGGTCGCAGACAGTGATAAACCTCTTGCGGTCATCCACGCTCGCACTGAAGAGCAATGGGAAGAAGCGGCAAAAGCACTGCGCAGTGCAATCAAAGTAGGTGGTGAATACACGCCAACTCCAGAGGTTTACCGCCAAATTCGTGCAGAAGATATCTAATAGAACAAGTAATTACACAAGGCCTACTCAACCATAATAAAAAGCCGAGTGGGCCTAAGGAACGAGCAATGAAAAGAGCATTTATTTTAGTACTAGACTCATTCGGTATCGGTGCAACTGCCGACGCTAAAGAATTTGGTGATGTAGGTTCAGACACACTAGGTCACATCGCTGACCAATGTGAAAAAGGCTTAGCAGATAACGACAATCGCCAAGGTGTACTTCGCCTTCCAAATCTATCGAAACTTGGTTTGGCAATGGCGCATAAAGAATCGACAGGTCGCTTCGCACCTGGACTAGACGCAGACGCTGAAATCATTGGTGCATACGGTCATGCAGCAGAGCTTTCTTCAGGTAAAGACACGCCGTCTGGTCACTGGGAAATCGCAGGTGTGCCTGTTCTGTTTGACTGGGGTTACTTCACTGACAAAGCAAACAGCTTCCCGAAAGAATTGACTGACCGCATTCTTGAGCGTGCAGGTCTTGACGGTTTCCTAGGTAACTGCCACGCATCTGGTACTCAAGTTCTTGACGATCTTGGTGAAGAGCACATGAAGACTGGCAAACCAATCTTCTACACCTCTGCGGACTCTGTATTCCAAATCGCATGTCACGAAGAGACTTTCGGTCTAGACCGTCTACTAGAGCTTTGCCAAATCGCACGTGAAGAGCTAGAAGATTACAACATTGGTCGTGTTATCGCGCGTCCATTTGTTGGTGCTGGTAAAGGTCAATTTGAGCGTACCGGTAACCGTCGTGACCTTTCTGTTGAGCCACCATCAGCAACGGTTCTACAGAAACTTGTTGAAGAGAAGCAAGGCAACGTGGTTTCTATTGGTAAGATTGCTGATATCTACGCAAACTGCGGCATCACTAAGAAAGTGAAAGCGACAGGTATCCCTGCATTGTTCGAAGCAACGCTAGAGCAAATCAAAGAAGCGGGCGACAACACGATCGTATTCACTAACTTTGTAGACTTCGACTCAGCTTACGGTCACCGTCGTGACGTAGCGGGTTACGCAGCGGCACTTGAGTACTTCGATGGTCGTATCAACGAAGTGCTAGAGATTATGGAAGAAGACGATGTGCTTATCCTAACGGCAGACCACGGCTGTGACCCAACATGGCCAGGTACTGACCATACTCGTGAGCACATCCCAGTATTGGTTTATGGTCAAAAAGTACCAGCTGGTTCTCTTGGCCGCCGCGAAACATTCGCAGATATCGGTCAAACATTGGCAAGTTACTTCGGTACTTCTCCAATGGATTACGGTAAGAACTTCCTATAATTAGTTAGGTTTTTGAAAACTAGGAGCTTGATTGCTCCTAGTTTTATGTTTGCAGTATGTAAATGCTGCTTGTCGGAAATGAGAATACTCTGGCTTATATCGCCTTAAGCGCGGAGCGCTAGAGAAAGGTTAAGGAAAAGAAAATGGCAACTCCACATATCAATGCTGAAATGGGTGCATTTGCAGACGTCGTACTGATGCCTGGTGATCCACTACGTGCAAAATACATCGCAGAGACTTTCCTTGAAGATGTCGTTCAAGTGTGTGACGTTCGTAATATGTTTGGTTACACAGGCACATACAAAGGCCGTAAGATCTCAGTAATGGGCCACGGTATGGGTATCCCATCATGCTCGATTTACGCGACTGAACTAATCAAAGACTTCGGCGTGAAGAAAATCATCCGTGTTGGCAGCTGTGGCGCAGTGAATGAAGACATCAAAGTGCGTGATGTTGTGATCGGCATGGGTGCATGTACTGACTCTAAAGTGAACCGTATCCGCTTTAAAGGTCATGACTTCGCGGCAATCGCAGACTACAACATGGTTCGTGCGGCAGAAGACGCTGCAAAAGCTCGCG
Source organism: Vibrio sp. 397 (assembly GCF_033339395.1). Classification (NCBI taxonomy): domain Bacteria; kingdom Pseudomonadati; phylum Pseudomonadota; class Gammaproteobacteria; order Vibrionales; family Vibrionaceae; genus Vibrio; species Vibrio sp. 397. The sequence goes on along the minus strand of NZ_JAWOUN010000004.1, from coordinate 196,922 downwards.
GTATTGACGTTAAAGTTGGTAACCTATTCTCAGCAGAGCTTTTCTACACGCCAGATCCAGAAATGTTCGATGTAATGGACAAGTACGGCATTGTTGGTGTTGAAATGGAAGCGGCTGGTATTTACGGTGTTGCGGCAGAATACGGTGCAAAAGCTCTGACAATCTGTACGGTTTCTGATCATATCAAGACTGGTGAACAGACTACATCTGACGAGCGTCAAACGACATTCAACGACATGATGCTAATCGCACTAGATTCAGTATTGCTTGGTGACGAAGAGTAAGCGACGAAGAGTCATTCTATTTTTCGCTCTCAAGAGCTAAAAAACAGCCCACACATTGCGGGCTGTTTTTATATGAGTTGTTAGCGCTACCTAGTTACTTGGTTAGCAGCAGGTTTGGCGCTTTTTTACGACGTATCGGTTGTCGACGTAAAATCAAGATGAACAACATACCACAGACAAAGCTCATTAAGACCATCATGTACATATAACGATCGCTCTTGCGATAGTGGTGGTCAGAAATAGCCGTCACCCGGCCCGTCTCAAAGGTCACGCGAACAAAACCGATAAGCGCACCATCTGCAAAAACTGGTTCAACCAACTGCTGGCGACCAATGGAAGCTGTTGCCAAAGGCGTATCCAGGCCAAGAACTTCGCGTACCGATAATGCCTCTTCACTAGACGCTAAACGTACACCCTGTGCATCGTAGATTGTTGCATCAAACACTAAACGGTCTTGTGCTAGCTGGTTTGTTAGCTGAAGTAATCGTTCTTGATCTTTAGTTAAAATCATCTCACTGGCAGAAAGAGACGCCTGTGAAATCAAAACTTTGGTGAGCGTTTCAAGCTGTTGTGCTTGAATTTTCTCATTACCCTTACTGATCACAACACTGTTTTTTATTGTGATAAACAACATCACACACAGTAGGATTAGTGCCAGAATTCTTAGGGCATTCCTTACTGAGAACAAAGATTCACTCATGCTCTTTACTCATCCATTTAAAATAAAACAAAGACTTGCCTTTTTAGTTTGTTGAGGTAACGTTTTAGCAAAGTCATAAGGGATTATATACATGGACGCGTCAAAAAGCTTGCCTATCAGAAAACATACGACACTTTTAAAACGATTACCCGAGACTCGATTTGCCTCCCAATTAGATAAAGCAAAAGCAAACTGGATCGTATTTGCTGAGTACCTTTCGCCAAGTCACTTCGAAGACATTGATTTCTTCACCGGCTTTTACAACCCGATACTAGAAACGTGGAAAGTTGGCCAATATGAAGTAGCCCTGATGGCCGGAGAGTTGACTCCTCAACATGAAACGATCTTACAAAGTCTCAACCTAGATTACGCCTCGCTTAATGAAGTGCCCGATCTATCAACCCAAGGGTTGATTGTATTTGATATGGATTCAACGGCGATCCAGATAGAGTGTATTGATGAAATCGCGAAACTGGCAGGAGTAGGGGATGAAGTCGCTGAAGTCACTGAACGTGCCATGCAAGGTGAGCTGGATTTTGAGCAAAGTTTACGTCAGCGAGTTGGTAAGCTCAAAGGTGCCGATGAATCAATTCTTGAACAAGTTCGTTCCCAGTTACCATTCATGCCGGACTTTGAAGCGCTAATTGCGACGTTGAAAGCCTTGGGCTGGAAAACAGCGATTGCTTCCGGTGGTTTTACTTACTTCTCTGATTACATCAAAGATAAAGTCGACTTAGATTTTGCTCGCTCCAATCAATTAGAAATTATTGACGGCAAACTCACGGGTAACGTACTTGGTGATGTGGTAACGGCGCAGATGAAGTCTGACATTCTAGTGGAACTGGCGGATGAATATGAAATTGAGCAGCACAACACGGTTGCTGTCGGTGATGGCGCTAATGATCTTGTGATGATGTCGGTGGCAGGATTAGGGATTGCGTATCACGCAAAACCAAAAGTGGAAGCTCAAGCGCAATCAGCGATTCGCTTTGCAGGGTTGGGCGGTGTGCTCTGTATTTTATCTGGCGCATTGGTGAAGCAGCAAAAGGTCAGCTGGAAAGCTAAACCTTAACCATCCATTCAAAAACACCGCCAGAAAGGCGGTGTTTTTTTTCAATTTGGTATGACTTTGAATTTACTCGGTTAACTCCAATCTAATTACTACCTCTTCAGTAATGTCTTCAAATTCACTGTAACCAACGAGCGCCGTCAACTCTTTTTCTAACTTGCTTGCTTGATGTACACCAAATTGGGTTAAGTCACTTAAATCTTGTTGCAGTAATGATGTCATCGGATCGAAAATTGGCGCAGTAGAAAGGCGAATCACGTAAAAGTCACCCATCATTCGCGCTTTCTTTATAAATTGAATCCGCTCTTTTACGCTGTTGAACTCTTGATGAAGCTTTGACTCAATGCCTGTAATTTTATTGCCTACTTTTGCGGCGCTTATGTAGATATCCTGATGTCTGGCTTGAGCACCTTCTACACGTTTTATTGGCTCTGCGATTAATGTGCTTGTCCGGCCTTTAAAGATAGGTTCAAGTGACAACAGTTGATCATGCCCAAGACGGGCAAAAAGCTCAATGTGTTTAGGTAGCGGCAAGTTCACCCCGATAACAGGGGTTTTTATTGAAGATGACGTACTCTTACTGATAAAAATGGGCGTGCTCAGCGTACGCGAGAGCAACATGCAGTGCAGCCTTTCAAGTAGAGCATTACTTGGTAGCGTCTCTTTTTGCGGGATTAGCTTGTCTTGATTGTGCTCGATAATGCTGTTGAAAAAAGCGATTACCTTCATGGTTTGGCTGCTTTCATCAATAACTAGCTGCACGCTACAACCATCTGGGCTTACACGAATTACTCGATATGGCACCGACATTAACGGCAATTTTTTGTCGTAGAGTTGTAATTCTCGAAAGTTGATTCTTACCTCTTGCCCAGAACGTAACATCGTGGGCTCACTTAGCCTAATTCCGAGTCCTCGTTTGGAAAGGTCAACAGTACAACCGCCGGTTCTAGTTTGTCCTGAGTACAACTCTAAAGGTGTTTTAAAACGATAACGAGGCTCTTTACGACGAGACTTTGCATCAAAATAAATGCCCTTTGGATTGCCGATAACTCTTCTCGGATGGCGAAACGCGTTTAATGTATTAGCGGGTAAGCGCGGCTTTTCAGTTAGCAGGTAATCCTGCCCTGACTTTTCGTCAGCAATTTCTTGCAAAATACCAATATGAGTCAGTGATTGAGACGTTTCTGCCAACTCTGGAGAGAATGCTGCTAGGTCTTCCTGTTCTTGCTCTGATAGTTCAAAGATTGAAATTCTAAAGGCGCGCCAACTCTCTCGTTTGCCACCTAAATGCCAAAATAGCTGGCGCTGTTCGCGAGTTGCTTCAGGGCGAAACATCGAATAGAAATAGGTTCGATTCTCGTGCTCGTGAGTAAATGAATAAAGGACATTGGTTGTTCCTTTAACACCAGGCTTAATGAGTGACGCGATGCGTTGCTCGTTGAATAAGGAACCAAACATTTGCTGGTTTCTCTCATCGTGCCAGTATTGCCAAAGCTTTTGATTGTTTGGCGTTAACATTGCTAATTTTAGGTCACTACCATCAAAGAATAGAGGCAAGCTGCTGGTGTGCTTTAGTGCGATGTGCTCATAACCGCGAGTTCGAGCTCGAATAATCTTGTCTTGATTGTCGTGACGAGCCCTTTTAGCAGCACTGTTGAGCGCTTCATCTATCACTCTGGTGACGACATTGGTGTCAGTTAAGCGTATGGTTCTGAGGTATCGAACTGAGTCATTTTCGTAACAGTCATCAACCGCGAGTATGCGGTATGCAAGCGGTTTCTCTATACCTGCAACGTTAGATTTGCTGGCAAATTCAGTAAACGTGACCTGAATAATTTCCCCAAGGTTATATTTAAATGCGCTAGGGACTTTGAACTTTGCGCCAGAGCTAGATAAATCAATGCTTAATCCATGAAGAAGCTGTCCTTTAGAGCGGCAAATTTCAACTTGAGATTGGACTTTCAAGCGTTTTTCTTGGCGCTTTAAATCGTAGCCTAGGTGAACGGGTTCTGCTAAGAACGGGCTTTTAGGATCCGTTAACGATTGCGTTTTTTGCTGAGTAAGGCGCTTGCTCATTACGCGAAAGTTATTTCGCGTGTTGACCAATGCTTCCCACATTCCTTCCGTGTAGCAGCCAAACTTTTTGATGTTTTTATGGTAAGCGTTGAAAGCAACATCATCCAACCAATGTGGAATACCATCCAAAATATACTCGCGACATTCGCCTTGAACGCGACCTCGCAAATCAATGCTTTTTTTGCATGGAGCCATTAAGCGGTTAAGTTCCATTTTAACCAAAATTTTGGCCGAAGGCGGCTCTTCCTCGGTCAGTTGGCCAAGGACAAAGTCAAAGTCATTCGTACCGTAAACGGGAATGAGTCGTTCTGCGAGCGAGAGAATTTCAGATTGCTGCATTATTTCTGTTAGAGTATGTCGTTACTTTAAATTGTATCGGCTAAGCGAAGTAATACTTAAGTATATCAATAGTTCATTTCAGTTCAGGTCTGACTTGGCTGTGCTTAGTCACATTTGTAGAAAAAATTGAGGCATCATGGCGAAAGCAAAACGAGCGTATGTTTGTAATGATTGTGGCGCGGACTTTCCCCGTTGGCAGGGGCAGTGTAACGCATGTGGTGCATGGAATACGATAACAGAAGTACGTATCGCTGCATCGCCAACCGTTGCTCGCAATGAACGCTTAAGCGGCTACGCTGGTTCCGCAACAGAAGCTACGGTTCAAACGCTATCCGAAATTGATCTGCAAGAAGTACCTCGCTTCACCAGTGGGTTTAAAGAGCTTGACCGTGTGTTGGGTGGTGGGGTTGTGCCAGGTGCCGCAATTTTGATTGGTGGTAACCCTGGTGCAGGTAAATCAACACTTCTGTTGCAAACCATGTGTAGTTTATCTGCGCAAATGCCAACGCTTTACGTAACCGGTGAAGAGTCGTTACAGCAGGTGGCAATGCGTGCTTCCCGATTGGGCTTGCCGAAAGATCATTTAAAAATGCTATCGGAAACGAACGTCGACAAAATTTGCCAAATCGCCGAAAAAGAGCAGCCTCGTATAATGGTAATAGACTCGATTCAGGTGATGCACGTTTCTGATGTTCAATCGTCGCCTGGCAGTGTTGCTCAGGTACGTGAATCTGCGACGGCTCTGACACGATACGCAAAACAGAATAATGTTGCGGTATTTATTGTTGGTCACGTAACAAAAGATGGTACCCTTGCGGGCCCCAAAGTTCTTGAACACATTATCGACTGTTCGGTACTACTCGATGGTGGAACGGATAGCCGATTCCGCACTTTGCGTAGTCATAAAAACCGTTTTGGCGCTGTGAATGAGCTTGGTGTCTTTGCAATGACAGGCCAAGGATTGAAAGAAGTGAGTAACCCATCAGCGATCTTCCTTTCTCGTGGTGAAGAAGAAACATCAGGCTCTTCCGTCATGGTGGTTTGGGAAGGCACGCGCCCTCTGCTAGTAGAGATTCAAGCGCTGGTGGATTACTCGCAGTTAGCCAACCCTCGTCGTGTTGCGGTCGGCTTGGAGCAGAACCGCCTATCACTTTTGCTCGCGGTGTTGCATAAGCATGGTGGCTTACAAATGGCAGACCAAGATGTCTTTGTTAATGTGGTTGGCGGTGTTAAGGTGACGGAGACGAGCGCTGATCTTGCTTTAGTTATGGCGCTTTTATCGAGTTTTCGTGACCGTCCACTCCCTAAAGATGTGGTGATTTTTGGTGAGGTAGGGCTTGCGGGCGAAATCCGTCCAGTGCCAAGTGGGCAAGAGCGTTTGAATGAAGCGTTCAAACATGGTTTCAAGAAAGCCATCGTGCCAGCAGCCAACATGCCGAAAGGTGGCATCCCTGGCATGCAAATTCACGGCGTTAAGAAATTGTCGGAAGCGATAGAGGCTTTTGACGAGCTGTAATGCTCATAAGAATGGTATTTGTGCAATCACAAACTGTTCTATCCGTCCTCAATAAAATGCGAATAAAGTACATAAATTGCTGTGTTTGACTATGCTTTGGGGACGGAAATTTCACGTTAAAATTTTTTTTCTTCCATCCGCACGCAAGGGTATCAGTATTGACAGAATGTGATATACTCTGCGCGCACTTTATACCTTATTAACAGAGTAAGACAATGACTGATTTATCAAAATACAGAAACATTGGTATTTTTGCTCACGTAGACGCGGGTAAAACTACCTCTACAGAGCGTATCCTAAAGCTAACTGGTAAGATCCATAAGATCGGTGACACTCACGACGGTTCAACTACTACTGACTTCATGGAGCAGGAAGCTGAGCGTGGTATCACAATCCAGTCTGCAGCAACAACTTGTTTCTGGAACGATCACCGTCTAAACATCATCGATACTCCTGGACACGTTGACTTCACTATCGAAGTTTACCGTTCTCTAAAAGTACTTGACGGTGGTATCGGTGTATTCTGTGGTTCTGGTGGTGTTGAGCCTCAGTCAGAAACTAACTGGCGTTACGCTGACGAATCACACGTATCACGTCTGATCTTCGTTAACAAACTAGACCGTATGGGCGCAGATTTCTACAAAGTTGTAGATCAAGTACAGAACGTACTAGGTGCTACACCTCTAGTTATGACTCTACCTATCGGTATCGAAGAAGATTTCGTAGGTGTTGTAGACGTACTAAGCCAACAAGCTTACGTATGGGATGAGTCTGGCCAACCAGAGAACTACGAAGTTCAAGATATTCCAGCAGACATGGTAGAGAAAGCTGCTGAATACCGTGAAATGCTAATCGAAACTGCTCTAGAGCAAGACGAAGATCTAATGATGGCTTACCTAGAAGAAGGCGAAGAGCCATCTCTAGAAGACATCAAACGTTGTATCCGTAAAGGTACTCGTGATCTAGCATTCTTCCCAACTTACTGTGGTTCAGCGTACAAGAACAAAGGTATCCAACTTATTCTTGACGCGGTAATTGATTACCTACCATCTCCAACAGAAGTTGATCCACAGCCTCTAACTGATTCAGAGACTGGTGAGCCAACTGGTGAAGTTGCGACTGTATCTGCAGACGAGCCACTACGTGCTCTTGCATTTAAGATCATGGATGACCGCTTCGGTGCTCTAACCTTTATCCGCATCTACTCTGGTAAGATGAAGAAAGGTGACACAATCCTTAACTCTGCAACTGGTAAAACAGAGCGTATCGGCCGTATGGTTGAGATGCACGCGGACGAGCGTAACGAGATCGATTCAGCACAAGCTGGTGACATCATCGCTGTAGTTGGTATGAAGAACGTTCAAACTGGTCACACTCTATGTGATCCTAAGCACGAATGTACTCTTGAGCCAATGATCTTCCCAGATCCAGTAATCTCTATCGCAGTTAAGCCTAAAGATAAAGGCGGTTCTGAGAAGATGGGTATTGCGATCGGTAAAATGGTTGCAGAAGATCCATCATTCCAAGTTGAGACTGATGAAGATTCAGGCGAAACTATCCTGAAAGGTATGGGTGAACTTCACCTAGACATCAAGGTAGATATCCTTAAGCGTACTTACGGCGTTGAGCTAGAAGTTGGTGCTCCACAGGTTGCTTACCGTGAAACTATCACTCAAGCAATCGAAGATAGCTACACGCACAAGAAACAGTCTGGTGGTTCTGGTCAGTTCGGTAAGATCGATTACCGCATCAAACCAGGTGAGCCAAACTCTGGCTTCACGTTCAAATCAACAGTTGTTGGTGGTAACGTACCTAAAGAATTCTGGCCTGCAGTTGAGAAAGGCTTTGCGTCAATGATGGAGCACGGTGTTCTAGCTGGCTTCCCTACTCTAGACGTTGAAGTTGAACTATTCGACGGTGGTTTCCACGCAGTTGACTCTTCAGCTATCGCTTACGAAATCGCAGCGAAAGGTGCATTCCGTCAGTCTATGCCTAAAGCTGGCGCGCAACTTCTTGAGCCAATCATGAAAGTTGACGTGTTCACTCCAGAAGATCACGTTGGTGACGTAATCGGTGACCTTAACCGTCGTCGTGGTATGATCAAAGACCAACAAGCAGCGTCTACTGGCGTACGTATCAAGGGTGATGTACCTCTATCAGAAATGTTTGGTTACATCGGTACTCTACGTACTATGACTTCTGGTCGTGGTCAGTTCTCTATGGAGTTCTCACACTACGCACCATGTCCAACAAACGTTGCAGAGCAAGTAATTGCTGACGTTAAAGAGCGTAACGCTAAGAAGTAATTCTTAAGTTAACTCTATAACTTGAAAGCCCCGCTTAGTGCGGGGCTTTTTGTATCTAGCAGTCTTATACGCAGAGCGTTTTTGTTTTATTCCTATTTAGCGTTTGTTTTGACGATTGTTATGATGTCGTTCTAGTGCTGTTGCCTTTTAGGTCAATGGTCTTAAAGTCTGGTACCACTGACTTTTCAAATATTTCTATTTCTTCCTTCAACCATTGCGCAAACAATTGAGCTTTAGGTCTTTTTAAGTAGCCTTTTGGCGCACACAAGTAATACGCAAAGTTGGGCTTGATAGCGATATCTCCAATTCGGACCAATTTGCCAGAACGAAAATATTGATGAGCTAAACTGTGTTTTACTAATGCCACGCCTTGAAGTGATAGTGCAGCCTCAAGCACGAGATGTGATCCACTGTATTTTAAGGTAGGCTTTGCTGCGCAGTGACCCAAGGTTGCTAACCACATATTCCAATCAAGATCAGGCCAAACATCTTCAATCAGCTCAGCTTTGCTTAAATCCTCGATGTTATAGATCCCGTGCTCTTTCTGGTACACCGGATGACAAGCTGGATAAAAAGCTTCGTCCATTAGCCATTGTGATTCTAAATTGGGGTACTTTCCTAAACCGTAACGAACACATAAATCTATCTGGCTATCTTGAAAAGACACCAAATCATTGGTTGGTTCTAATAGCAAGGCGATATCAGGGTGACGCTGACGAAAAGCCGTAATTTTCGGGACTAACCAATGATGAGCGAAAGAGGGGAGTGTTGATATCGAAAGGTGGTTCGGGTTTGGATCTTGATTGACTAATCTAACCCCTTGCTGCAAATGAGCAAACCCTCTTTCTGCCTGACTAAACAGTAGCTCTCCCTCAGGTGTGAGCACGATTTTTCTGTGCTGACGAACAAATAGGTCCGTGCCTAAGAACTCTTCTAAATGACGAATTTGCTGACTAATGGCCGCTGGCGTAACAAACAGTTCTTTTGCTGCCGTTTTAAAGCTTCCTTCCTTTGCTGCAACGAAAAAGTAATACAAGCCCTGTAAGGGAGGCATTCGATCTTTCACATTAGTTTTCCTTAACTCTATGGCAGATTCTATCGTTTGAGGATATCAGCGTAGTCGCTGATTATTAAGTGGTCAACATTGTATAGGGATCTTTGAAATGGAAAACATGACACACACTTGTGAGCGTACTATACCTACTGCCCATCAGAGCGGGTTACAGTTAATTTATTCTAAACTGGCGGCTTGGAGAAGGAACTATAAGACACGTCGTCACTTGAGAGTGTTACCAAAGCACCTTTGGGACGATATTGGGTTAGGTGAAAGGGAGATTAGTTGTGAAGTGAGTAAGCCATTCTGGAGAGAGTAGTTTATGAGTTTGATTCAAGCTCAAAGTTAAGTTGCACTCCCCAATGGTGTTGAGGAGTGCAAGCAAAATTACAAGTCTTCTTCCCACACGACCAATTCATCTTTTGGCCAATTGTGGCCTATCTCATGATACTTTTGTTCGAGCACATGACGTTTAATTTTAAGCGTTGGCGTCAGTACGCCATTTTCTATACTCCAAGGTTCTTTAATCATTAACACACCTTTGATTTGCTCATGAGAGGCGAGTTCTTGATTCATCCTGGCAATAACTTTACGTGTGGTACGTGCGTATCGCTCTCGATCAAAGTTAGGGAAGTCATGTGGCACAACCAAAAGAATCGGAGCGGGTAGCCCTAAACCGATGAGACACATCATCTCTACGCGACTGTACTCGAAAAGCTTTTTCTCGATAGGAACCGGAGAGACAAATTTACCTTTGGCGGTTTTGAAGTTATCTTTTTTACGGCCTTGAATCGTTAGATAACCATCTGAGTCGATAGCGCCGATATCGCCTGTGTGTAGCCAGCCCTCTGAATCAAAAGACTCTTGGGTGGCAATATCATTTTTGTAGTAGCCAGAAAATAGCCCTTTGCCACGCACCATGATTTCATCATCGGCTGCGATTTTTAACTCAATGCCTGGCCCTGCATTACCGACACTACCAATTTTGTCAGCTCTAAATGGGTAGTTGAGCGTGCTGTAGGCAAATGATTCCGTCATCCCCCAAGCCTCTGTGATATCAAGGCCCACTGAGTGGTACCATTCCAACAGCGCTGGCGAGACAGGTGCAGAGCCACAGCCTAATACTCGAGCCTGATCTAAACCTAGACCATCTGCTAGCTTTTTCTTGATCAAAGAATTGACGAATGGGATTTTCAACAGAATATTGAGCTTCTTCTGTGGAAGTTTGTCTTGAATACGTTGCTGGAATAGCGTCCATAATCGTGGGACGGAGATAAACAGAGTTGGTCGGTGCATCTTCACATCTTCGATAAAAGTGTCCAGTGACTCTGGAAATGCTGTTGGCACGCCACCCATAATCGATGAACCGAAGATATAAACACGCTCTGTAATATGAGCGAGCGGTAAATAAGAGAACAATCGGTCGTTTTCTTGGATACCAATATGATTGATCAGTTGCTGAACAGACCAACTGAATGCGCCGTAAGTTAGCATCGCGCCTTTCGGTAACCCTGATGTGCCTGAGGTATACACCAACGACATTAGCTTGTCATCGTAATGCTGCGGACGCTCTTCACTTGGCACTGCATCAGCAATGAGCGCTTGGTATTCGTGCTTACACTTAGGTGCCGTGTCATAAGGTAGAGCGATGCTAATGAGTTCAGGCATAGCATCAATGACTTGCTGAGTTGCTTTGGGATCATCGAGTTTTCCGCCAATGATCGCTTTACTTTCACTATGAGTCACACAGTATTCGATGGTGTCTGCACCGGCGGTAGGAAAGATTGGCACACTGACATAGTCACCAAGCATCATAGCAAGATCGCAAATAAACCATTCTGCACAGTTTTTAGATACTAACGCAACTTTGTCGCCAGGCTTTACACCAAGCGAGCGTAGTGCGCTGACAAGTTTTAAGGCTTGATCTGCAACATCAGAGAATGTGTACTCAACAAACTGTCGGTTAATAATTTGTTTTAGGTAGACCTCATTTGGACGCTCTTGAGCCCATTTGAGGATCATTTCATTTGGTGGTGGGAGAGCGCAACCAGCAGCGCTATTTAGATTCGGCTGATTCATTTTAAGTGACTCCATGTCTTCTCATTGTATTTATAATTGTTAACGCATTGTTAACTTTAGCATGTTAAATCGCGACACGGGAATGCATTTTGATGAAATATGTGGGGAAGATAGCGTTAGTTATGGTTGAAGTCGGAGCGACTCGATCTAAAAAGCAATGTGATTGATGCTACGCAAAAGAGAACAGGCTTTTCAGCTGTTATGTCATACCGACTTCATACTAAGAGCACAGGTAAGCAATTTATTTTATTAATAATATTGCGAAAACATAGAATCTATCCTAATTGTTTATTAACTAGTGGCTTAGTGTTGAAGATAAGTATAAATGTCTCCTAATTTCTTCAAAGCGCCAAACTTAAAGGTATGTCGTGGTTTTGAAGTAGCTATACTAATCTTACTTTGGAAAGTTAGGAGCTTCACCTCAAGCTATTGCCTGAGATTACTTGGGTACGATCATCAGCAAAAGGAAAGATGTGATGTTACGGAAGACTTTACTGGGTACCTATCTTTGTAGTTTATTCATTGCGGGGAATGCATATGGTGCTGAAGGAGATGATATTCCTCAGCGCGCCCAAACGGTTGGTGATGTTATTGAGCGCCCAGGCGTTCTCACACCTAAAGGTAAATGGTCATTTGATTCGTCTTTAAGCTATACACAAAACTCTTCAAACAAAGTATCTGTTGTTGGGTATACAGTCTTACCAACTCTGATTGTTGGGCGAATTGAAGTGAGTGATTCGGATAGGACTACAGTAACCGTTGGATTAACTGCTCGGTACGGTTTAACAAACGCCACAGAGTTAGAAGTTAGAGTGCCGTATGTGTATCGTAATGACCAAGTTTCTACGCGCCCCATTCAAGATGGTTCAAACAGTGAAGTAGTAAACACAACGGTGGATGGCGGAGGGCTTGGTGATGTAGAGTTCGCATTGAGGCACCAGTTTAACTTTGAGTCTGCGCCATACTGGGTAGGTGGCCTTAGAGTAAAGTCGGATACAGGACGATCGCCTTATGATGTTTCTATTGAAGATGGAAGCAACTCATTTAGTGATGTCCCTACAGGTTCGGGTTTTTGGAGTTTTGAGCCTAATTTATCTCTTATTCACCCTGTTGATCCTGCGGTCTTGTTCGCTAGTCTAAGTTATATTTATAACTTAGAGGATACTGTTACAGTTGGCGACACAAAAGCTGATGTTGAACTTGGAGACACTATTTCTCTTTCAGGGGGAATGGGGTTTGCGGTGAATCCTGATCTTTCATTCTCTTTAGGACTTAGCCATAAAACTATTTTAAAAAGCAAAGTAAATGGCAGATCGGCAGATGATGCTAAGTTGCTTCAATTAGATGCATTAACTTTTGGTATAAACTATGCCTTTAGTGAACGCTCATCTATCAATGTTAGTGCTCAAGCTGGTCTTACAGAAGATACTCCCGACTTTCAATTAACAGTACGAGTACCTTTTAATTTGTAAAATGGATATTAGGCCCTTGAGTCTTGGGCCTAATTTATCGTTAGCGCCTAGCGTTCGCATTATAAATTGATTGGATTATATTGGATAAAGTAGGTATATATTCTTAAAATGATGGTGGCCGATTGATATATCGAACTTTCTTTTGGTATGTAATCATAGATATCAGTCGTTTCTAATATCAAAGAAGCTTAACGTGACAATTTTTCAGATAAAAATGGAAATGCTCATTGAAGGTGGTTCAATAAGGCGTCTTCTAATTGTTGGTTTGCTTTGATTTCCCGTATTACCCCATTTACTTGAGCATCAATGTCTACGAGCGTGCTAAGTCCAATAATACTGTTATCTTTCGTGTTTTGAATAATATTGATAATACTTGAATTTATAAAGTCTGAACTTATTATATTAGGATTTTGAGACGAAGGCATTTTGGGTGAATCTATAGAATCATCTCCAATAATATTGCCTTCACCAAATTGTATGATGTTAACAATACCCTGGTTGAAAACATCTCCACTTTGATTTTCACTATTTGCGCTAATGTTTTTTAAATTACCATTTTCAATTACTAAGTTGGCAATATTTGTGTTCAAAATATCATCGCCATTTATAGTCGTAGTAATGCTTAATCCAATATTAATAATATACTCGTCCGTAATTTGGAAACCACCTCGATATTCTTCTAAAGATAAATTTGAAAGAGGAGTAAGTTCTTGCAGGCCAACATCTTTAGCATTCACATTAAAATGAGGTATTAGCATACAAAGCACTAACAAAAATTTATTGTAGTTCATAATGTAGGCCTTTCAGGTTGTTAAGTTCTTAAAGTTATTTAAAACAATGTTATATTAATTTTCACCGGAAACTGGGAGAGTAATGCTAAATACCCCTAAGGAATCTCTAGACACTCCTGTTTTTAATGGTGATCTTTGATATACGGTGAAATTATCATTGGTTATAAAGCTAGACCGTCCCATTTCCGCTTCGTTACGGACCAGTAACACAATTCCTTGGTAATATTTTTCAAACTCATCCAGTTTCATTATCATGGTTCCTCTAGAAGGGTCTCCTAGAATAACTGAGTGATTGTTTATACCTCTGATGACAACAAAATGCATATATCCGTCGAAATTAACGAGAGTAATCCCAGGGACGCCGACTTCTTTAATTTTCTCCAGTCCTACTTGAAAGCCGTCAGAACGTAACCCTATGGAATCCAAGTAAAACTTCATATCCAACAAAGAAAAACCTTTCTCTTTGATTTTTTCTTTATCACCTTTTTCAAACATGCTTTTGAAGATATCTTGTTCAGATGACTCTGTTGCATAATGAAAAGTGAGAAGAGAAGCCAGGGCGGCAGAGCCACAGCTGAAGTCATACTGTTGGCGAAAAACATCACCGAACACTATTTCTTTGTAGCTTTTAACAGGAACAGAGTAATGTGCTCGGTAAGGTAGCAGTTCTAATGAAATGGCTGATGCTGAATAAACGAGCATCAGCCAAATTAAGTTATTTAATACTTTCATATTGTTTACTTGAGTGTCAGGTTAACGACGGTAGAGTTCTGGATTAAAACGTTGTTTCCGCTGTTCTGAATTACGTTGGATATACCCGAACTGTCTGCGAACGCTCCACTTGATAGTATATTGTTACCACTCACGGTGTTTGACGCGACATTATCTGACGAAATACCATTGATATCTGATTCTGCATAAACCAAGTCGAGTTCAACATTTTGTCCACCTCTTGATTCATTCATGATATCCAAGCTAACTTCTCCGCCAGATAATGCAATGTCATCAGCGAGTGCAGTGCAGGCAACTATCATACTCAAAGTACAGATTGCCAAACGCATCGCTTTCTCCTACTAGTCGGTTACTCACCCCCAGTAAACACACTTGCATTAGTTGTAACAGATTGTTGTACAAGTGAATTTGAACCAGCATTTTGACCAACGGTAGTAATACCAGCTGCACCACCAAGACCACCAAGGGTGTTCATGTTTTCAACTCGAACTCGAGTATCATCCGCGTTAGTTGCATAAATAACTGATGCACCTGTAACACCACCCATTAGGCTTGAGCTCGCAACAACCATATCTGTATCCATATGGACTTGATTGAAGCTATCAACATTTGTTGAGCTCGAGTCACTTTGATAGTTACTATTGTCGTTAAAGCTGTTCGAGTTTGTTGTGCTTGAATCAGCGTAGCTACGGTTATCACTCTGGTTACGGTTGTCGCTTTGATTACGATTATCGCTGTTATCGTTAAAGCTACTGTTGATACTAGAGTCACTGTTGTCGTTGTTGCTACGTCTTACAGTAGTACTAGAGTCGCTGTTGTCGTTGTGGCTTCTATTTGTGTTAGTACTTGAGTCACTACTATCACTATTTAGGCTCACATCAAGATCAGCACTGGTACTGTTGTCGTTAGCGTTAGACGTACTATTGTCGTTGTGGCTTTGAGCTGTGTTAGTGCTCGAGTTTGAGTTGTCGCTGTTGTTATTAAAGCTGTCATCAACACCAAGAGTTGCACTGTTGTCAGTGTCGCTGTTGTCGTTGAAGCTATGACCAATACCTAGTGACGCACTATTATCGCTGTTGTCGTTGAAGCTATCACCAACACCGAGAGATGCGCTATTGTCACTGTTATCATTGAAGCTGCCAGATAAACCGATATCGGTATTAGCGCTGTCAGTCCATTGCATGTTGTCGTCTCCATCATCGATCTCATTCGCGATTAGAGAGCCACTAAATAAAATTGCTGACATTGCTAAAGCAAGCCCTGTTTTGTTTAGAGTCATAACGATTACTCCATTTCCTGTTATTCCTGATTAAAAATGACTGCACTTAACTTCTTGCTGCTTCCTTCAAATGTTGTGGGAAGCGATGAAATTATAAGAAAGGATCAGTGAAAGCTGTTCTCATTATTGAGAATGATTCAGGCTGGAAGGGAGTATTTAGGTACGTCTATTTAAAGTATTAAAGAAAAAAATAACATAATCATAATGTTATTTTTTGTATTTACTTTAAGTACTCATCAAGTATGAAATGAAGCCAATATAAAGAAGTAATTTGTTCTATTGCACTGAGCGGAGCAGTCATCCATTTTTTATAAATGGCATTTTATCCAATTATTATCTTTATTATTTAATATTATAAATCATATCCTTATGCTAACACAGGTTGAAAAGTATGGATAAAAACACAACAGGTTCATACTTTTTAAGTCTTTTTCGGTGCTGAAAAGCAATGCGATATCATTCTGAAGTGCTATATTTTCTACTTAAAATGAAGATAAATTCTCTTTGCTGCCTCCAATTAATTTTCTAACGGGGGTTGGTGAAACAGGTAAGTTAATGTGGTGGGACTATGGAAAAGAAGCACTTGATACTGCTAGCTGAGAGTAATTTACAAAGTAACTTAATAAAAAAACAGCTGTCTTCCATTCATGATGTCGATGTAAAGATAATGCAACCAGATGAAGTGGTGTTCAGAAGTCACTCACTCAGTATCGATTTGATGTTTATTGATTACGATTTTATGCGTCAGCTTGAAGTACAAGGAAAGTTACCAGATTTTGATCTATTTGGGTGGTCCTTTATGCTTCACAACGTCCCTTGTGAAAAAGTACAAACGGACTTACTGCATTGGAAGTTGTTAAAAGGAATTTTGCTCCGAAGTGCATCAGTGACACATATATGTGATGGCGCGGAATACGTACTGAAAGGTGGGTTGTGGCTACCAAGAATGTACCTAGAGAAGTTAGTCCTCAATTATCGGCATGCAAATTTGTCCGAAGAACAGCAGCATGATGAGTTAACATGCAGAGAAAAACAGATTCTAGAGCTACTTGTGTACGGCATTTCAAATCAACAAATTGCTTCAAGACTTTTTTTATCTGAAAGTACAGTGAAAAGCCATATATACAAGTTGTACAAAAAACTCGATGTCCATTCTCGTCATGATGCAGTTAAGTTGGTAAGAATGAACAATGGCTTAACCGAGAGAAGTTAAGTCATAATTTGTGATGCTCTTTTTATCGGGGTCTGTTCCGTTTTCACTATCTAATCTAAGCAAGGGCACTCGTATTTGAGTGCCCGTGGTTTATCTAGATTCAATAGTTGGCGTATCAGCAGGCTACATCATGCCCGTGACAAGGCCTGCTGCCACAAAAAACACGATCATCCATAGTACCGAAAGGTTGAGCTTTTTGTGTAGATAGAAACCCGCAATCACTAACGCCATGTCGATGGGAGCAACAACTGCGCTGCTAAATACTGGCTGGTAAAGTGCCGCGAGTAGTAACCCTACTACCGAGGCATTTACACCGTTGATGGCGCCGGAGACCAGCGGTTTGCCTGCCAGTGCTTGCCAGTTCTTAAGAACGCCAAGTAGTAAAAGAAACCCAGGGAGGAATACGCCAAGCGTTGCGATCAGAGCGCCTAAAATTGGCGTATCCGAAAGCTCATAACCGATAAAAGTAGCAAAGGTGAACATTGGCCCCGGTACAGCTTGTGCAGCGGCGTAGCCTGTTAAAAATGCATCTTGGCTGAGCTGGTCGCCAACAATGTTTTGCAGAAGCGGCAGAACCACATGACCGCCACCAAACACTAAGCTACCAGCTTGGAAAAAATCACTAAACAGCCCAAGCAAAGGTAACGTATGAGCCACTAACGGTAAGCCGAGTAAAAGCACCGCAAATAGAGCCAATGCCGCGATAGACGGTTTAAACGACTCGGCTGATGGCGCGGAGTCTTTCTTTAGATATCGCATTCCGACAAAACCTGCTGCGATCAACACGAACATTTGCGTCATGATGCTTGGTGCCACCAGCAACGCAATCGCAGTCGCGATGCACAAACCCGCGGTCAGTTTGCTTTGGCAGAAGTTTTTGTACATGCCCCAAGTCGCATCCGCCACGACGACGACTGCGAGCAGTTTTAGGCCGTGAACGATGTTTTGGAACACTGCGGTGTCGGTGATTTGGCTGCTCACCATCGCCAGCGCCAACATGATGACCACTGAAGGAAGCGTGAATCCGACAAATGCTGCGCATGCGCCACCTAAACCGCCGTGTTTATAGCCTAAAGCAAAGCCAACTTGGCTTGAGCCCGGTCCCGGCAAAAACTGACTGAGCGCGACAATTTGCGCGTACTCGCTGTCATCAAGCCATTTCAGTTTCTCAACAAAGGTTTGGCGAAAATAACCAATATGAGCCGCCGGGCCGCCGAAGCTGAACCAACCCAGCCAGAAAAAAGTTTTGAATATGGTGAACATGTCGAGCCTGTTTATCTAAAAAGCATTGTTGCTAATTTATCGAATGCTCTAAAATGACTCAAATTGATGATTTTAATTTCATCTATGAATGAAATGGGATGAGGATGTTGGAGTGAAAGAGGACATTCAGTGGCGCAACATTGACTTGAACTTATTGGTGACGTTTTCCTACTTGTATCGCTATCGAAGCGTTAGCGTCGCGGCAGAGAAAAGTTACGTTAGCCAGTCGGCGATGAGTCATAGTTTGTCTCGTTTAAGGTTGTTGTTTGACGACCCGCTTTTTGAGCGAAAAGGGCACAAGATGGAGCCCACCGAGCACGCTCACCACATCGCGCCAACTGTGCATCACTTGTTGGATTCTATCGCCAAAGACTTGCTCACTAAGTCTGCCTTCCAACCTGAAAATTACGCGGGTGTATGTCGCATCGGGTTAACGGATTATGCCGAGTTTATCTTTGCTCCTCGGCTTTATGACGAAATACGCCAGCGCGCCCCAGAGGCGCAGATCAGTTTTATTAACGTCAATCGTAGCAACTACGTGGCATTAACTGAGCACGAAAAGCTCGATGTCATTATTGGCAGCATGCCGGTGTTGGATGACAACTTTGAGAGCTTGTACTTGTACACCGAAAAACACGTGTGCATGTGTGATAAACAGGTGTTGAAAGGGGAAACACAGCTGTCTCTGGAAGCGTTCGCGAACATCGAGCAAGCTCTGGTAAGTCCCGATGGGAGCTTAAAGACACAAGTAGACCAAAAGCTCGCAGAACATGGCTTGAGCCGCAAAGTCACCGTGGCGTCGCGCAACTTTCTCACTATTCGGCATCTATTGAAAAAGCGCGATCTCATTGCCATCGTGCCAGAAAAAATGGCGTTGGCGGAGGGCTTTTCGGACGATCTCATTACTGTTAAGCCGCCGATCGCCGTTGCGGATTTTGATATTGCCATGCTGTGGCATTCCAGCCGAAACAATGAAGACAAAGGCATTTGGCTACGCGAGTTGGTTTCTTCGACCATCACCTCTAAATGATAAACATTTGGGGCACTCATGGTGCTTAGAGTGATTTGTTGTTGAACTTCTTACTACCCGCTGAGTTATCGGCGTTACGCCGAAACAGTACTGATTGTGCAAAATGAATATCTTGGGTTAGGGGGGGATGTTCCAGATTTAATTCATAAAAGAGATTAATGGAAAAGGTATCATTGAGTTGTACCACGTAGTTTAAGCTCTGTTTGAACGTATACATGAAGAGGGAGTAAGCGTCCATCTCGGTATTTTTCCACTAGTAAGTTCACTCCCTGAGTTCCCATCAACTCAGAGTGAATACGAATTGTAGACAACGGCGGAAAGGTAAAGCGAGCAGTAGGAATATCATTCATACTAATCAGCGTAATATCCTCTGGTATCTTTAAGCCAAATTCATGGATTGCACGTACTATGCCAATCGCGATGGAGTCTGAATCAATGAATACTGCTTTCGGGAAGTCACCTTTGGCTAGCATCTCTTTCGCTAAGTTATAACCGGACAAACTAGAGCAGGCACAATAGTGTATATCATGTTCTGCGACCACGCCTTTTAGATAGCCATAGTCCAAAAACACATTTTCACGAGTGTCAGCTGCGTCGTGCTTGTCTTGACCGCCAATATAACCGATGCGGCGGTGGCCTCGTTGTACAAAGAAATCAACTACTTGCCTACTGATTCGAATAAGGTCGACATCAACGCAATCATAAGGGCAGGTTGGATCTGAAAAGTTTATGTAGCAAATGCTATCGGCTAGACGTTTAGGTAATTTATCTACTACCTTTTGGTCGACATTTCCGACTAAAAGGACACCTGTTATCTTTTTCGTTTCAACATCAATTTCACTGTTATAGCAATTGGTTAGCGTAATACCTAATTTGTCGCATTGCGTTTCAATCCCATGACGAATTGATAAGTAGTAAGGGTCATTCACCTCTGTTTCTTGTTTGTAGTTATATAAGGCTAAAAAGTGATGTTTTTGCTTAGCTTCTTTGATGCCTTTCTTCGAGCTACTGGTGCGGTACTCCAGTTTTTCTGCAATTTCCAAAATGCGGTATTTGGTTTCTTCTTTAACGCTCAACGTTGGGTCGTTGTTCAAAACCCGCGATACGGTTGCAAGTGAGACGCCTGCTTCAATGGCGATATCTTTTAGCTTTGCCATGTAAATTTCCCGTTGGCACTGCCCAAGTGTGAGCTCAATAATCTGACTATTTTAAACAGCTACTTAGATATGCACAAACCTTTAGTAAGACAGTCCTAAACACTTTAAATCATCATATCAAGCCAAATTGTTTTCATGAAATAGACTCTATTGAGTAATAAATAAAGCCGTAAACGTAAGGATTATATTGCTGTAAAAATACTGAAAAACGCGACTGGTTTGGAAACTTGCTACTTGTGGTAACTCTAGTACTTAATAGGACTCGAGCTGTTTAGAGTTTAATCAAGCAAACGTTTTATTGTTCATGTTTATGTTTTGTGTCTCATTTTATAAACAAATCAATAGGAAAGTATTCAACTCTATTTATA
The DNA here is from genome assembly GCF_033339395.1 of Vibrio sp. 397. NCBI lineage: Bacteria > Pseudomonadati > Pseudomonadota > Gammaproteobacteria > Vibrionales > Vibrionaceae > Vibrio > Vibrio sp. 397. The sequence goes on along the minus strand of NZ_JAWOUN010000004.1, from coordinate 176,194 downwards.
ATCTCCGCGCTTTTAAAAGCTGTCTAACAGTATGAAAAATTAGGAAATTATAATGAAAAAAGTATTGCCATTATTGGCTTTAGGTGCAGTGGTTGCTTCAGCATCAGTTCAAGCAAAAGGTAACTGGTATGTTGGTGCTGATTTGGTAAATTCAGATCTTAAAGTTAAAAGCTTGTCAAAAGATCTTTCTGCGACAGGTCTTAGCCTTGCTGTAGGTAAAGAGCTTCAATATTCAGAAAACTTCAAACTAGCTTTTGAAGGTGAGTACATATACTTTGGCGACTTTGAAGAAACATTTTCTTACATGGGGTGGCCGGTTAAATTTAGTGTTGATGCTTCTGCGTTCAATTTCAATGCGAAGCCTAAATACCAATTTGCAGGTACAGGCTTCTATGTTGGTGCGATTGCTGGCCTTGGTGTAATGAGTGTTTCTTATGAAGTGAAATCATCTAGCACTGTTACCGATGATGGTCGTGATGTAGGCTTTAACTACGGTGTTGAGGCTGGTTATGAGTTCGCTTCAGGTTTGGTTGTATCTGGTGGCTACCGTGCTTCTTCGGTAAGTATTGATGCCGAAAACGGTGGCAGCGAAGATTTTGATTTTGACAGCCTGTACGTTGGTGTTGATTACAAGTTTTAAGCTCGCGTAAGCAAAACATAGATACTAAAAAGGAGCCGTTAGGCTCCTTTTTTTATTAGATTATCAATCAACTCATAATGGTGATCTTGTACGCCTGCAAGGTTGCCATATTTGGGTTGGTGGCGGTCATTTTCTTTCGCGTGTTGCCAGCCAATGGTGTGACGCACAAAATGCTCTGCAAACGCGTGGGAAACTTCCAAGCAACCTGCCAGTACGGTATCAACATAACTTTGCATGATTGGGCTCTTTTCGCATGGTGGTAGTGGCTCGTCTTTTACGTAAACCCAAATGTCATGTTCTTGGTTAAAACTCGCATCTGTTTCGATTTGATCTGGCTGAAGTTGAATACGATGATAACCTCGCTCACGGCGGTCGAATTCTGCGAGCGCTTCTTCATTTACTTCGAGTAAAACGCCATTAACCTGTCCATCGCCTTGGTTCACCACTAATGGAGAGAGGCTGTAGCTGTCGTCAATCTTCCCCCAGTAGCGAACCAACCCATGTGCTATGACGGGAATGGCTTCTCCCGTTTGTCCGGTTAACTTACGCGACGCAGAATTAATCAAACTGCCATAGCCAAATATGTACATTGTCGTTGCATCCCTTAACTGATAGTTGTGCCTCTCATGTTTATACCTAACCCGCATCTGAAGCACAACTTTACCTCTTAAGTATAATCTTAATTATAAACATGTATTTTTTATACATGTTTATGGTAGCATCAATATGTAGTTGAGTTAACCAGCATCGAGAGACGCTTGAGGGCAAGATAATGCTGAATATCACCGATAAAAAAGTAGAAGAAAAAATCCCCGCATGGCTGCGATTAGGCTTTCGGCCGTTTTTTCTGTTTGGGTCGATTTACGCCATTGTTGCGATTGCGTTGTGGGTGTGGATGTTCCAAGGCGGACAGCCAAACGCATTAGCCGTGCCTGCATTGTGGTGGCACGTACATGAAATGTTGTTCGGTTTTTCGATGGCCATTGTAGTTGGCTTTGTACTGACCGCGGTACAAAACTGGACTGGCATTAATGGTACCAAGCATTACATGCTTCTGGCTTTATTTGGCTTGTGGTTAGTGCCCCGCATATTGCTTTGGACACCAGCACCGTTATGGTTAACCAGCAGTATCGAAGCGGTATTTTTACTGTTTGTCGCCTATGAGGTGGGCATTCGTGTGTATCGAGCCAAAGGTTGGCGTAATTTGTTTTTCGTTCCACTGTTTCTTTTAGCCATCTTTGCGAACTTTGCAAGCTACGCAACGATAAAAGGTATGCCGCCCTTTAGCTCTTCAGCGGTGTGGCAAGCAATGCTGTGGTGGTTTACCTTGCTGTTGTCAGTGATGGGCGGACGTGTGATTCCATTTTTTACTGCGCGTCGATTTAATTTCGAAAAAGCGCAACCATTGGCTTGGTTAGAGTGGTTCGCGAACTTGCCATTGGTAATGCTATTTGTGCTGAGCTTTTTCCCTGTGACGTTTGCAGAACTAGGTAGTCCTTTGATGCTATTTGCAGGTGTTGCTCAGTTGGTGCGTTTTGTTCGCTGGAAACCTTGGTTAACCCTGAGCGAGCCTTTAGTGTGGTCGCTGCATGCTGCGTATTTGTGTTTACCACTAAGCTTAATTTTGCGAGGCGTCTGGGGAGATGCATTTGCCAGCCATAACCTCATTCACCTGTTTGCGATAGGTGCGTTAGGCGGTTTGATTTTAGCGATGATTACACGGGTGACGATGGGACATACTGGTCGCATGATCTACAAAGGGCCAAACATGAGCCTTGCGTTTGCAGCAATTACCGCGGCAGCTTTGGTTCGCAGTTTCGCCGTGATCTTTGATCCAGCGAACATGATACTGTGGATTGATATCAGCGGCGGATTATGGATTGTTGCGTTTGGGCTATTTGTGTGGCGCTTTGGTGTGATGCTTGTGACCCCTCGTGTGGATGGTCACCCCGGATAAGATTCTAATGTGAGTAGAGAAAAGAGGAGCCGCGTGCTCCTCTTTTGGTTTTTGTTCTTTATAGGTTTAGTGTTTATTCGTCTTCGTCGTCCGCTTTATTCGTGAGCCCCAAGCGTTTAAATAGCCACCACTCTAGACCAAAAATGACAATTAAGGCGATGCAGAACCAGGTGAATGCCATGGTGGATTCCACGCCTGGCATTCCACCAACATTGATACCGAGTAAACCTGTTAAGAAGCTGGTTGGTAGAAAAATCGTTGCTACCAAAGTAAACAGGTAACTGTTTTTATTGGTTTTCTCATCACGATGATGTTTGATCTCTTCTTGGAAAAGCGCCACTTCTCCAAGATAAAACTCAAGTGTTTCATTTATGCGCGTAATATTATTGTGTGCGAAGCGATATTGATGAGGTCTCAAAGCAATCAATTCTGATTCTGACTCCACAAGATCACGGATAGCGTACTGCTGAGGGCGAATAAAACGCTTGATAGAAATCAGTGCTTTTTGAGTCGCCATATGTTTGTACGTCGACTCATCATTCACGTCGAACTGGTTTAGTGTTTCTTCAATCGTATCAAGGTAAATGTCTATTTTACTGTTTAATCCTTCAATGATCTGATGAAGTAAACTGGCAAGACTTTTTGGGCCTTTGTGTTCCGCTAATGCTTGGCGAATCTCCATGATCGCGCGTGATGGAATTTTACGAGTTGAAATGAGTGCGCCTTGAAAGTAGAGAATTCGAATACTAAGCATATCTTCTGGTGATGCATTGCCGTTCATATTGACGCCTCGTAAAATCAACATGAAGTTCTCGTCATCCAAAGGATGGAAAGATGGTCGACTTTCGTCGGCTAATAGATGATCAACCGTAGCTCGAGGTACTTGGTTTTGCTCCAGCCAACCACGAATATCAGGATGCAGCCGTTCGCAATGGTACCAATGCTTAGCTTGAATTTGCTCTGCCGTGGTGGATTGTTGAGTTGCTTCTGGGGTTGAGAAGTCCCAATGTTCAATCATAAAACCCATTTTCTTTTCCTTGTTTGAGCCGATACCAAAATAACCTCAAGATACTTCTTTCGCGAGAATTGCATTGCCATACAGAGGCAATGCTCTGAGTACGGTACTCTGAAGTCATTGATGCATTATTTTTCAAATGAGTATGATTGTATTTAATGCCAAATGTCTATGAATAGTTGTTCTTATTTGCAATCGAGTGGAGCGCACCAAGGTGTTGTGCTTAAACAACAAAACAAAAAGCCTGCAACTAAGCAGGCTTTATTGTGGGGGGAGGGAGGGGAGCTGTTAGCCAACTTGAGAAAGATTAACCACTTTCTGTTGTAGCTTTTTCTTTAAATAGTCCGTTAAGGCCTGTTTTTCTTCCTCGTTCATGTAAAGACCAAGCTTAGTACGGCGCCATAAAATGTCTTCATCGGTCATTGCCATTTCATGGTTCATTAAGTAATCGATCTCACGTTGGTAAACACCACCGGCTTGTGTCGAGAACGTTTGTCCTAAGTCAGCTTCACTTGTTGTACCTTCCATTAAGTTCCACGTTTGGGTACCAAACTGAGTGACATAACGAAGAATCAATGCTTCTGGCGCCCAAGTGTATTTAGCATGAATTTGTTTCGCTAATTGTTCACGACTACAGCTGAAGTTACCACCAGGAAGGGTTTGGTTGGCCGTCCAGTCTTTACCCATTTCAGGTAGGAACGGAGCAAGTTTCTTCATTGCTGCTTCACCTAACTTACGGTAGGTCGTTAACTTACCACCAAAAACAGAAAGCAGAGGTGCATGGTCGTATTCCGCATCGAGCTCTAGCGTGTAGTCTCGTGTGATTGCTTGCGGAGAGTCAGATTCATCGTCACATAAAGGACGAACACCGCTGTATGTCCAAACTACATCTTCGCGAGTCAACTGGTGGACAAAGTGTTGGTTTACGATATCAATGAGGTAATCGACTTCGTCATCTGAGATCGACACTTCACGTGGGTCACCTTTGTATTCCACATCTGTTGTACCAATGATTGAGAACTTATCTAAGTAAGGAATCATAAATACGATGCGATTGTCTTTGTTTTGAAGAATGTAGGCTTGCGGTTCGTTGTGGATACGAGGAACAACGATGTGCGAGCCTTTGATTAAGCGAATGTTACGAGGAGAGGCTTGCTCTAATCCATCATCAAAGAACTGTTTTACCCAAGGCCCCGCAGCATTGACTAACGCTTTCGCTTTACGTTCGAAACGTTGGTCTGTCATCACATCGTGAATAGTAACATGCCAGATACCACCTTCACGGTGTGCTTTTTCCACGCGGCAGTAGTTACGCACTTCAGCATGGTTTTCGCGAGCCGCAAGAACGTTCAGTAATACTAAACGTGCATCATCAACCCAACAGTCAGAGTATTCGAAACCCGTTTTCATCTCTGGTTTTAGCAAGCCAGATTTCGCAAGGTTGACGGTTTTACTGCCTTGCAGCGTCGTACGTTTACCCAAGTTATCGTAAAGGAAAAGGCCACAACGAATCATCCAAGCTGGGCGTAGGAATGGGCGATGCGGTAAACGGAAACGCATTGGTAATGCGACGTGTGGTGCTTTACGAAGAATAACCTCACGCTCTGCGAGCGCTTCCGAAACTAAACGAAATTCGTAGTGTTCAAGGTAGCGTAAACCGCCGTGTATCAGTTTAGAACTTGCTGAAGAAGTCGCAGATGCGAAGTCATGTGCTTCATATAAGCCAACACTCAAACCTCGGCCAGCTGCGTCTGCTGCAATACCAGCTCCGTTAATGCCGCCACCGATTACGATCAAGTCTAAGGTAGTGGATGAGCTAGTAGTGGAAGCATTATTTTGTATACTCATAAATTTGACCTCTTGGTGAGCGAACGAGCATTTTAGAACATAATGTAATCCTAGCTCAGGTTTCGTTTGTGATCATCTATTATTTTCGTTTGTGAGCGTTTTGTGTGATTTAGACACAAAAAAAACCTCTGTCTAATTAAGACAGAGGTCATTTGAGGGGGAGTTATACGATTGACGTTACTCGTTTTCGGAGTTTGATTCGTTAGCTTCAACCACTTCAAGTGGGATAGAAGCTTCCTTCAAAATTGACAAGATTTCTTCTGGTGGCTGCTTATTGGTAAAGATCATGTTGAGCTGTGCAATATTGCCTAGTTTCACCATAGCATTGCGCCCGAACTTGGTGTGGTCTACGGCAAGAAATACACTACGGCTATTGTCAATGATCGCTTGTTTGACCCGGACTTCGTGGTAATCAAAGTCTAATAGCGAGCCATCGAAGTCGATACCGCTAATGCCGAGAATACCAAAGTCGAGACGGAACTGTTTAACGAAATCGAGGGTAGCCTCGCCAACAATACCGCCGTCTCTGCTGCGGACTTCTCCACCCGCTAAGATGACTTTGATTTCAGGGTTAGGGAAAAGAATGGTCGCAACATTGATGTTGTTGGTGACAACACGCAACTGTTTATGGTTTTTATTGAGCGCTCGCGCAACTGCTTCTGGTGTGGTGCCGATATCGATGAATAGTGTGGCACCATCTGGAATGTGTTTGACTACCTCGTCTGCAATGACATCTTTTTCATTGAAGTTGAGCGCTTTACGCGTGTTGTAAGATGTGTTTTCAGAACTGAGAGGAATAGTGGCTCCACCGTGATAACGACGAATTTTGTTGTCATCGGCGAGTTCATTGAGATCGCGTCGGATGGTTTGTGGGCTGACATTGAATCTTTCTACTAACTCATCCGTGCTGACATAGCCTTGTTTTTTCACCAGCTCAACAATCTGCTGGTGTCGAGGTATTTGCTTCACTTACCACTCCCTTGTGCATTGGTAACGGCCAATGCTTCAAATTCGAAGCTCTATTGTGCTCGAATTTGCTCGTTGTGAGAAGTAAGCGAGTTCAGGAATCGGGGATAAAGCGCAAAAAGAGCGCACAAATGGCGCTCTTTTTTTCTTATGGAGATGAGATTAATCTTCTTCGTCGTGAAGTTCAGACCAGGTTTGTGCACATTTCACTGCACGTTTCCAGCCCTTGTAACGACGATTGCGTTTTTCTTCATCATCGTGTGGCTCAAAGGTGCGATCAAGTACCGCTTTATTCTGCAACTCATCAATGCTATCCCAGTAACCAACTGCAAGGCCGGCAAGGTAGGCTGCACCAAGAGCGGTAACCTCAGTTACTTGAGGGCGGTGTACTTCTGTGTTCAATACATCGGATTGGAATTGCATTAGGAAGTTGTTCGCTACTGCACCACCATCGACGCGAAGGTTCGCAAGCTTAATGCCTGAGTCAGCTTGCATCGCATCCAGTACGTCACGAGTTTGATAAGCGATGCCTTCCAATGTTGCACGGATGATATGGTTTGAATTCACACCGCGAGTAAGGCCGACAATCGTGCCACGTGCGTAGGCATCCCAGTATGGAGCGCCTAAACCAGTAAATGCAGGCACGACATAAACGCCGTTTGATGTATCCACTTTTGTCGCGAAGTATTCAGAGTCTTCTGCACCGTTTAGGATTTTCAATTCATCGCGTAGCCATTGGATAGAAGCTCCACCCATGAATACGGCGCCTTCAAGTGCATAAGCTGGTTCGCCTGCAGGACCACAAGCCAAAGTAGTTAGAAGGCCATGTGTCGAAGTGACTTTTTCTTGGCCAGTATTCATTAGCAAGAAACAACCCGTACCGTAAGTGTTTTTCGCTTGACCCGCTTCAACACACATTTGGCCGTAAAGCGCCGCTTGTTGGTCACCTGCGATTCCAGAAATAGGAATACGAGTACCGCCTTTACCACCGATGTTGGTTTTACCGTAAATTTCCGATGAGCGCTTCACTTCTGGCATCATAGATGCTGGGATGCCAAGCTCATCTAACATTTTTTGATCCCAACATAGATCGTTGATGTTAAACAGCATGGTACGCGATGCGTTAGTGTAGTCGGTTACGTGAACGCGACCTTGAGTCATCTTCCAAACTAACCAAGTATCGACAGTACCAAACAACAGCTTACCTGCTTCTGCGTCTTCTCGTGCGCCTTCAACATTGTCCAGAATCCATTTAACTTTGGTACCGGAGAAGTAAGGGTCAAGCACCAAACCAGTGTTGTCACGTACATAGTTTTCGAGACCGCGTGCTTTTAAATCTTCACAGATATCAGCAGTACGGCGACATTGCCATACAATCGCATTGTAAACGGGTTTACCTGTTTCTTTGTTCCAGACGATAGTCGTTTCACGCTGGTTAGTAATACCGATAGCCGCTAATTGGTCGCTACGGATGCCAGACTTAGCTAGAGCTTCTACTAAGGTAGAGCTTTGTGTTGCCCAGATCTCCATTGGATCATGTTCAACCCAACCAGCTTCTGGATAAATCTGAGTAAATTCGCGTTGCGCGACGCTTACGATGTTCGCATCATGATCAAGAATCACTGCGCGAGAGCTTGTTGTACCTTGGTCTAGGGCAACAATGTATTTTTGCTCAGTCATGGTAAGAATCCTTTTGTTTCGTTATTTATATTTTAGTAAATGTTCGAGTTACGTCAGTTTTAAGCTCTAGCTTCTTCTGTTTCTTCTTCCGTCTCACATTGGTTTGGAATCGTGCAACCGTGACCTTGTTGTGGAAGGTAAGCGGCAATCGCTTTTGGATACAACCAACCACCAAAACACGCACCTGCAATCGGAGCAAGTAAAGGCACGATAAAGTAAGGAATGTCTTTAGCACCTGTCAGAGCGTAATCCCAACCAGCGAAGTAAGCGAACAGCTTTGGTCCAAAGTCACGAGCAGGGTTCATCGCAAAGCCTGTTAGTGGGCCAAGTGAACCACCGATGACGGCAATCAAAATACCGATCAATAGAGGGTTCATTGCGCCACGTGCCGCGCCGTTATTTTCATCGCCCAGAGCCAGAATCGCAAACATCAGCACAGCAGTGATAACGAATTCCACAGCAAAAGCACCAAAGAAAGAGAGGGAGGCATGCGGATAGGTTGAGAAGATACCAGCAGTTGCTAGTGCATCTTGGCTGCTGCGAACGAAGTTATGAGCGATTTCGTAGTCGGTGAAAAGGTTGCTGTATAAGCTGTATACCAATGCAGCAGAACAGAATGCCCCAAGCATTTGAGCGATAATGTATGGCACCACTTTCGCCTTATCAAAACCATGGAACATAGCAAGTGCGATGGTAACGGCAGGGTTGATGTGTGCACCAGAGACGCCAGCCGTACAGTAAATAGCGATGGCGACACCGAAGCCCCATACAATACTGATTTCCCATTGTCCAAATGATGCGCCTGTTAGAACTAAGGCTGCAACACAGCCTACGCCGAAGAAAATAAGTAGTCCTGTACCGATAAACTCGGCCAAACATTCTCCAAGCAGAGAGGGGTGTTTGTTCGTTGTCATGTTAAAAGTCCTTTGATCATTTTTGCCTGTCTAGCACGATACTATTGTGCATATATAAACGTTTACGAAAACAAACGAGCGTTAAAAGTGAGCGTTTGAGCATAAATTTGTTAATCAAAGTCTTCGTTTTTGTTAAATGGCGCATCTTTTAACCGGAAAAGAACACAACGAAAATAATTTATTTGTCACGAGGCCAGTGTTGAGAGCGCTCAAATTACCGATGTGAAAAAGAATGCACAACTGGTAAGAGGAGTTTTGTGAAGCTGCTACGTGCTTGGAGACTTATTGCACAGAACTTGTGTAGCAATTAACCCTAAAGGAGTAGCGGAATGTCAAATGTATCAAGGGATAGCAGTGATATAAAAAATACGCTGTCATGTTTGGACTTTTAGAAAAAATCGTCATCCCATTGGTACCAATAGGATGAGTTGAGAAGAGAATAAACGCTGTTAATGTCTTGTGTTTGTGAATCATTGCTTCGGCTTGTATTCAAATAAAAATTGTTTTTTTTATTTCGTTTGATGCTAAACGTGATCGTTTTTCAGCTTTTTAGTTATTAGTTGGTTCGGAGCGAGTAGGGCAGGCGTAAATCGCCCTTTTTACGGTTAGTTTATGTTCTAATTCGAGCCTTTGTTTCAAAGGTTTCGAATTGGAATGCTCAAGTGAGAGGTTTGAATATCAGTTTCATATTAACGAATCTTGAGTAAAGTTGAACGATGATCTAATTAATGCTCATATAATTTACTGTATTTACTTATATTTAATCCATGTGCAACATTTGTCACAGAAATAAAATCCTAACTCCATACAATTCATGAACTTTCGAACGAAGATTTATTTTGTTTCGTTCGCTCCTTTTGTGTTTTTACCATCGCATACAAAATAATGAGGTTCCTATGTTTGGAATATTCAAACCTAAGGCGCACATTGATCGTCTGTCCCCTGGCAGCATCGATAGCACCTACTCTCGCCTCCGTTGGCAACTCTTTATCGGTATCTTTGTTGGCTACGCCGGTTACTATCTAGTTCGTAAAAACTTCAGTTTGGCGATGCCTTATCTTATCGAGCAAGGCTTTAGCCGCGGAGACTTAGGTGTCGCCTTGGCAGCTGTTTCCATTGCATATGGTCTCTCTAAGTTTCTAATGGGCAGCGTTTCAGACCGCTCCAACCCTCGCTATTTCCTTAGTGGCGGCCTATTGATGTCTGCATTAGTGATGTTTTGCTTTGGCTTTATGCCATGGGCGACTGGTAGCGTCACTGCGATGTTCATTTTGCTTTTCTTAAACGGTTGGTTCCAAGGGATGGGGTGGCCTGCTTGTGGCCGAACCATGGTGCACTGGTGGTCACGTAAAGAGCGTGGTGAGATCGTTTCGGTTTGGAACGTGGCGCACAACGTGGGTGGTGGCTTGATTGGTCCACTATTTATTCTTGGCCTGTGGGCATTTAACGATGATTGGCGCACTGCATTTTATGTTCCTGCATTTTTCGCCACGTTGGTTGCTGTGTTTGTTTGGATGACGGTTCGCGATACCCCTCAGTCTTGTGGTCTGCCTCCTATTGAAGAATACAAAGACGATTACCCAGATGACTATGACAAGTCCCATGAACAAGAAATGACAGCGAAGGAAATCTTCTTCAAATACGTCTTCAACAACAAACTTCTTTGGTCGATTGCAATTGCAAACGCATTTGTTTACCTAATTCGTTACGGCGTACTGGACTGGGCACCTGTTTACCTAAAAGAAGCGAAGGATTTCTCGGTAGATAAATCGTCATGGGCTTATTTCTTATACGAATGGGCTGGCATTCCAGGAACACTATTGTGTGGTTGGATCTCTGACAAATTGTTCAAAGGTCGTCGTGCACCTGCTGGTATCTTATTTATGGTGCTAGTGACAGTTGCAGTGATGGTTTATTGGTTTAACCCTGCGGGCAACCCAACAGTAGATATGATGGCGCTTATTGCAATTGGCTTCCTAATCTATGGTCCGGTTATGCTGATCGGTTTGTACGCACTTGAACTCGCTCCGAAGAAAGCCGCAGGTACTGCCGCTGGTCTTACTGGTTTGTTTGGATACCTGGGTGGGGCAGTTGCCGCAAACGCGATTTTGGGCTACACCGTAGACCACTTTGGCTGGGATGGTGGCTTTATCATCTTAGTGGGTTCTTGTATTACTTCTATCGTGTGTTTGATGTACGCCTTCTTAGGTGAACGTGCGCACCACGAGCAAAAAGAGCGCGAGAAGGAAGCGCTAGCGTAATATTTATTTAAAGAGGCAGTGGAATACTGCCTCTTCGCTTTATCAAGGAAATAACAATGAAAACAAAGTCAGTATGTCTTACTTTTTTAGCACTTAGCCTCTCTGCTGGTGCGATTGCGAAGCCGCTTGTCATTGCGCACCGTGGCGCATCGGGCTACTTGCCTGAGCACACGCTAGAAGCCAAAGCACTTGCTTACGCAATGAAACCTGACTACATAGAGCAAGATGTGGTAATGACGAAAGACGACCAGTTGGTCGTGTTGCATGACCATTATCTCGATCGCGTAACGGATGTTGCGGAGCGTTTTCCTGATCGTGCACGTAAAGATGGTCGTTATTACGCGATTGATTTCACTCTGGCGGAAATCAAATCCTTGCGAGTTACCGAAGGGTTCAACATCGATGAGAAAGGCAACAAAGTAGCGGGCTATCCAACCCGATTCCCTATGTGGAAATCTGACTTCACCGTGCCGACGTTTGCTGAAGAGATTGAGCTGATCCAAGGCTTAAACAAAACGCTGGGTTATGACATCGGTATTTACCCAGAAATTAAAGCGCCTTGGTTCCATCGTCATGAAGGTAAGGACATTTCTAAAGCAGTACTTAAAGTCTTGAAGCAGTACGGTTACGGCTCTCAAGACGACAAAGTCTACCTTCAGTGTTTTGATGCGAATGAACTTCAACGCATCAACAGTGAACTCATGCCTGCAATGGACATGGACTTAAAGCTCGTTCAGCTTATGGCTTACACGGACTGGAACGAAACTATGGTGTACAAAGGCGACAAGGCAACACCATACAGTTATGACTGGATGTTCGAAGCCGACGGAATGAAGAAAGTAGCGAGTTACGCGGAAGGAATTGGACCTTGGAAGCCGATGCTGGTGGATGATAAGTCAACCAAAGACAATATCATCATCAAGCCGTTGATGAAGGCTGCAAAAGACGCTGGCTTGCAAGTGCATCCATACACGTTCCGCGCCGATCCAGGACGCATTCCAGCGTACACTGACAGCTTTGAAGGCATGATGGATGTGTACTACAACCAAGTAAAAGTGGATGGTTTGTTTACTGATTTCCCAGATAAAGCGGTCAGCTTTTTAAATCAGTAATCACGCATTTTGCTGTAAGCTAAAAAATCCCCCAACAGTTTCCTGCTGGGGGATTTTTCGTAGGGCTAATTCACGAATGAATTAGTTGTTTTTATGCAGTTCGCTGTTCAGTTCAACCGCGCTCTTGTTTGCAAGACACTCGATTTGACCTGTTACAGAGTTACGACGGAACAGTAGGTCAGAAACACCAGCAAGATCGCGGGCTTTCACAACTTCTACTTCTTGGCCTGCAGAATCTAGCATGCGCACTTTAGAACCAGCAGTTACGTACAGACCTGATTCGATAGTACAACGGTCACCCATTGGGAAGCCAAGACCTGCGTTCGCGCCTAGTAGAGAGTTTTCACCGATAGAAACCACAACTTTACCGCCGCCAGATAGCGTACCCATGATAGATGCGCCGCCGCCGATGTCAGAGCCGTTACCAACCACTACGCCAGCAGAGATACGACCTTCAACCATGCTCACGCCTGTTGTACCCGCGTTGAAGTTGATGAAGCCTTCGTGCATTACCGTTGTGCCTTCGCCAACGTGTGCGCCAAGACGTACGCGAGAAGTGTCAGCGATACGAACGCCAGTTGGTACCACGTAGTCCACCATTTTAGGGAACTTGTCTACGCAATCTACGCTTAGTGCACGACCCGCTAGGCGAGCTTCGATTTGACGCTCTGCTAGTTCAGGTAGGTCGATTGGACCTTCATTAGTCCATGCGATGTTGTGTAGTAGACCGAAGATACCGTCTAGTACCGTACCGTGTGGTTGAACTAGGCGATTAGAGATAAGTTGAAGTTTTAGGAAACCTTCAGCAACGCTTTGTGGCTGCTCGTCAGTTGCAAGGATAACCAGTACAAGTGGTTGTGCTGATTCTGCTGCTTTTGCTGCGAAAGAAGCGTTTGCCGCATCGCCGTTTGCTTCAAATGCTGCTGCCAGTTCTGCGCTTTGTGCTGCAGAGATCTCGATAGCTTGGTTGCCTTGCTCATAACCTGCTACTGCTGCTAGTGCGTTAACAAGCGCTTCGCTTGGGTTAAGAACTGGGTTTGGGAAAAACGCTTCGATGATTTTGCCGTCGCGGTTTTTAGTTGCCGTACCAAAGGCTAGAGAGAAGAAAGCCATAGTTGATCTCCATGTGTTGAGTCTTGTGTCTCGTCTGTTCACTGACAAGAAATAATTAAGTTGTCGGTCATCATAAAGAGAGTGTTGGGGAGTTTAAAGAGGGGAAATGGAGAAAGTCCGTAGATGGATACCTTTTGTCTTTTTAGAGATATGTTTGTCTGATGAGAAATGTGTCGCAAAAGCCTTATCAGGCCGATTTTGGGCAGAGACACAGTGAAGTGGGAGAAGGGAGCATCGCAAAAAAATAAGGGGAGGACCGAAGTCACTCCCCCTACACTGGGTTTGTTGGATTTACTGACTTTGGATAGTAAAGCGATAAATCGACTTAGAGGCTTAGCTCACCGACCTCTACTGCAAGTGCAACCGTTGCCCCTACCATTGGATTGTTGCCCATACCGATGAAGCCCATCATCGCTACGTGTGCTGGTACTGAAGAGCTACCCGCGAATTGCGCATCGGCGTGCATGCGACCCAAGGTATCTGTCATGCCGTAAGAGGCAGGACCTGCCGCCACGTTGTCTGGGTGTAGAGTACGACCAGTACCACCACCTGATGCCACAGAGAAGTAAGGCATGCCTTCACGGTTACGTTCTGCTTTGTAGATGCCTGCTACAGGGTGTTGGAAGCGAGTCGGGTTGGTTGAGTTACCAGTGATGCTCACATCCACTTGTTCTTTATGCATGATAGCCACGCCTTCACGCACATCGTCTGCACCGTAGCAAAGGATCTCACCACGTGGACCTTGGGAGAAACGGCGACGTTCTACTTCCACTAACTCACCAGTTTGGTAGTTGTACTGAGTGCGTACGTAAGTGAAACCATTGATGCGTGAGATTAGGTAAGCGGCGTCTTTACCCAAGCCATTTAGGATAACTTTCAACGGATTTTTTCGTGACTTGTTCACGTTCAATGCGATTTTGATAGCGCCTTCTGCCGCTGCGAATGACTCATGGCCCGCAAGGAAAGCGAAACAGCCACTTTCTTCATTCAATAGACGAGCCGCCAATGCACCGTGACCGATACCCACTCGGCGTTGTTCTGCGACGCTGCCTGGTTTTGTGCAGGCTTGAAGGCCTTCACCGATGATGTTTGCAGCTTCTTCAGCTGTTTTTGCTACGCGGAAAATCGCCAAAGCAGTGCCTAGCGTGTAGGCATCGGCAGCGCTTTCAAACGCGATAGGTTGAGTGTCCATCACTAGTGCTTTAGGGTCGATACCACGATCCATACAGTATTGGTAAGCCTCTTCCAGAGAAGAAAGTTGCATTTCGTCTAATGTGCGACGTACAGATTCAGTAATTGGAGTGTTCATAATCTCTTTCCTCTTGGTGGCAATTATTGTTGGCGTGGGTTGATGGTAGTTACGGCTTCGTCAAAACGACCGTAAGTCCCCGTCGCTTTGTCTGCGGCTTCTGCAGCAGATACGCCTTCGTTGATGGCTTTCATCATCTTGCCTAGGTTGAGATATTGGTAACCAATCACTTCTTTGTTTTCGTCTAGCGCGAGTTTTGTTACATAGCCTTCAGCCAACTCCATGTAACGCACGCCTTTTGCTTTGGTTGAGTAGCTAGTACCCACTTGGCTGCGTTGAGTTTGACCAAGATCTTCCAATGCCGCACCAATTTCTAAGCCGCCTTCAGAGAAAGCAGATTGCGTACGACCGTAAACAAATTGAAGGAAGATTTCGCGCATCGCGACGTTAATAGCATCACATACCAAGTCGGTATTCAGTGCTTCAAGAATGGTTTTGCCTGTTAGGATTTCTGCGGCCATCGCTGCTGATTGAGTCATGCCTGAACAGCCGATCGTTTCGATCAAAGCTTCTTCGATGATGCCGTTTTTGACGTTAAGGGTCAGTTTTGCTGCGCCTTGTTGAGGAGCACAAGCGCCAACTCCGTGGCTAAGAC
The DNA here is from genome assembly GCF_033339395.1 of Vibrio sp. 397. Classification (NCBI taxonomy): domain Bacteria; kingdom Pseudomonadati; phylum Pseudomonadota; class Gammaproteobacteria; order Vibrionales; family Vibrionaceae; genus Vibrio; species Vibrio sp. 397. The sequence continues at coordinate 160,784 of NZ_JAWOUN010000004.1, read as the reverse complement.
CAGAAATCGCGATAACGTCTTTTGGATTGATCATTGCGCCTTCAACAGGGATCGGTGCAGATGCATGAAGCTCGCCGCGTTGAATCGGGCACATTGATTGGATTTCGTGTGAATATTGCATAATGTTTTCCCAGTGTACGATATCCAGCCTATTTGTCAGTCTCAACGGCGTTGACTGCTCTTATTCGCTCCATCAAATAGAAAACTATGTTCAGGAGGTTCATGCGTTTGTCGCCTTGTTGAGTTAACAACTATTTTGGATATCTTTTTAATTTTTGAGAAAACAGGTGCGGGGTTGGAGAAGAGTTGAATTGCTCACTACAGAACTCTCGCTTTCACAACATAAGCGAAAGCACTTCCAACAGGGCTGACCTGTTTTCGTTTCTGTAGGAGTCATTAGCTTTAACAGCGGTTCGAATCTTTCGATTCCGGTGGCACCCCATCACCGGACCCATTTAGACTAGATCTAAGTCACACTAATCCGCAACATGAAATTTAGAGCAATTTGGGATATTAAATCGGTTCTTTATATTCTCAGAGATATATGGAGATAAACGGAAGGAATAAAAAAACGCCGCATAATGCGACGTTTTTTCTAAACAAATAAGAGGCTTATGCAGCGTCTTCTTGCTCGCTATCTTCTTCAACAGCTTCAAGCTTCTTTGCTTTTTTTGGTGCAGGTTTACGTTTTGCACCAAGAGCGTAAAGCACTTCTTCTTTGTTTTGCGCAAGGAACATTGCAAGATCTTCTTGCTTACCTTCGTCTTCTAGAAGTTCACTTTTACCCAGCAGTGAGAATAACTCGTCTGCCATATCCAGCATTTTGTCGTATGCGTCAGCTTCCGCTTTAGAGGTAAAAGTCATTTTCTCTTCTCCATTGCGTTCTACCACGTACTTGACGATTACAGCCATGGTTGGTCCCCTAATTTGGTGTATTGATACTGGCTTTTTATACAGTTTTTGACCAATCAAGTCTAGCGACAAGCCTCAGAATGAGAGACACGTACAACTAACTGACTAGCATTTAAACTATCTTGGTTTCACTTTGCGGATTTGTCCGCCAAAGGAAGGTTTGTTGGTCGCTCCCAATCTTGGCAAAATTCGATAAACGTTTTGAGCAATGGGCTTTGATATTTCTCTTTATGAACCAGTAACCAGAAGCGACGTTTCATATCTAAAGGCATGTCGAGCAGTTTTACGCGGCCGTCACGAATAGCAGGTTCTGCAGACAAACGTGACAAACAGCCCAAGCCTAACCCTGCCGATACTGAGTTGATCAACGCTTCGGTGGTATTGAGCTGAAAAGCTTCATGCCAATGTTCCAAGCGCGGCGCGACAACGCGCATAAAAAATTCGCGTGAACCAGAGCCTGCCTCTCGCAATATCCATTCACTGTTTTCTAGCTCGGTTAAGTTTACTGGCCCTTCGTGCGCGGCTGGGGAATTGGGCGCGCAAATCACGCACATTTCATCTTCGCTAAACTGGGTAGACTGCAATTCAGGGTGAAGTGTTTTGCCTTCAATGAGGGCTATGTCTAACTCGTAATCGGTCAGCATGTCGCAGATTTGTGCGGAGTTAGAAATGAACAGACTTTGAGAACGATGGTTCGTTTGCTGACGAAATTCGCTAAGCAAATAGGGCGCGACTTGGTTGCCAATGGTGTCGCTGGCACCAATGCGAAGTTGGCCCGATAGCGCTTGGTCACCATCGAAAATGCTCTCGATGTCCTTGGCTCGGTTGAGTAATTCATCCGCCAGTGGCAGTAGTTTTTGACCTTCTTGGTTCAAAATCAGTCGGTTATTAACACGATCAAATAAGTGATGGCCGATCTGCTTTTCTAATTCTGAGAGTGCCATGCTCACTGCGGCTTTCGATAAAAAGAGACTATCAGAAGCCGCTGTGAGCGTTTTGTGCTGCGTGATCGTCGTAAACACTTTCAGTTGTTTAAGAGAAATGTGACTTGCCATACCCCACCGTTAAGTAATTCTGAACGTTTGTTTTAAATAATTAGATATATCGGAACGAAGTGCAAGCGTATTATACGTCTCATCAAGAGTGAGTCTGGTTGAGGTCATCATGATTCAAAGAACAAAAGCAAAAGTAATGGGAGCGCCAACTCCAATGGCGGGTTTGGCTCTTGGTATTGCAAGCTTGGGCTGGAGTTGGGAAAACTTCGCCGAATTACATGGCTACGGACAGTGGATTAGTGCGGGTATCGCGAGCATATTGTTGGCTATATTGGCAACCAAGTTTTTGCTACATAATCATCTATTGAGACAAGATCTTGCTCATCCGGTTGTGGGCAGCGTGGTTCCGACATTTGCGATGGGCACTATGGTGGTATCGAACTCTCTCGGCCATTTTTACCCATTAGCTGGCGATGCGCTTTGGCTGATTGCGGTGGTTTTGCACATCGTATTCTTGGTGAGCTTTGTTTACCATCGCGCCAAAGATTTTGAATTGCACCACATGGTTCCTAGTTGGTTTGTACCGCCTGTGGGTATCATCGTTGCGGATGTGTCTTTCTCTGGCAACCCTATGTTAGCACCAGTGGCACAAGGTGCATTGATGTTTGGTATGGTGGCGTACGCGATCATGTTGCCGATGATGATTTACCGTTTCATGTTTACCCATGAAATTCCGGATGCAGCAAAACCAACCATGGCAATTATGGCGGCGCCAGCAAGTCTATCATTGGCAGGGTACTTAACGGTCACTGCGACACCATCACCAGTGATCATCGCTATGCTATTTGGTATCGCGGTATTGATGACAGCCATCATATATCTCGCGTTCTTTAAATTGCTTAGACTGCCATTTAGCCCAGGCTATGCAGCGTTTACCTTCCCGATGGTGATCGGTGCGACGGCGCTGTTTAAAATGGCGAATTGGATGGAGTTGCAAGGATTGGCTGCGCACTATGTTCAACAAGTGCGAGGCTTAGCTGGTCTTGAGTTGATTGTGGCAACATTTGTTGTCTCTTATGTGGCTTTACAATACATCAACAACTTATTGATTCAGCCACGCTTGATGCACGCTCATCACGCTTAAATAGCAGATAGGAAAAAGCCTCTTGGTCTTACAACCAAGAGGCTTTTTTATTTCAATCGGCGTCGATGTTGGACACTAGCCTTTTTTGTAAAATCGCGACATCTCATCCAGAGAATGACGAATGATATCGACAGGAATTTTCTGTTCTTTCTCGACTTTTAACTGGCGATTCAGTTGCTGAGAGTGCCCGCCAGGGTTGACCACAAGCATCAGTTCTTTGCCGACCAATGCATAGTTGTAGTAGCTGCCTGCAATATACCAATCGCGAGAGGCAGAGCTATCAAACAAGTTATGACCAACGCTGTATGAACTCGTTGTGCCTTGAACGTCAAACAGCGTATTCATCATGGTTGGCACGACGTCAAAATGGGTCGTGCGGTAATCAACTTGCTCTGGCTGACGATTTGGCATGTACACGTAAAGAGGCACATGTACTTGAACGTCACTGTAGTTACCCGTGTGGCCCCAATAGTTCATCTTATGGTCGTTAAACTCTTCACCATGATCTGATGAAATCACCACAATGGTGTTGTCTAAGTCGACATTTTTCAGCACATCACCAATCAAGCTGTCGATGTAGTACAACGAGTTCTTGTATCGATTGTGGTAAAGCGAAGCGTCAAAATCGTTGTTGAGCAAAATGTGGTCAACGCGTTCCCAGTATGGTTTGAATTTCGCAAATTCAGGTTCAGGAAACACCGTGCCGTGGGCGGCATCGTAGAACAGAAAACCAAAGTACGGCTTGTCGCTGTCCTGCTTTTGGAACTCGATGAACTTGTCTGTTATCTGCTGATCGCGCTCGACAGTTGTTTCTCCAGTTTGTTTCAGGGTCAAGTCCGACACTTTTTTGAATACCGTGCGAGAAAGTGGCGGGCTGGTGAGCGGTGCTGAGCCAAAAATGCCCATGCGGTAGCCTTCTGCTTGCAGCGTATCCATAAACACAGGAGAGCGTTGACTTGCGTAAAAGCTTTCCCAGTAGGTCGCTGGCAAGCTGTAAAACAGGCTGAAAATACCCGCTTGAGTTGAGTTGCCGCCGCTCATATGTTGTGTGAAATTCACCGTTTTTTCGGCGAACTTGCTGACATTTGGCATGACTTCCGGCGTCGCATCACTGTAGCGCCACGCGTCAACCAAGATAAACAAAACATTGGGCTGTTTCTCTTTGCTTTGCACTTGAATCGGCGCAAGCGGGTAGTTGAGTGAGCTACGTTCAATGTTGGTTAACTCTACGCGGTTCTTCGATGCAATGTTCTCATCCACTAGGTCGTGTTTGTAAATAAATTTACGAGCCGTCAGCGGGTAGTAAAGTGGCCAGTTATTCGAAAACTGACTGACTTCATCGTCGTAAAGTGCGTTTTTGTACGCATGAATCATCTGCGTGCTAAGCAATACAGCAAACCAGACGCTGATCAAAACGAACTTAGCTCGGCTTTGTGCCAGTTGATTACTTACCCAAACGGTACAAGCGAGCCCGATCACCAGAACGGCAATTTCACTGATGAAGATTAGCCAACTCATCCACGAAATATCGAAGACATCATCACCACCTTCGAAAAACATACGGATTAATAGAGCGTTGATGTGAAGTTTGTATTGCTGAAAAACGAGAATATCGACTTTAAACATAATCAATAGACAGATCGCGATAGCGATCACGATGCCTTTGAATACTCGAGTCGGTAGAAAAGAGAGCAATAAACTCAACAACATAAATGGAAGAGCGATCAAGCCCAGCCAGCCATATTGAGTCGAAACCAAATAGTAACCTTGCAACAAGGTTAGCGGTTCATTCTGATTGTTAGACAACACAAAAGGATAACAAGCGATCGACAGGTACACTGCAAAGCAAGCAAAAAAAGCAATCAGCCAAGCGCTGTTGGAAGACAGTTTGCGAAACATACTTTTTGTTTGTTTATAAATTATGGGTAGAGGGAGTATAAAACAGTGTTTTTTATTATGGAATAGTTGCGACGAATGTCACATTTTGTATGGAAGTGTCAGACTTGATTGACATGTGAAAATTCAGAAGATTCATACTCTATTTGAGTGATATATAACCTTTTGTTTTTTCCGAACGCGAGATCACTGCGGGTTTAAATGGGGCTGTGCTAAGCTAGCTAACAGTTTCAATCGGCGCTCGGTATTCCCAATTTGTTTACTGTTTATCACTCCAACCAAGTTGACGTTCTTAAATCACTCCTTGTCGAACTGATTCGAATCAGTCCGCTGGAAAACCCGTTCGAAAAAGAACAAATTCTGGTTCAAAGTCCGGGCATGTCCCAGTGGCTAAAAATGGAATTGGCCAAAGAGTTTGGTGTTGCCGCGAACATTGATTTTCCGCTTCCTGCTACCTTCATTTGGGAAATGTTTACGCAGGTGTTGCCAGACGTGCCAAAACGCAGTGCGTTTAACAAAGAAGCGATGACTTGGAAGTTGATGCATCTGCTGCCGGGGCTTCTCAACCAAGACGTGTTTTCGCCGTTAGCGCAGTACCTCAAAGATGACAGTGATCACTCTAAGCTGTATCAACTGGCTGAGAAAATTGCCGATATTTTCGATGGTTACTTGGTGTATCGTCCGGAGTGGATCGCAAGTTGGGAAGCAGGGCAGAGTGTGCCAGAGCTGGAAGATGAGCATCCGTGGCAGCCGATCTTATGGCAAGCGTTGTATGATCACACTGTGTCATTAGGACAGTCTCCATATCACCGTGCCAACCTTTATGAGCACTTTATCGACACGTTAGAGAGTTTTAACGGCAATTTTGACCATTTACCCAAGCGTTTGTTTGTTTTTGGCATTTCTTCGTTGCCGCCTCGCTATATGGATGCGCTAAAAGCAATTGGTGAACACATCGACGTGCATCTGATGTTCACCAACCCGTGTCGTTATTACTGGGGTGAAGTTCGAGATCGCAAATATCTGGCTCGTTTGGCGGCGAAACATCGTCAGCACGTTGTGTGGCAGGACGATCACTCGGAAGTGCAAGGTGAAACTGAGCAACTGAAAGGATCACTGGAAGATAATGTGATCGATGAGCTGCACACCGATGTGGTCGGAAACAGTCTGTTGGCATCCATGGGTAAACTCGGGCGCGACAATATGTATCTGTTGTCTCAGCTGGAATCTCATGAAATCGAAGCCTTTGTTGATGTTGAGCGCGACAGTCTGCTCCATCAATTGCAAGCGGATATTCTCAATCTTGAAGAACATCAAGATGATCAACAGATTGAAAACAGTCATCACAAACAAGTGGTTAGCTTGGGTGATAAATCACTGAGCCTACACGCTTGTCACAGCCCGATGCGCGAAGTTGAAGTGCTGCATGATCAACTGTTGGCGATGTTCGATGCTGACCCAACGTTAAAACCGCGCGATATTATCGTGATGGTCGCGGACATCAACGCTTACAGCTCTGCGATTCAGGCGGTCTTTGGTAACGCGCCGGGTGAGCGTTTTATTCCATATTCGATTTCTGACCGAACCGCCGATCAAGAGAGCCCAATTCTGGCTGCATTTATGCAGTTGGTGAACTTACCCAATACGCGCTGTTTGGCATCAGAACTACTCGAACTTCTGGAAACTCCAGCGATATTAAAGCGTTTTGAACTCAGCGAAGATGATTTCTTACAAGCCAAACAATGGGTTGAGGAATCGGGAATTCGCTGGGGGTTGGATGCCAATACCGGACGCGAATTTGAACTGCCGGAAACTCGTCAAAACACATGGCAATTTGGTATTCAACGCATGTTGCTTGGCTACGCGATGCCAGAATCCGCTGGTTTGTTTGAAACCGAGCAAGGCAGTTTGTCTCCGTACAACGAAGTGCAAGGCATGGGCGCAGAGCTGGCGGGCAAGTTGGCACACTTTATCCAACAAATTAGCACTTATCGAAGCAAACTTTCTCATGTTCAGACTATTGATGGTTGGCGAGAGACTTTAGTTTTACTGCTGGATGACTTCTTCTCAGTTGAGTTAGAAGGCGAAATGGCGCTCAAATCCATTCGCGATACGCTCAGCCAACTCAAAGAGCAATTAGCTGATGCTGCATTTGATGATGCGTTATCGCCGTCGATCATCAGCCAATACCTTCAAAACAAATTATCTGGCACACGAGTCAGCCAGCGCTTCCTTGCTGGTCAAGTGAACTTTTGTACCCTGATGCCGATGCGCTCTATTCCGTTTAGAACCGTTTGTCTACTGGGGATGAATGACGGCGTGTACCCACGCTCCATGCCGCCAGAAGGCTTTGACTTGATGACAGGAAGAACCAAACCGGGCGACCGTTCGCGCCGAGATGATGACCGTTACCTATTCCTCGAAGCGATGTTGTCTGCACAGCAAACGCTCTACATCAGTTATGTTGGCCGTTCAATCCAAGACAACACCGAGCGAGTGCCTTCGGTTCTGGTTTCTGAGCTGATGGAATACTGTCACCAAAACTATTGTCTAAGTGGTGATGAAGCGTTGCCCGTTGATGAGTCTGGCGACAACTTATTAAATGCGTTAGTGAATACCCACGCCATGGTGCCGTTTAGCCCAAGTGCGTTCCAAGGCATGCACGCCAGCTACGCGAAAGAGTGGATTCCAGCGGCATTGACTCAAAGTAGTCAATCGCAAGGCTATGTTCGTCGTGATTTTAATCGGGCATTAGACGACTATCTGTTAGGAGCGACGTTCCCACTTGAGCTCGACTTAGTCGAGTTGCAACGTTTCTGGCGCTTACCTGTGCAGTATTTTTTCAATCGTCGTTTAAAAGTAATCTTTGAACCGCCGCTACCGGTGATGGAAGACGACGAACCCTTTGTTTTAGGTGGTTTGGAAAGCTATCAAATGCGTGATGAGCTGTTAGAAACCTTGCTTGAAACGACATTGATGCAGCCAGAGAAAAAAACAGAGGTGCTTAAACACTTTATGAGTCAACAGCGCGCGCAAGGCAAACTGCCGGTGGGGGCGTTTGGTGATATCGAATTTGAAACTAACCGAGTTCAGGCGGAAGAGCTGGTGGATAAACTGGCGTTTTTATCTGGTGCGCCTCAAGACGATTTGGAAATCGACCTGACGTTTGATTCCTTGTTTGAGCGAAATGAAGGCGAAGAGAAAAACGTTCGCCTAACAGGTTGGCTAACTCAATGCTACCAATCCGGTTTGATTCGCTATCGAAGCGGTAAGATTCGATCGCAGGATTACCTTGCAGCGTGGATCGATCACCTTGCCATGTCGGCGTCGGGTCATGCTAAGAAAACCCACATCATTGGTTACGATCGTAAAGAAGGCGCGCTGCATTTGATCTACCCAGAAATTGCCGATGTGCAGTATGCCAAACAGCTACTGACTGAATTGGTTCGCTTGTTCTTCGAAGGCATGACTAAGCCTATGCCTTATTTCCCGAAAACGGCGTTGGCTTGTGTTGAAGCGGGCTTTAGCCGCGGTCAGTGGGTCGATGACGAAGAGAAATCTTTGAAGAAAATGGCTGACGCATTCAATGATGGCTTCATGAGCCCGGGCGAAGGCAGTAATGCGTACATCTCTCGAATTTGGCCTGCTTGGAATGATGAGTTGGCCTCAGAAGTTCGTTTGCTGACAGCATTAGTACTGCAAGGTGCGCGCTTAGCGGTTCAAGACGCTGATGATGTAAAAGCGTGATAAAGAAAGTTGGATAAAGAGAAGGAAGAGTAGGGTGGCCGTCAGAAAATCATTATTTTTTGTAGGGCGTTCGCTGTACGGCCACAAGGTCAGAGGGACCATGATACTTTTGTTTAATTCATTTGAGTTGTGTCGCCAAAAAGGTTTGGCTTATCTCGTGGGGCGCATACTAACGGTACGTCTTATGGATAACCGTGAGAAAGATCTCACAAAGCTCTAAATTATCCAACTTGTTAAACATATTAATAGAATTTTTAACTATAGATCACATTTATTAGGTGATACGTCCTAGTAAATAATCCGGAGAGATTCAGCGTTATGGATCAAATGTCAGGTGCAGAGTGTCCTCTACATACGTTAGACCGCACAGAGCAACCTCAACCAACGCCACTAGAACCGATGACGTTTCCTCTGCATGGTGCGAGGTTAATCGAGGCATCAGCAGGTACAGGTAAAACCTTCACTATTGCAGGTTTATATCTGCGCCTTTTGCTTGGTCACGGCAGCGCGGAAACTCGACATCGCGTACCGCTTACGGTCGACCAAATCCTGGTCGTAACCTTTACCGAAGCGGCAACTGCGGAATTACGCGATCGTATCAGGGCAAGGATCCATGACGCGCGAATCGCGTTTGCGCGTGGACAGAGTTCCGATCCGGTGATCCAACCTTTGCTTAATGAGTTTGACGATCACAAGCAAGCCGCAGAAATTTTATTGCAGGCAGAGCGTCAGATGGACGAGGCGGCGGTCTACACCATTCACGGTTTTTGCCAACGTATGCTAACGCAAAATGCGTTTGAATCTGGCAGCCGATTTAATAACGAGTTTGTGACCGATGAAAGTCACCTAAAAGCGCAAGTTGTAGCCGATTACTGGCGTCGCAATTTCTACCCGTTGCCATTTACCGTGGCTGGAGAAATTCGCCAGCTATGGGGCTCTCCATCTGCGTTGTTGTCTGACATCAGCAATTACTTAACTGGTGCGCCGTTAAGCCTTTCTGTTCCAGCAATGAAAGGCAGTTTGGCTGATCTTCATACTGAAAATTTGAAAAAAATTGATGAACTAAAAGCACAGTGGCGAGAAAGCCAAGATGACTTCTTAACGCTGATTTCAGATTCAGATATTAACAAACGCAGCTACACCAAAAAGTCTCTGCCGACGTGGTTGGAGGCGGTAAACGCTTGGGCAGCAACGGAAACCACAGGTTACGATTATCCAGACAAGCTGGAGAAATTCGCGCAAAACGTCTTGTTGGAAAAAACACCGAAAGGCAGTGCGCCGCAGCATGCGGTATTTGAAGCCATTGAAACATTTCTTGCCAATCCAATCAGCTTAAAAGCGCCACTGCTTGTTCATGCGATTGAGCATTGTCGTGTGATGCTGGCCAACGCGAAAAATCAAAAACAGTGGCTCTCTTTCGATGACTTGCTGACGCAACTCTCTGCTTCTATCGATACGGACGAAAGCGAGCTTTTAGCGGCGCGTATTCGTACTTTGTATCCTGTCGCAATGATTGACGAGTTCCAAGATACCGACCCGCTTCAATACAGTATTTTCAGCCGTATTTATCTGAACAACCCGGAATGTGGTTTGTTTATGATCGGGGACCCCAAGCAGGCGATTTATGGCTTTCGTGGCGCAGACATTTTCACTTATATCAAAGCGCGTAACCAAGTAAGTGCCCACTACACGTTAGGAACCAACTGGCGTTCTAGCGCAGATATGGTGCAGGCGGTAAACCAAGTATTTGCTTTGCCAGACAGTCCATTTATCTATGATTCGGATATTCCGTTCTTACCTGTTAAGTACAGTCCCAATGCCGAAAAACGCATTTGGACTATGGGTGGCCAAAAGCAACCGGCGCTGACTTATTGGTTGCAAGAAGCGGACGATAAACCGCTACCAAAAGGCGAGTATTTGACTCGAATGGCAGAGGCGACTGCAAGCCAAATCCAAACTATTTTGACGCAGGCTCAACAGGGGAAAGCGTGTCTGGTGAATGGCGAAAAACAGAAAGCGGTTCAAGCGGGCGATATTGCGGTGTTGGTTCGAACAGGTAGTGAAGGTCGAATGATCAAACAAGCGCTGGCTGAACAAGGCATTGCCAGCGTGTACCTGTCTAACCGAGACAGTGTGTTTACCAGTTCAGTGGCGCAGGATCTACAGCGTCTGCTGCAAGCGGTGCTGACTCCAGAAAATGACCGTGCGCTGCGTGCAAGTCTTGCTTCTGAGCTGTTTGCCCTCGACGCAGCAAGTTTGGATGCACTTAATAACGATGAAGTGGTGTGGGAAAACGCCGTAAACGAATTCAAAGAATATCGCAAACTTTGGATTCAACGTGGTGTGCTGCCGATGTTGCGCGCGGTGATCAGCAAACGCCATATTGCCGAGCGATTACTAGAAGAAGGTGCGAGTTCACAGGGTGAAAATGGTGAGCGAGTACTTACCGATTTAATGCACATTGGTGAACTGCTTCAACACGCCAGTAATGAACTGGATAGCGACCACGGTCTGCTGCGTTGGCTCGCTCAGTCTATCAGTGATGCGGAAAACGGTTTGGGTGGCAGTGATGACCAAATCCAACGTTTAGAATCGGAACGTAACTTAGTGCAGATCGTAACTATTCACAAATCAAAAGGCTTGGAGTATGACCTCGTATTTCTGCCGTTTGTGTTCAGCTATCGAGAAGCCAGTGAAGCCAAATATTACGATGCAGCCAATGACCGCACGGTACTGGATATCACTGGCAACGATGCGTCCATGAAGCAAGCGGACAAAGAGCGTTTGGCGGAAGACTTACGCTTGATATACGTGGCACTAACGCGTGCTGTGTATGCGTGTTTTATTGGAGCCTCGCCTTTGCGCAATGGTCGTTCGACCAAAGAGCCAACTGGCGTACACCGCAGTGCGATTGGCTATTTGATTCAGAATGGTCAAGAAGGTGGCATCAACGATTTGCACCAAGGTTTAACAAAGCAACAAGACGAGCTTGATTGTGTCGTCGTGGCCGATCCGCCGCAGAAACTCGAAGAGAAGTACGTAGCGCCACAAGAAGAAGTACACGATCTTAGTGCGAAAGAACTGCAAAACCCTATCGACAGAAACTGGCGCATCACCAGTTACTCTGGCTTGGTCAAGCAAGGCTCTCATCACGCCGAGCATGATGCCACGATTGAGATTACGGGTTTCGATATCGACTCATCTGAAGAACAAGATGAAGCGGATTTGGTGGAGCCAGAGCGTTCTATTTTTACCTTCCCTCGTGGTGCGCGTCCGGGTACGTTCCTGCACAGCCTGTTTGAGGAAATTGAATTTACTCAGCCAGCCACGACGGAAGAGAATACACAAATCATCCTTGGCTTGATGGAAAGCGAACAGCTCGATGAAGAGTGGTTGCCCATTTTACAGCAATTGATTGATACCGTACTCGCAACGCCGTTGGATGGTAAGTCTTTGCTGCTGAATCAAAAAGCACCGTCGCAACGTTTGGTGGAGATGGAATTTTTGCTGCCGATTGAAGTTTTGTCTGCACCGGCGTTAAACCGAGTCATTCAACGTCACGATCCGTTGTCGGCGAAAGCGGGGGATTTAGGTTTCCAAACCGTGCAAGGCATGCTCAAAGGTTTTATCGACTTGGTGTTTGAACATCAAGGTAAATACTACGTGCTTGACTGGAAATCGAATCATCTTGGCGACGATGTAACGAGCTACCATGGTGAGGCTCTGAAATCGGCCATGGCGGATCACCGCTACGATTTGCAGTATCAGATTTATGCGTTAGCACTGCATCGTTTCCTACGCAGCCGATTGGCGAATTATCAATATGATCATCACTTCGGTGGCGTGTATTACTTGTTCTTGCGCGGCATGGATGGGCAGAGTGACCACGGCATTTTTGCCGCGAAACCAACCTTAGACTTCTTACAAGAGATGGATCGTTTGATTGATGGTCAAGTACTTGAAACGCGCTCAACTCAAGCCGGACAGATGGAGCTACTTTAATGACGACAAATCACAATCTTCATTCTGACCAAGATAGCCTATTGGTAGTGTTGGAACGCTTGGCGCACAAAGGTGCTATTCGTCAGCTCGACTACCAATTCGCCTGTTTTATTGATTCTCAAACGCATGATGAACAGTCGGACAGCCAAGCACTGGCGTTTATCGCGGGTGTTGTCAGTAGTGAGCTTGGTAAAGGACATATCTGTCTGTCTCTGTGCGATGCACAAGGGCAATCTACGGATTTAGCCAGTAAGCTAGGGCTGTTTGGTGAGTCGGCATTGGCGCTTAACACACAGTTGCAAGGCATAGACTGGATTCAAGTATTACAAAATTCCAGCGTGGTCGGCGCGCAAGGAGAAGCCTTGCCTTTAATGTTCGATGGTGAGCGTCTGTATCTGCATCGCTATTGGCATTATGAAGTGACACTGGCGGAAAAGCTCAATCAGTTGGGCGCCGCAGTTAACTTGCAACCACAAGAGTTTGCGCGATTATCGGAGTTGCTCAACCATCTGTTCGCACGCCAATACCATTTTCTGTTTAACGCGTTGGGCAAAGCAGTAGAAGCGGGAAGCAGCAATCAAGTGTTGCGTCAGCAATTGGTGTGTGACCACCTTGATGTGGTCGCAAGCGAATCGTTGGATTGGCACGCCATTGATTCCGTGCTTAGCAATGCGCGCAAGGTTCAGGATTTACAAACACTGGATGAACTCGTGCCACTCTCGGCTTGCGTGAACTGGCAAAAAGTTGCGGCGGCGGTTGCGTTAACTCGTCGATTTGCTGTGATTTCTGGTGGCCCTGGTACGGGTAAAACGACGACAGTAACCAAATTGCTTGCTGCTTTGATTGAACAGGCGACGCACGAGAAAAATCTAACCATCAAGCTGGTGGCCCCGACGGGGAAAGCGGCGGCGCGATTAACCGAGTCCATTGGTAAAGCAGTGCAAGAGCTGCCAGTTTCTCCGGAGCTAAAAGCCAAAATACCGACTGAATCAAGCACCTTGCATCGATTGCTTGGCGCGATTCCTAATAGCGCAGAATTTCGTCACAACAAGCAAAATCCACTGCATTTGGATATTTTAGTTATCGACGAAGCGTCGATGGTTGATTTACCAATGATGTATAAAGTGGTTGATGCCTTACCGAAACATGCGCGGCTGATTTTGCTAGGTGATAAAGATCAACTTGCTTCAGTTGAAGCAGGGGCTGTGTTGGGTGATATCTGTTCGTTCCATGCATTGGGTTATGGCAAAGAGCAGGCGTCAGCCATCGCAAAACTGACAGGTTTCGATACTTTAGCGCATACGAGTAACAGTGCATCTAGCATTGCTGATAGTTTATGTATGCTGCAAAAGAGCTACCGATTTGATGCTCGCTCAGGCATTGGTCAGTTGGCAAAAGCGGTTAACTCCGGTTCTGCTGCGAGCGTAGATAACGTCTGGGCGAGTGACTTTTCTGACATCGAACATTTCGCGCTAAGTAGTCAACATTACAACCAAATGATGCAGACGTTGGTGCAGGAATACGGTCGTTACCTCAAACGCATTGGACAACAGGAAACTGATCCTAAAACCGGAGAGCTAGAGTCGCTAACGCACAAAGCCAAAGCGGTGTTAGATACCTTCAACCAATGCCGATTGCTGTGCGCGATCCGTGAAGGTGACTTTGGTGTGGCTGGGCTAAACCAGCGCATCGAGAAAGCGCTCGCGGCGCGCAAGTTCATTCAAGTTCAGGATGAAATTTGGTATCACGGCAGACCCGTTATGGTTACGCGTAATGATCACGGTTTAGGTTTGTATAACGGTGATATTGGTATTTGCATGCGAGATGACACTGAAGAAGAACCGCGTTTGAAAGTCTTTTTTGAGTTACCTGACGGCAGTGTGAAATCGGTCTTGCCAAGCCGAGTACCTGAACATGAAACGGCTTACGCCATGACGATCCATAAATCGCAAGGCAGTGAATTTGATTACACCCTGATGATTTTGCCACCAGACTTTAGCCCGATATTAACCCGTGAGTTGATTTACACAGGCATTACCCGCGCGAAAAAGCGTTTAGCTCTTTACGCCGAACTCAATGTTCTGAAGCGAGGCATTAAGGTGAAAACGATTCGTGCGAGTGGGCTAGTACAGCGGCTTACCAACTGATTATGGACTTAGTTTATAGTCAGTTTTACCTTTGTTACATGTCAAACTTGGTGATGAGTTGTGTTTTAACAATTTTCTTTCTGAAAGAAAAGTCATTTCAATTGATGTTTTTGAATCTGAAACGTTAACATTATACGCAATTATGGGCATAAGGATCTGAATGAAATGAATACAACTTACTTTAACAGCGTTAATAGGTATAGCTACATATATAGTGTTAAGCCTGGTGATACTCTTACGAGAATTATATGGAAGTTTTATCATTTTAAGTTTGGAACAGATGGCTATAATTTTGCTCTTGCTCAAATAAAAAAAGACAACCCTAAAATTTCAGACCCTAATTCGATTAAATCTGGTCAATCTATTTACTTGAGAAAGTTGAACGTTTCAAATACCAAGCAATCTGAGTTTTCTTCTAAAATTGCCATTTCAGATCATGATCAAGCGCAATTTGAATCAACGATGAAATCTATGTCGCAAAACGAAAAGGAAGCATTTTGGGCTCTTTCTTGGCTTGATGATAATTGGGGGCCTGCGAGCGCAGGTATCGGTGCTACTTTTGCGTCCATGGGGGCTTTATTAGGAGATAGTGAAAAAGGAAATGTTGCAGAGCTAAAAAAGCTTGATGGTTTATATAGAGATTATAAATCAGGAACGTTTTCGAAAGGGCAGTATGATTATCGCAGGAAAAAACTATTAGAGAATGTAGCAAAAAATCTTGGACCAACTGAGAAGCTTCTCTTTAATGGTAAGAAAGCTCGAGAGGCTATGAGGATATCTAGAAACGGCGGGGTTATGACTACTGCGGCGCTTAAGAAGAATACAGATAGGTTAGCAAAGTTATCAAAAGTAGCAGCTAAAGGCGGCACTGTATTAACTGCAGTTAATATTGGTATTGCCTGCGATCAGATAGCTAGAGCAGACTCTAACGCAAAGAAAAACGAAATATTGGTGGAAACTGCAGCAAGTACAGTCGTTGGTTTAGCTGGCGGGGCCGTTATATCTCTGGTAGTTATGGCTACTCCAGTTGGTTGGATAGGCGCTATCGCTTTAGGGGTTGTCTCTGCCAGTGCTAGTTATGCGTCTGGTAAAGTTGTTGCTGATAAATACAAAGAGTTATATAGCAATATAGACTTAGTTGGTAAGACCAAGGTCGGTGAAGTTTGCAGTTATTAGAAGTTTCTTTTATTACATTTTTTGTTGCAGGTGCTTTGTTAGTTTTTTGGTACCTGATAGTAGGTATTTTGCTTATTGTTATCACGCCGCAAAAAGTAAAGCACTATGCGTATACTAGTGAGCACTATACAGATATTGAGCTTGCTTTAGTTTCTGGATTTCACTTTGGGGCCTTAATACATGGATTAGCTCTTGTTGCCGCAGTTGCATTTCCTAAGTTGGCCAAAAAAAGAAAGCTAACAGATATTCGTAGAGTTTGCCCAAAGTGGTTCATAAGTATTGGGCTAGTGTACTGGACTATTTTAATCTTTATCGTAGTCACTATTTTTGCATCTTTGTTAGCTATGATTTTGTTTTGAATTGATTACGTACGTAAAAGAAGACCGAGCTTATGGCTCGGTCTTCTTTTATGCATGTTTTGCAAACGCATTGGTAAAAGACACGCTGCGTATTTTGTATTGCTGTTGATAAGCAAGAATAAAATCTCGGATAGCGTCATTTACGGGGAAAACACAGTGGACGTCTAGGCCTTCTAAAAACTGATTGTCAGCCATATCCCAGAAGCTTTGAAGCGAATTACAAATGATTGTTCTCATAACAGTGCTCGTCTCGGCTTATTTAAAGTCAGATTAACAACTGTCCTTGGTGTGCAATACGGAGCTAACTAGTTTTTCAATTGCCCAGTATTTTAGGGTGAAGGCTAATTACATCACCTAGATCCATTCGTATTGGTTAAAAACCAATCACTAGCGAGCAGAGTATAGCCAACCAAATGTATATTTAAAAGATAAAATTGGAACAAAAATCAAGCAATGGTTTGCGCATTTCTAAGTTGGGTTTACATGATGACCCGCTAGTCCGGAGTAGGGTTTATGTGTGGCCTTACTCCTAAACAAACTCGTTCCTAAACAAGCTCGATGTGCAGGGTTGAGCGTTAATGAACTAAATCCTGCCCTTTGAGGTTAGTTGGTATAGTGGAACGTTAAGTTTCGCTCCCTGATTTAAGGTTAAGCTATAAATCTAACGCTAAGATTTTGGACTTACGCTGGAAGTTATATAACCCTTGTTTGGCTCCAGGCAAATAGTCGACACTGACTTCGTAAAAACCTTGCTCTCTGAACCAATGCAAACTGTGTGTCGTGAGGACAAAAATCTGATCAATGGTTTCGGATTTAGAACGATGTTTCATGTAGTTGAGCAGTAACAAACCTCGGTTTCCATCACGATAGTCAGGGTGAATCGCTACGCAAGCCATCTCAGCTTTACGCTCTTCTGGATACGGATAAAGAGCAGCGCAGCCAATAATCAAGCCGTCTTTCTCGATGATGGTAAATTTTCCAATCTCTTGCTCTAGCTGCTCTCGAGAGCGCCTAACCAGTACACCTTGTTCTTCTAACGGGCGAATGAGGTCTAAGATACCGCCAATATCGTCAATATTAGCTTGCCTCACTTGTTCAGCACTCGCCATAACAACTTGGGTTCCGATGCCGTCGAAAGAGAACAACTCCTGAATTAAGGCGCCATCTACTTTATAACTGATCAAGTGGCTACGAGGTACTCCGGCACGGCAAGCTGCAATAGAGCCTTTAAGAAAGCGCAGTGTCCCAGTGTTGTAATCTAGGTCAGGAGACGTATTTTCAGAGAGTGTTTTGATGACATGCTCCGCCTCAATTGGCAGTAACTCGGCGACAGCATTGCCGTTGTCATCAATGACACCTTGTTCGGAGCAAAAACCAATCAACTTATCCGCACCCAGCTTTATCGCCAGTTGTGTCGCGACTTCCTCAGAAAGTAAGTTAAAACACTCGCCAGTCACAGAGCTCGCAATGGGGCCAAGTAGCACAATAGAGCCTTGGTCGAGCGTGCGATTAATCGCGTCGGTGTCAATGCGGCGAATACGTCCACTATGGCAATAGTCCACACCATCATCAACGCCGAGTGGTTGGGCAATGATGTAGTTTCCGCTAACGACATTGAGCTGGGTACCTGCCATCGGAGTATTGTTGAGGCTCATTGATAGGCGCGCAGTAATCGCAAGCTGAAGTTGTCCGGCAGCTTGCATAACAACAGATAAAGCCGATTCATCCGTAATGCGGATATTTTTGTGGTAAGGCGTAGTGAGGTCTTGTTTTTCTAGCAGCTGATTAATTTGAGGACGTGCACCATACACCACAACGACTTTGATTCCGAGGCTGTGCATGAGTGCGATATCATTAATAATATTGCCAAAATTTTTGTGTGCGACGGCTTCTCCGCCCAGCATGATCACCATGGTTTTTCCGCGGTGAGCATTGACATAAGGTGTTGATTGACGGAATCCTTTTACGAGAGCAGTACTACGAATTTTCACTACAGCCATTCCTTTGTTTAATTATGTTAAAATAATGCCTTTTTATTCATTGAGTGGCAAGGTGAAATTTTGGAATAAAGCACAAACATATTGAGGTAGGTTCTTGGTCCCGTTAAAAGGGAAGGTTACAATGGGTGCGTCTTTCCTCAATACGTGAACCTCATGTCTTCTGCTGTTAATAAGAATGCTGCGATCACTGCTTCAAATTTGTCAAAAACGTCATCTAAATCAATGCTTCGTAAGTGGCTAGAGCGTTCTCTCATGCTTATAGCGATAGTTGGAACCGTTGTCGTGTGCATGCTGTATAGTGATTTGATTACTCGAACCATTAATCCGCCCATTCCCAAATCGATAATTTATGGTCGCTGGGTTGAGCAAGATGTTGCGCCTTATGCTCGTGAAGAATTTGTGTTGAGTGAGCGCGGTGTTACCGTAAATGGTTCTACAGTGGCGACCAGTTTTGAATTCGATGGGGATTCGTTTTCGTATCGAGTGGGTTCAAATGAGCGGCACTTCAATTTTGTGGGTAAGCAGCATGCAGAAATGAAGCTGGATGCTAATGCACATTATCTACCTGTATTCCATTTAGAGGGGCGTGCAAGGATTGCGGTAAGATAGTCGTTTTTATTATTGTCTCTTAAGCTGACAGCTTTTTCGTCTGTGAGTCACATGGATGATCACAATTTCATCTCTCAATCAGTAAATCTTACTTTCAAACATAATCCGGACAATTCCGTAATTCTTCCGCTGCTATCATGTTGTATTAACTGAATGAATTCACAACGAGTAAACGGATTGGCTTAGCGTTGAAACATTTGTCGTTGCTTTTCAATTGCACCGTATGCATTTGTTTGCCATCCTTTTGCTATTCTCTTTTACGGAAAAGACACGTGTTAAAAAAACTCCTTCCTATTATCTCTTTGAGCCTACTCTTTGGCTGTGCTCAACAAAATGATCGTGCTCAGCAATATCTTGATGGTGAGTTTCCTCAGATCCTCAATCAAGTGGATGTGGTTGAGTCTAACAAACCACGCGATTTTACTGAATTTAACAAGCAAGCTGAGCAAGTGGTGATAAAGTCACCATCCATGGCTAAGATATACCAACCGCTATATCAACGATTAAGTGAGTGGGCGCAACAGAGCGGAGATACCAGTGCGTTGAGTGCGTTTGGCATTCAAGCCGCGCAATTGGGTGGTGGTGATAAAAAAGGTAATGTGCTGTTTACCGGATACTTTTCTCCCGTGATGGAGCTGCGTCATACACCAAACGACATTTTTAAGTACCCAGTTTATGGCAAGCCAAACTGCTCATCAGATTGTCCGACTCGTGCGGAGATCTACAACGGGGCATTAGATGGCCAAGGTTTAGTGCTAGGTTATGCGCCTAACCGTATTGACCCGTTTATGATGGAAGTGCAGGGCAGTGGCTATGTGCATTTTGAAGATGATGATACGTTGGAGTACTTCGCGTACGCAGGGAAAAATAATAAAGCTTACGTTAGTATTGGCCGCATTTTGATTGAACGTGGTGAAGTGCCGCGTGAAAAAATGTCTCTCAAAGCGATTAAAGAGTGGGTAATGGACAACGACGACGCAACAGTACGCGAGTTGTTGGAGCAAAACCCTTCTTACGTTTTCTTTGCGCCAAAATCGGAAGCGCCAGTAACGGGGTCGGCTGGTATTCCTTTGTTGCCAATGGCCGCGGTCGCGGGTGACCGTTCTATCTTACCAATGGGCACACCAATCTTGGCGGAAGTACCATTGCTGAATGCGGATGGTACGTGGAGCGGTGCTCATCAACTGCGAATGCTGATCGTTTTAGACACTGGTGGTGCGGTAAAACAGAACCATTTGGATCTGTATCATGGCATTGGTGCGAGAGCAGGAACGGAAGCAGGGCACTACAAGCATTTTGGTCGAGTTTGGAAACTTGGGCTGGAAAACTCACCAACTCAAGCGCCTTGGGCTTTGCCGCCAGAAAAGCTACAATAGCCATCCAAGAAAGAGGAACCGCCTCTTATCTAGACATTTCATCAAAGAGTGCGTATAAATCGCACTCTTTGTTTTTCTATCGATCATCTGGACTTCAATATGCGTGAACTCGATACCCCAGCATCTGACAGCTACAATCAACGCTTTGGCGGCACTCGTCGTCTTTATGGCAACAGTGAAGTGGACATTCTTCGCGCTGCACACGTTTGTGTTATTGGTATTGGTGGCGTGGGTTCATGGGCGGTCGAAGCGCTGGCCCGTACTGGGATCGGTGAGTTGACTCTGATTGATATGGATGATGTTTGTGTCACGAATATTAACCGCCAAATTCATGCGATGACGGGCACCGTTGGCCAAAGCAAAATTGAAGTGATGGCCGAGCGTGTCAAATTGATCAACCCAGAGTGTAAAGTCAATCTGATTGATGATTTCATCACGCCAGACAATCAACATGAGTACTTAAGCAAAGAGTTTGATTACGTGCTAGATGCGATTGACAGCGTAAAAGCGAAGGCGTCTTTGTTGGCGTATTGCCGCAGCAACAAGATCAAAGTGATCACCACGGGGGGCGCTGGTGGTCAGGTTGACCCAACGCAGATCATGGTCGCTGACTTAACGAAAACGATCCAAGATCCTCTAGCGAAGAAAATCAAAGACACCTTGCGTCGTCATCATAACTTCCCTAAGAATCCGGCTCGTAAGTTTGGTATTGATTGCGTGTTTTCAACCGAGCAGCTGAAGTACCCTCAAGCAGACGGTTCAGTGTGTGGTGTGAAGTCGACAGCGGAAGGTCCAAAACGTATGGATTGCGCTAGCGGTTTTGGTGCGGCGACTGTCGTAACTGCAACGTTTGGCTTTGTCGCGGTATCGCGAATCGTTGAGAAGTTGATTTCAAAATATAAGCAGTAAACTAGAAGAAGAGCGCATCATGACAGATTTTCCCGTTTCTCCATTTGGTACAGATATCACCAGCGAAGACATTGTAGCGACTATGCAGCAATTTCAAGGCTGGGAAGATCGTTACCGTCAGGTGATTCAGTGGGGTAAAAAGCTGCCACAAATGCCAGAAGAGCTGAAATCAGAACAAGTTACCGTTTCGGGTTGTGAAAGCTTGGTGTGGTTAGTGAGCCAAGAGCAAGATGGCGTTTGGCATTTTTGTGCGGACTCCGATGCGCGTATCGTCCGTGGATTGATTGCCTTGGTAATGGCAGCTTATGACGGTAAAACGGCCGATCAAATTCAAGCATTTGATATTGATGCTTATTTTGATCAGCTGGGGCTTGTCTCCCATTTAAGCCCGTCACGTGGTAATGGCTTGAAAGCTATTGTAGAGCAGATTAAGCAAGTCGCCGTGTAACGAGTTATTTTTCCAACTCTTAAAAAACGCCGAATAGCCTAGCTGTTTGGCGTTTTTTGTATCTGAGTTGAGATATTTTTTGCATATGGATAAAAAGTATGCAAATGGTCGACTATTTTAGCGTTAATTAACCATTCTATTGATCCTGGTTCATTATATTGCCCACTTGGTTTTTATAAACTCAATTGTATTTAAAATTTGTCTATATTAGATAATAGACATATGCCCCATCCGCTCCTATTCCCCAATGTGGAAACACACTTGGAAGCGATTGGGTTACTTAGATACAAATGCTAGGAACCTCCCTATATGCAATTCACCTTGGAACATGCGCAAGACGTGTTATCCGGAATGCCAGACCCCACTTTTATTCTGAGTGAAGATGGTATCTATATTGATGTTTTTGGAGGAACAGATAAAAAAGCCTATCACGATGGAAGCAATTTGATAGGTGAGACGCTGCACAGCGTACTCGAGAAAGATAAAGCTGACTGGTTTATCGAGCAGATCAATCGATCACTGAAACAAGACAGTATTGTGACGGTCGAGTACAAGATGTGCGCCGACAGCATTCAGGGAATAGATGCTAACAGTGGGCCAAGAGGCGACCTATACTACGAAGGCAAGATCTGCCCACTCGCTATAAAATACCGAGGTCGTCGCGTTGTCCTTATTCTTACACGCAACATCTCCAATCGCCACCGAGTTGAAACCCTTCTTCGCCATCAAAGCCAAATTGATGCTCTTACCAACATCTACAATCGACGTGTCTTTTTCGAAAAGCTCACAGAAGAGGTCATTAAAGCTCAAGAGCCGAACTATCACTCCGCGTTGTTATTGTTTGATTTGGACTTTTTTAAAGTCATCAATGATAAACGTGGTCATGATGCGGGGGATTATGTCTTAGAGACCTTAACTGATTTGGTTTCTCACTTACTCGTCAAAGACGAAATTTTTGCAAGAGTCGGAGGGGAGGAGTTTGCGATTATTTTGCCAGAAACTTCTCTGTCGGCGGCGAAAGAGGTAGGAGAGGAAGTACGTTCCCACATTCAAAATTGTCAGTTCGAATTTGAAAAGATTGAAATTCCGGTCACGGTGAGTGTAGGCGTGGTGGAAATAGGCAGAAATGAAACCACCAAACGTTTGTATGCGCATGCAGATAAAGCGCTTTATGCTGCGAAAAGAAATGGCAGAAATTGCGTGGCGACTCTGGATAGGCAGATGGAGTAACCTTGTTGGTTACTCCAAATCAAACTGTTGGCGTTATAGCATGTCGACGGCTTTTTCTACGGCGGCGATGAGTCTATCCACATCTTCAGCCGTGTTATAAATACCAAAAGAAACGCGTACCGTGCCTTTAACGTTTAGCGCATCCATCAATGGGTGAGCGCAGTGGTGTCCTGCTCGTACCGCAATGCCTTGTTGATCGAGCAGCGTCGCCATGTCTTGGTGATGAACGCCGTCCATGACGAACGTCAGTACAGAGGCATTCGGTTGATAGCCTAGAATATGGATGTCATCCAAAGCGCTTAGTGCTTGGTAGGCCTTATCCTGAAGCACATGGAGATGAGTCTCTACTTCGTGATGGTCAAAACCTTGGTACCACTCAATGGCTTTCGCTAGAGCAATCGCGCCCGCAACGTTTGGTGTGCCCGCTTCAAATTTACCAGGAAGTGCAGAAAACGTCGTTTTTTCGAAAGAAACGCGTTCAACCATTTTACCGCCGCCGTGCCATGGTGGCATGGCTTCCAAAAGTTCAAGCTTGCCGTATAAAACCCCAATGCCTGCTGGTGCATAAAGTTTGTGACCTGAGAAAACGTAGAAATCGATATCTGATGCCGATAAATCAAGTTGCTCATGTACGATGCCTTGCGCGCCATCAACTACAACAACCGCGCCAACGTTGTGCGCCAGTTCAGTGATTTTTTCGATAGGTTGGCGTGTGCCTGTTACGTTGG
Source organism: Vibrio sp. 397 (assembly GCF_033339395.1). Lineage (NCBI taxonomy): Bacteria > Pseudomonadati > Pseudomonadota > Gammaproteobacteria > Vibrionales > Vibrionaceae > Vibrio > Vibrio sp. 397. Next base: position 137,106 of record NZ_JAWOUN010000004.1, on the reverse strand, counting down.
TTATTTGTGCGCAAGCAACAATTTTACAGCGGTCAGACAGAAGCGCCTCAAATGCACTGATGTCGAACTGGCAATCTGATGTCATCGGAACTTTAATGACTTTAGCACCCGTTTGCTCTGCCACGATTTGCCAGGGCACGATGTTGGCGTGGTGCTCCATCTCGCTAATTAAGATCTCATCACCTGGTTGTAACGTGCTACGGGCGTAGGTTTGAGCAATTAAGTTCAGTGCTTCGGTTGCGCCCCGTGTCCAAATGATCTCTTTAGAGCTGTTTGCACCAATAAAGCTTGCCACTCGTTCTCGTGCCGCTTCAAATTGGCTGGTGGCATTAGCCGTTAAACTGTGGCTGCCACGGTGAACATTGGCATTTTGCGCACTGTAGTAATGACTGATGACATCAATCACACATTGCGGTTTTTGCGTTGTCGCTGCGCTATCTAGATACACTAAGGGCGTATCGTTGACGGATTGGTTTAGAGCAGGAAATTGCTCGCGTACAGCATTTACGTCAAACATTATTCTTCACCAAGCTTGTGGTAGTGCAGAGTAGGCAGAGGGATCATTGGTTCAGCAACTGACCATGCGTGTTTTTTACCTGAGAGTTGAATGATTACTTCCATCGCGAACTCTAAAGCTGTACCCGGACCTTGACTAGTGATCAGGTTGTGGTTGATATCAAAGGTCACGCGTTTGCTGCGCCACTTCTCTTCCGGGATATGTGACTGAAAGCTCGGGTGACAGGTCATCAGTGATTGTGGGAAAAGATCATGGTGTTGCAATACCAACGCCGGTGCTGCGCAGATAGCAGCGACCAATTTTCCCTCGTAGATGTGCTGCTTAAGGATTTCTATCATCACCGTGCTATCACGAAAAATTTCTGCACCACCAACACCACCAGAAAGCGCTATGGCGTCAAACTCATCATCAGCAATATCGACCAGTTTACAATCGGCTGTTAGTGTGACTCCGCGAGAAGCTTTCATCGTCAATGAGCCATCAAAAGCAGCACTCGCTACCGTAACGTCATAACCCGCGCGAACCATCATGTCGATAACGGTGACGGCTTCCATTTCTTCGGTGCCCGGAGCGATTGGCACTAAGATTTTCTTACTCATTGTTCTGTCCAGCTTTGTTCTATTTGTTTGATGCGTTGGTAAAGTTTTAAATTCTCAGGCGTATTGATGCGATGTTTCTCGGCAGCCTTTAACAAGTATCCGGTTATAAAATCAATTTCCGTTCGACGCTGATGGAATACGTCTTGTCTCATTGAAGAATAGTTCTCAGCTGTGGCGTTCACCACTTGCATTACCGTATCGAAAAGAGAGCGAAACTCGATAGCAATACCTTCTTTACTCATTACTTCAACCAGTTCTTGAGTGATGCTTTCGAGTTGTATCTTAAACTCGGGCTTCGCAAGTTCACCATTCTTACACTGGAGAATCGCAGTCAGTGGGTTAATCGCGCAGTTGATCGCTAACTTAGTCCATAACGCAGATTGGATGTGTGGATTCCAAATGGCCTCTGGAAGGGCATTATGCATAACATCTTTCAGAAAAGTGCACTGCATTCCTTTGTCATTATAACCACCCGCTTGCGTTGTTCCGTGACCGGTATGCAATACGTGTTGGTTATCTGGTTTGTATGCGCCGTGCGTTGTTGTTGCGAGCACTATCGGATTGTTTGGCACAACCTTCTCCAAGGCAGAGGCAGTACCCATACCATTGTGCATCAGCATGATAATCGTGTCTGTATTGATATGAGGGAGCAAAGGCTGAATGGCGTCTTCCACTTGCCAAGCTTTTACCGTGATCAAAATGAGGTCCGCTTGATTTACGGAGGAAATATCTTGATTACTGAATACGATTGCGGGTGTGTCATCCAACTGAAGTGGTTGTTGTCTCTCTGAACTTCTTCCCCACAATGAAACATTGTGCCCGGCAAGCTTAAATTTTGTTGCCCAGAGTGAGCCCACCGCACCTGGACCGAGGATAAGGATATTCACCAAACGCTCTCATTAAAAAGGTTTGCTGCAAGGATAATGAGGGAAAAAAGGAAAGCAAATAAAAATGGCGCCGAAAGGCGCCATTTTTGAGCAAACTTAGTGGTTCAATTAGAACTTGTAAGTTACAGCTAGGTAGTGGCTTACACCAGTCGATTCTAGCTCAACACCTGGAGCAACTTGTAGACCGTCTTTTACGCCATATACTTCTTTGTATGCTTTCAGGCCGTAACCAACCGCGAAGCGATCTGAGTGCCAGTAAATGCCGTTGAACATTGCACCACCGTTTGACGCGGTAGTACCAAATTTGTTACCAGCATCATCATCCATACCGAATTGGTAATCAATGTAACCTTGGTAAGAAATGAATGAGCCATTGTCGAAGAAGTAGAATGGTTTGAACCAGTTAGTCGAGATTTGGAAACCGTTCCAACCTTTGTTGTTGCCATCGTAAGTGCTGTACAGGTTTAGGCCGATTTTACCTAACCAAGGAACCATTACATCAGAACCTAAACCGATTTTCTGGTTGTTTACACCACCGTTGTTACCGCCCCATTCCATTAGAGATGCAATGTATAGCTCTTGAACTGGACCGAAAGATAGGTCTTTACCAGTTACGGCATCTAGAGACATACGTGGTGCAAATTTCATGAACATCTTGTCAGGAGCGCCGTTCTCAATTGACTTATCTTGGTTATCTTTAGTCGCTAGGTTAAATACGTCTACGTAACCGTATAGGTCGAAAATACCAGAGCGACCGCCAAATTCCATTTCTAGGTAATCGTGAGCGTTGTCGTCAGCGCCTTTAACTCGTGGCATTTCATCAATTGAGTACATGTAGTTGAACTGCATCCACTTGTAATCGTTTTTGTGGATATCGCCGTCAGAGTAATCTGCCGCCATAACTGGAGCTGAAGTAGCCGCTAGAAGGCTAAGAGCTAAAAGTGATTTACGCATAAGGGGACTCTCTATGTTTGTAATGATTCAGAACACGCAATCTATGCTGCGCTTTCCAATTGGCGGGAATAATAGCGATAAAAATCCCAAATGAAAGTGATAAAGGGTGCAAAACTGAACGTTTTTGGTGAGTTGTGTCACGAAATTATCTTTATTTACGGAACTTTTTGTTTGTTGCATTTGATTGCAATAAATGTGTGATTTGGATCGTTTGCGTAAGCGATTTTATGACTTTTTAAGCCAGTCGATTAACCAACATAAATCGTTAGTGATCGGAGTGATAAGGGATTCGTATGTATCCGTGAATCAAAGAGGACGTTTGAATGAAAGAAGTCATGTTATTCCCACTCACTTCAGTTGTACTCCCTGAAGGTAAAATGAATCTGCGCATTTTTGAGCCACGATATAAGCGAATGGTAAAGGAATGCAGCCTACAAAATGTGGGCTTTGGAGTTTGCCTAGTAGGAAGCGAAGGTGACCCTAAAGACGTGGGTAACGTTTCATCTATCGGAACTTTGGTCAGGATCGTTGATTTTGAAACACTCAGTGATGGCCTTCTTGGTATTACAGTTGCTGGTGAGCAACGCTTTGTTGTCAAACGCGTCCGTGCAGATGCGGATGGCTTACGTCATGCAGAGGTTGAATGGTTAGACAATTGGCAACATCTAGACAACTCACCAGATTTCTTCTTTTTAAGCCAGCAGTTATCCCATGTTTATGAAGAGTTTCCTCAACTTGGAAGCCTCTACCAGCATCGTTTTTACGATGACTCTGCTTGGGTTACTCAGCGTTGGCTTGAGTTACTACCCCTAGACTGCAATCTGTTCGAACAGCTAGTCGGCGCAGAGGACTGTATTCCTGCGTTGCAATTTCTGACAGAAGCCATAGAAGCCCCGACTAACAAAGAGGCAAGGATATGAAAGGATTTAATAAAGCTGCGCTAACTATTGTTGCGACATTAGGACTGGCGGCGTGTGGCTCCGACAGTGACACTATCGAGTATTCCAATTTACAAGCAGTGCACGCGTCTTCTGATGCGCCGCTCGCAAATGTGTGGATCAACGATAAACCATCATTAACGAATGTTGATTATGGTGTGGGATCTGGCTACGTTAAATTGCGAGAGGGGATGAATTCGATTCAGGTCGATGTTCAGCTCCCAGGTAATGAAACCGCGACCGTAATACCTAAAACAGAACTAGATCTTGATTCCGACCTCAATTATAACGTGTTCGTTGTTGGCGATGCCGATGGTTCGCCAAACCCAGTTGAGCCTTTAGTTGTGACTCGCAGCTCCGATTCAATGGCTGATGCCAATAGTTTAGATGTTCAAGTTGTTCATGCAGCTTCAGGCGTTCCTGCTGTTGATCTTTATGTCACTGAGCCAGGTGCTGCTCTTGCTAGCGCGACTCCAATAACTAACCTTGCTTACAAAGCTTCTACCGACGTATTGAACATCCCAGCTGGTGAGTATCAAGTTCGACTTGCCGTAGGAGACAGCGTTGCTTTTGACTCGGGCAAAGTATCTCTTGCGGCTAACTCCAACTTGACGATTGCCGCTATCGGCACAGGAGATTCGAATAGCACGTCACCTGTCAAACTCTTGGTGTTGGACGGTTCGGGCTCTTCTATAATTGAAGATATGGGCAGCCAAGCTGAAGTAAGAGTCGGACACCTTGTCGATGGAGCGCCAGTCGTCGATGTTAACGTTAACGGGGCGGCCTTCGCTCCTCTTGCCGACTTAGCGTTCAAAGAGATTCGTGGTTATTTGGATCTTGCTGCTGGCGCTTACGATATTGACGTTTACGTGGATGGCACAACAACCAATCCGATCATAGATGTTGACGGGTTAATGGTTGCAGGTGGAATGGATTACAGTGTTTATGCAGTCGGTGTTGTTAGCCCAGCGATTGATATCGAAGCTCTGGTTGTTGAAGATATGAGACGCGCTGTGGCGACTAGCGCGACGTTGAATGTGACACACGCGGCGGCTAATCCTATAGCGGAAATGGTGGATATTTACCTCACTACGAGTGCAGGAATAGATGGAAGTGATCCAACTATTGCTAATTTTGCGTATAAAAATAGCGTACAAGGATTATATGTCGCTGAAGGTACATATTATGTAACGGTAACAGTGGCTGGTAACCCAAGTATTGTTGCGGTTGACTCAGCACCAGTCAATGTAATGAACGGTGTTGTGTACCAAGTCGTTGCCATTGATGATGGGAACAACGGTGGTTTCAACTTGTTGGTCGATGACGTGACCGATTAGGACGAATGGGAGGAGGAGACTCCTCTCACAAATTAAGGCCGATTATGATGAGTGATAGCCCGAAAAAACTGGGGCGCAGTGATTGGAACGATTACATGGATAAAGTGAAGGATCGAGACAAAGATGCGTTCGCTTTTGTATTCCGTTTTTACGCACCCAAGCTGAAGCAATTCGCTTACAAACATGTTGGTAATGAGCAAGTTGCTATGGAGATGGTGCAAGAGACCATGGCGACAGTTTGGCAGAAAGCGCACCTCTATGATGGTGAAAAGAGCGCGTTATCGACTTGGATATATACCATAATCCGAAACCTTTGTTTTGATCTGCTGAGAAAACAGAAAGGTAAGGAATTACACATTCATTCTGATGACATTTGGCCGTCAGAGTATTATCCACCAGATCTTGTTGATCACTATTCACCAGAACAAGATATGTTGAAAGAACAGGTGGTTAAGTTTTTAGATATATTACCGAAAAACCAGAGAGATGTTTTACAAGCGGTATATCTTGAAGAGTTACCTCATCAACAGGTCGCGGAATTATTTGATATACCCCTCGGTACCGTAAAATCCAGGCTGAGGCTTGCAGTAGAAAAGCTAAGGCATTCAATGCATACGGAGCAACTATGAACAAACACCCAGATAACAGCTTGTTAGAAGCATACGCTTCGGGAAGCATTGATGCAGTTTCTGGTCTTGTGGTCGCAACCCATTTAGAAACATGCACCAAGTGCCGAGCTTATGTGAACCAAGTCGAAGCAAGTCAAGCGAACATCGTAAGTGACATACCTTCTGAGTATGTTTCTGAATTTGACGACATGTTCAATGACATCATCAATGCGGAGCCAGCGACTGATAATATCGTGATCCGCGACTCTGCTGCTGTTAATGTGGCAGGAAAAAGTTTCGCTCTTCCTAAAACTCTAGCGCGTTTCTCTGACCTCGTAGGGTCATGGAGAAGTTACGGAGGCAAGGTTTTCAGTGCTCAGATTGACCTAGGGGAAGACGCTCGTGTCAGCTTAATGTACATCGGGGAAGATGTGCAAATTCCTCAACATACGCACAAAGGCCTGGAGTCTACATTGATCCTACATGGTGGATTTAGTGACGAGGATGGCCAATATGAAGAGGGCGATTTGATGATTAGAGACGCATCAGTGAAGCACAGCCCTTACACTAAGGCCGGAGAAGACTGCTTGTGTTTAACCGTATTGACTGAGCCGATGATCTTTACTCAAGGCGTGGCACGTATATTTAATATGTTTGGTAAAGGGTTATACCCATAGACCTCTTATCTTATATCTCGCAAAACAAAAACCACCGAATTCGGTGGTTTTTTATATGTTTCGTTAATGCTTGTGACGTGCTTTTTCCAATAGAGCATCAAAGTAATGTCGTAGCGAGTACAACATAATCAAGCTTGGCACGACCATGACAGCGGTAAGCACGAAGAATGTGCTCCAATCATTGAGATAATCCACTAGCTCGCCACTGAAAGAAGCAAGAGTCGTCCGTCCGAAGTTTCCTAGAGAGGCAAGCAGCGCATACTGAGTTGCCGAAAATGCTTGCCCGGTTAGAATCGTCAAAAATGAAACAAAAGCGACAGTTGAGAAAGCAGTCGTAAAGTTATCGACAATAATCGTGGCTAAGTACAAGTGCTCGTTTGGGCCTACCGAAGCAATCCAAGCAAACATCAAGTTACTGGCAGACATCGCAATACCGCCGATCATTAATCCACGTACAATACCAAACCTAACGTTGAACATGCTTCCGACAAAAGTAAAGAAGATGGTGGCTCCCCAACCGATCAGTTTGGAGTAATAGCCAATTTGTTCATTGCTAAAACCAATATCTTTATAAAACGCGATCGACATCCTGCCCAAAAACGCTTCGCCAATTTTAAATAGGAAAACGAACAGCAACAGAGTAATCGCGACACGGACGCCATTGCGATTAAAGAAATCAAGGAAAGGTTCTACAACAGTCACGGTAAACCAAGCTACGACTTTTGAACCAACCACTTCTTTGTGGCGTTGTTCAGCGGCAGACTGAAGTTGTTCGCGTTGAGTCTTCGGTTCACCGACTAAAATCGTAAAGACCATTAGAATGCCGACTATCACCGCCATCCCGTAGTACACACCATTCCAACCGACACTGTCAGCATTAACAAACGCTAAATAACCCGGTAGTGAATAACCTGTCCACCAGCCAATGACCGCCATTGCAGAAGCTTGAGGCAGTTTAGACTCTTCTGACTTTGGGAAAGTATCAATACGAAAAGCATCAATTGCGATGTCTTGTGTCGCTGAAGCCGTTGCAATGCACAAGGCGAGTAGTGACGCAAACACCAAGTTTTCCGCTGGATTAACGCCGGCAATAAATAGGGTAGCGACGAGTACGATACTTTGGCAAAAGAAAATCCAGCTACGTCTTTGCCCCAGCAGTCTAAAGAGGACTGGCAGCTTCACGCGGTCAACCAGAGGTGCCCACAGAAAGTTGATCGCATAGACCGCAAAAACGCTACCAAAATAGCCAATTGCGGAGAGGGTCAAGCCGGCATCTTTTAGCCAACCTGACATGTTTGAACCGATAAGAACCCACGGAAAGCCGCTAGAGCAGCCCAGCATGAAAACCCACATGAGTCGTTTATCGAGGTAACTTTTTACCGTTTCCAACCAAGTGATGGAAGGTAATGAAGACATAAATCAATCCAATAAAATGAAGCCGTTGAAAGAGAAAGCCCTTCGATTATTCAAAGGGCTTATCGTTTTGGCTATTTAAGTAGTGTAGCTTTGGTGATGACGATTTGCGTCTCTGGTACATCACGCATTCGGCCTACCGTCGTGGTCGGCTGCTGAGCCATTTTCTGGATAACGTCGAACCCCTCAGTAACCTCACCAAATACAGCATAACCTGGTGGTCGAGCGCCATAGTTGAGAAAGTCATTGTCGACTAAGTTGACGAAAAACTGACGAGTTGCAGAGTTTGGTGCATTGGTTCGTGCCATGGCGATGGTAGCACGGTCATTGTTTAGACCATTATTTCCTTCGTTTTTGATTGGCGCGTATGTTTTCACCATCTGCATATCTTGGTTAAAGCCGCCACCTTGTGCCATGAAGCCTGGGATAATACGATGAAAAATAGTACCCTCGTAGCTCCCATCTTCTACATATTTTAGAAAATTAGCGACAGTGATAGGTGCTTTCTCTTCGTTTAACTCAACCGTAAATGAACCAAGTGTCGTTTCAAACGCTACTTTTGGTCCAGCCCAAACGCTGCAGCTGAGTAGTGCTAAAGACAGAATCGCTTTGCGTAACATTAGAAACGCTCCTGCATGTATTGACGAAGCTCAGGGTCATTGGCAATCTCTTTAAGCGTCAATGTCACCACATCATTCAATGTCTCTTCAATATCGGCATCAGAAGCACTCAATGTGCCAGATCGCTTTGCTGTACCTGTATAAGTTTTGACTAGCTTGCCCTCAGGTGTCTCTGCTGTGATTTCCAGCACAACTTTAGCATCCATCTCATTTTCCATCACCGAATGCTTCACGTTGACCAACGCTTCTTGAACGCTCAATTCAATCGCGTTGTTGCTGTTTAGATCCGCATGGAAACCTTGAGATGAGAATTGCTTCTCTAATGCTTCTTCTAACGCAATACGTAAATTCTGTTTAGCATGAAGAGGAAGAATGTTCGAACGGCCGTTATCCACCAACGCCACGTACTGCGCTGCACGTACATCTTTGCTGGTCAAACTGTAAGTCTTGCCTTGAACAATTGGATTGGTGCTCAATGTGCTTTCTGGCATCAGGTTCAGCTGAGGTTGTTGAGGGGCTGAACACGCAGCAAGCAACGCAACCGAAGCCGCAAGTACCAATTTTCTCATTTTATTATTCCTTTTAACTATTTTGCTAAAGCTTATTTTGCGCTTAATTTAGCAGGATTTTTTGTAGCCTGTAAAATCACAAACTTATTGTTGGAAGCGATAAGTTTCACATTTTTATCGCCAAACAGACGTTTGAGTTTTGCGTCGTACCCGAGGTGACGATTTCCGATAACCAGTAAACGGCCATTTTCACTTAATACTTGTTTAGCATCGCAGAACATTTGCCAAGCAATATGATCGGTGATTGCCTGTTGTTGATGAAACGGTGGATTACACATAACCATAGAGCTGCTGCTGTGTTTAAAACCGTCCAAGCAATTGTTCGCTATGCACTGTATGTCTCTATTTTCACCAAGGTTGTCGCGTAGGTTCTGTTTTGCTGATTCAAGCGCCATAAAACTTTCATCAACACATGTTAGCCGAGCATTTGGATTCAACTGACCAAATTTAACAGACAGAACACCATTGCCGCAGCCGAGGTCGATGACATTGTCTATCGAAGGGTCTTGAGGCAGGTGCTGCAGCATAAAGCGTGCACCTAAATCTAAACTTTCTCCTGAATAGACATTTGGCATGTTCTTGAGTTCGATATCTTCGCCATCAACGCGCCAAGTCGTGAAAGGCATTACTTCAATCGGAGGCTCAACTGTTGCTTGAGAAAACACCAATCTGTGCTTTTTCCAGGCCAAAGATGTTTTTGTTTCGCCTAAGTATTTTTCAAACAGTTTTAGCGTCGAAGTATGAATGTCTTTCGCTTTATTGACTGCAATGACGGGGCAGGAAGCCGGTAGCGCCTTTCTTAATTGGCTTAGTATCCACACTAGATGGCGGTTACTTTTGGGCAGTTGCAGCAAGACGAGATCAATATTGGCAGGAACGAGGTCCATCGTGGTGGCAAACGCTACTTTATTGCACTGGTTTTGCTCGAGATTTTGCTGTGCACCTTTATGTGAGATGAATGAATCACTCATTAGCGTTACATGGTGCTTTTCCGAAAACCAGCAGGAGAGGGCACCAAAGCTGTCATTAATCACGAGGATGTTTTGATTGTCTGGCAAAGCAAGCTCTTCAACATGATTAATAAGATACTCATCACCGGCATCCCACGCTTGTAGCGTTTCGTTACTTCGTTTTGGGAAACGATGAAGTGTTAAGCTTCGCTCGTGAAGGTTCAGTTCGGTTTTCATAGCTAAATGTAAGTTGATTTAGAAATTAAGTGTTATTGTCGCAAATGATGACGTGTCGAGATACAAAAAGCTGTCAAATTTTACGAGTTCAGTGATGGCTGCTCTCTAGGCATGTTCATGGAGTCGAGCGCCTTGAGACAATATGTCTACAAAGTGCGTCAATAATGAGAGTGACGTTTGAGTGATGCATGTCTGCTTTACTTAGGTATATACTTATGGAATTCGCATCAATGAGGAACGAATATGATCCAAGAAATCATAGAGAAGAAACTACACAGTGAGCTGCAACCCAGCTATCTCAAAGTCATTAATGAGAGCTACATGCATAATGTGCCACCAGGCTCAGAGAGTCATTTCAAAGTGATTGTTGTGAGTGATTCGTTCGCGGGACAGCGTTTGATTGGGCGCCATCGTCAAGTTCATCAAATTTTGGCAGATGAACTGGATAACCACATTCATGCATTAGCTATTCATACATACACTGATGAAGAGTGGAAGCGTGAACAAGATGGCGCCCCTGATAGCCCGATGTGTATGGGTGGCGGTCACTAAAAACGCAAGATATAAAGGTGCAGAGAAAGGTGGCTTAAGGCCATCTTTTTTCGTTTTACATTCTTTAGGGACGTTAACGTGGCACAAATTCTGGTTAAAAAATGTGTTAACAGTGTTTCAACAAATGAATGGAAATTGCAGAATATTTCAGGCGATGAATATCACTTTTCCATAAGATATGTATGGAATATGGCATTTGTGCGATGGGTCAAAGTTATGACTATTCTTTGACCTTTTAGACCTGATTCTACCGAAATAACCCCTCTATTCTAATGATTGATCATGGCATCAAGTTCCTAAAAAATGCTAGACTACGGCACCTGATAAATCTCGCGTATTCCTTGTGACGAGATTTTTAATAGGATGTTGCGATTTTGATGTTTAAAACAACATCAAAACCGGACACTGATGTCGTGTCTAAAAGTTACGCAATCAAAAGAATCTTTTTCCCGATAAAAGTAGTGCAAGTGCGTATGATTACAATAAAGAAGGGCTTGGATCTTCCTATCGCAGGAACTCCATCCCAGGTGATTAATGATGGTAAGACCATCAAAAAAGTCGCCTTGCTTGGCGAAGAGTACGTTGGCATGCGACCTACCATGCATGTCCGCGTTGGTGATGAAGTGAAAAAAGCGCAAGTTCTTTTTGAAGATAAAAAGAACCCAGGCGTGAAATTTACTGCACCAGCAGCCGGTAAAGTGATCGAAGTTAACCGTGGCGCTAAACGTGTCCTTCAATCTGTAGTGATTGAAGTGGCAGGTGAAGAGCAGGTGACATTTGATAAGTTCGAAGCCGCTCAACTTTCAGGTCTAGATCGTGAAGTGATCAAGACTCAGTTGGTTGACTCTGGCTTATGGACCGCTTTACGTACTCGTCCGTTTAGCAAGGTTCCTGCAATCGAGTCTTCTACTAAGGCTATTTTCGTAACTGCAATGGATACTAATCCACTAGCAGCTAAGCCTGAGTTGATCATTAATGAGCAACAAGAAGCATTCATTGCTGGTCTAGACATTCTTTCAGCCCTGACAGAAGGCAAGGTTTACGTATGTAAATCTGGCACTAGCTTGCCACGTTCTTCACAGTCTAACGTAGAAGAACACGTCTTCGATGGCCCTCACCCAGCAGGTCTTGCGGGCACCCACATGCATTTCCTATACCCAGTAAATGCAGAGAATGTGGCATGGAGCATCAACTACCAAGACGTTATCGCGTTCGGTAAGCTGTTCCTAACTGGTGAGCTATGCACAGATCGTGTTGTGTCTCTAGCTGGCCCAGTTGTGAATAACCCTCGTCTAGTTCGTACCGTAATGGGTGCAAGCTTAGATGACCTAACAGATAACGAGCTGATGCCTGGCGAAGTTCGTGTGATCTCTGGTTCAGTACTAACAGGTACACATGCAACTGGTCCACACGCATACCTTGGCCGTTACCATCAACAGGTTTCTGTATTACGTGAAGGCCGTGAAAAAGAACTATTTGGCTGGGCAATGCCTGGTAAGAATAAGTTCTCGGTAACTCGCTCTTTCCTTGGTCACGTATTCAAAGGTCAGTTGTTCAATATGACAACGACGACCAATGGTAGTGATCGTTCAATGGTTCCAATTGGCAACTACGAACGCGTAATGCCTCTAGATATGGAGCCTACTTTGCTGCTTCGTGATCTATGTGCCGGCGACACAGACAGTGCTCAAGCACTGGGTGCGCTTGAACTGGATGAAGAAGATCTAGCATTGTGTACCTTTGTATGTCCAGGTAAGTACGAGTACGGTACGTTACTTCGTGAATGCCTAGATACTATCGAGAAGGAAGGGTAATTTTCATGGCTCTTAAAAAGTTTCTTGAAGACATCGAGCATCATTTTGAGCCTGGTGGCAAACACGAAAAATGGTTTGCCCTGTACGAAGCTGTAGCAACAGTTTTTTACACCCCAGGTATTGTAACAAATAAAAGCTCGCACGTTCGTGATAGCGTTGACCTAAAACGTATCATGATCATGGTTTGGTTTGCGGTATTCCCAGCAATGTTCTGGGGTATGTACAACGCAGGTGGCCAAGCTATTGCAGCACTTAACCACATGTACGCTGGTGACCAACTAGCGACAGTTATCGCAGGTAACTGGCACTACTGGCTAACAGAAATGCTTGGCGGCACTATCGGTGCGGAAGCGGGTGTTGGCAGTAAGATGCTACTAGGTGCGACTTACTTCCTGCCAATCTACGCAACAGTATTTATTGTTGGTGGCTTCTGGGAAGTGTTGTTCTGTATGGTGCGTAAACACGAAGTTAACGAAGGTTTCTTTGTAACTTCTATCTTATTCGCACTTATCGTTCCACCAACGCTACCTCTATGGCAAGCGGCACTAGGTATCACATTTGGTGTTGTTGTAGCAAAAGAGATCTTCGGTGGTACAGGTCGTAACTTCCTTAACCCTGCACTTGCAGGTCGTGCATTTCTATTCTTCGCTTACCCAGCACAAATTTCGGGTGACGTAGTATGGACTGCAGCTGACGGCTTCTCTGGTGCAACTGCTCTTAGCCAATGGGCTCAAGGTGGTAACGGTGCTCTAGTTAACACAGTAACTGGCGCTCCTATCACTTGGATGGACGCGTTCATCGGTAACATCCCTGGCTCTATTGGTGAAGTATCGACTCTAGCTCTAATGATCGGTGCAGCGATGATCGTTTACATGCGAATCGCTTCATGGCGCATCATTGCGGGTGTGATGATCGGTATGATCGCAGTATCGACTCTGTTTAACGTGATCGGTTCTGACACTAATCCAATGTTTAATATGCCATGGCACTGGCACCTAGTTCTAGGTGGTTTTGCATTCGGTATGTTCTTCATGGCAACGGACCCAGTATCAGCGTCATTTACTAGCAAAGGTAAATGGTGGTACGGCATCCTGATTGGTGCAATGTGTGTGATGATCCGTGTAGTTAACCCAGCGTACCCAGAAGGTATGATGCTGGCGATTCTATTCGCGAACCTATTCGCACCTCTGTTCGACCATGTAGTGATTGAGAAGAACATCAAGCGGAGACTAGCACGCTATGGCAAGTAATAACGACAGCATTAAAAAGACGCTGGGTGTTGTTATCGGGTTGAGCCTTGTTTGTTCAATCATCGTATCAACAGCAGCAGTAGGTCTGCGTGATAAGCAAAAAGCTAACGCTGTCCTAGATAAGCAATCAAAGATCGTTGAAGTTGCAGGCATTGACGCAAACGGTAAGAAAGTACCAGAGCTATTTGCTGAGTACATCGAACCTCGTCTAGTAGACCTTGAAACAGGTAACTTTACTGAGGGTAATGCATCTACGTACGATCAACGTGAAGCATCAAAAGATGCAGAACGTTCAATCGCATTGACACCAGAAGAAGACGTAGCTGATATCCGTCGTCGCGCGAATACAGCAGTGGTGTACCTTGTAAAAGATCAAGATGAAGTCCAAAAAGTTATCCTGCCTATGCACGGTAAAGGACTATGGTCGATGATGTATGCCTTTGTAGCCGTTGAAACTGATGGTAACACTGTGTCTGCTATTACTTACTACGAGCAAGGTGAAACTCCTGGACTTGGTGGTGAAGTAGAGAACCCTTCATGGCGCGATCAATTCATTGGCAAGAAATTGTACAATGAAGATCACCAGCCAGCGATTAAGGTCGTGAAAGGCGGCGCACCGCAAGGTTCTGAGCACGGTGTTGATGGCCTATCAGGAGCGACGCTCACTAGTAATGGTGTTCAACACACATTTGACTTCTGGTTAGGTGATATGGGCTTTGGTCCTTTCCTAGCAAAAGTTCGTGACGGAGAACTTAACTAATGTCTAGTGCACAAAACGTTAAAAAGAGCATCCTAGCGCCAGTGTTGGATAACAACCCAATCGCGCTACAAGTTCTTGGTGTATGTTCTGCTCTTGCAGTAACAACTAAACTAGAAACAGCTTTTGTAATGACACTAGCGGTAACATTTGTAACTGCGTTGTCTAACTTCTCTGTTTCATTGATCCGTAACCACATTCCTAACAGTGTGCGTATCATCGTTCAGATGGCAATCATCGCATCGTTAGTAATCGTGGTAGACCAAGTGCTAAAAGCTTACCTATACGATATCTCTAAACAGCTATCTGTATTCGTTGGTCTGATTATCACTAACTGTATCGTAATGGGTCGTGCTGAAGCATTCGCAATGAAGTCTGCGCCAGTACCATCTCTTATTGACGGTATTGGTAACGGTCTAGGTTACGGCTTCGTTCTTATCACTGTAGGTTTCTTCCGTGAGCTATTTGGCTCAGGCAAACTATTTGGTCTAGAAGTTCTACCTCTAGTGAGCAACGGTGGTTGGTACCAGCCTAACGGCCTAATGCTACTAGCACCATCAGCATTCTTCCTAATCGGCTTCCTTATCTGGGTAATCCGTATTCTGAAACCAGAACAAGTAGAAGCGAAGGAGTAAGGACGTCATGGAACATTACATTAGTCTGTTAGTTAAATCGATTTTCATCGAAAACATGGCTCTGTCTTTCTTCCTAGGTATGTGTACTTTCCTTGCCGTATCTAAGAAGGTTAAGACCTCTTTCGGCCTAGGTGTTGCAGTTGTGGTAGTTCTGACTATCGCTGTTCCTGTGAACAACCTGGTATACAACCTAGTTCTGAGAGAGAACGCGTTAGTTGAGGGCGTGGACCTTAGCTTCCTAAACTTCATCACCTTTATCGGTGTAATTGCAGCACTTGTACAGATTCTAGAGATGGTCCTAGACCGTTTCTTCCCACCTTTGTACAACGCGCTAGGCATCTTCCTACCGCTGATCACAGTAAACTGTGCAATCTTCGGTGGTGTATCTTTCATGGTACAACGTGACTACAACTTTGCTGAATCGATCGTTTACGGTTTCGGCTCTGGTGTGGGCTGGATGCTAGCAATCGTTGCTCTTGCAGGTATCCGTGAGAAGATGAAGTACTCTGACGTACCTCCAGGTCTACGTGGTCTTGGTATCACATTTATCACTGTAGGTCTTATGGCGTTAGGCTTTATGTCTTTCTCTGGTGTTCAACTGTAAGTCGGGTAAACCGCAACAATTAAGGAATAGTCAATGGACATTATTCTTGGTGTAGTGATGTTTACTCTGATCGTACTAGCACTAGTACTAGTGATTCTTTTCGCTAAGTCTAAGCTTGTACCAACAGGTGACATTACAATTTCTGTGAACGATGACCCTTCTCTGGCGATCGTTACACAACCAGGTGGTAAGCTACTATCTGCGTTAGCTGGTGCTGGCGTATTCGTATCTTCTGCTTGTGGTGGCGGTGGCTCATGTGGTCAGTGTCGCGTAAAAGTTAAATCAGGTGGTGGCGACATCCTACCAACCGAGCTTGACCATATTACTAAAGGTGAAGCGCGTGAAGGTGAGCGTCTAGCGTGTCAGGTTGCAATGAAAACTGACATGGATATCGAGCTTCCTGAAGAAATCTTCGGCGTTAAGAAGTGGGAATGTACTGTTATCTCTAACGATAACAAAGCGACATTCATCAAAGAGCTTAAGCTACAAATTCCAGATGGCGAATCAGTACCTTTCCGTGCTGGTGGTTACATCCAGATTGAAGCTCCTGCTCACCACGTGAAATACGCAGACTACGATATTCCTGAGGAATACCGTGAAGACTGGGAGAAGTTCAACCTTTTCCGTTACGAGTCTAAAGTTAATGAAGAGACCATTCGTGCATACTCTATGGCTAACTACCCAGAAGAGCACGGTATCATCATGCTTAACGTTCGTATCGCAACTCCGCCGCCGAACAACCCAGACGTACCACCAGGCATCATGTCTTCGTACATCTGGTCTCTAAAAGAAGGCGACAAGTGTACTATTTCTGGTCCATTTGGTGAGTTCTTTGCGAAAGATACAGATGCAGAAATGGTATTCGTTGGTGGTGGTGCTGGTATGGCTCCAATGCGCTCACACATCTTCGACCAACTTAAGCGTCTGCACTCTAAGCGTAAGATGTCTTTCTGGTACGGCGCACGTTCTAAGCGTGAAATGTTCTACGTAGAAGACTTCGATATGCTACAAGCTGAGAATGACAACTTCGTATGGCACTGTGCACTGTCTGATCCACTTCCAGAAGATAACTGGGATGGTTACACTGGCTTTATTCACAACGTTCTTTACGAGAACTACCTACGTGATCACGAAGCGCCAGAAGACTGTGAATACTACATGTGTGGTCCACCTATGATGAACGCTGCTGTAATCGGCATGCTAAAAGATCTAGGTGTAGAGGATGAAAACATCCTACTAGATGACTTCGGTGGTTAATTCCTCCAAGTGATTGAATCTATGGCTAGCTCTCCAAGAGAGCTAGCCATTATTTTTTATAGACATAAAACTGATACTCAACAGTTGATATAGGTAATCGGATTGAAAGGATTGATCCTATTTCCCATATCAATTCAACAACATTGGGAGTTAACAAGTGAAAAAGTGGCTTGTTGCATTTGCTTCTCTATTGATTTTGGCTGGCTGTGAGCAGCCTGCCGATCAAATTCATTTAAGTGGCCCTACCATGGGGACTTCTTACAACATCAAGTATATCGAGCAAGATGGTATTCCAACGCCAAAAGCGATGCAGACAGAAATTGATCGCTTATTGGAAGAGGTTAATGACCAAATGTCGACCTATCGTGACGACTCAGAGTTAAGTCGTTTTAATCAGCATCAAACGAGCGAGCCATTTACAGTTTCGACACAAACTGCAACGGTAGTGAAAGAAGCAATTCGCCTTAACGGTCTTACTTTAGGTGCATTGGATGTGACGGTCGGCCCTCTAGTTAACCTGTGGGGGTTTGGTCCAGAAGCTCGTCCAGATGTAGTTCCAACCGATGAAGAACTCGCTGCTCGCAAAGCAAATACCGGTATTCACCACCTATCTGTTGATGGTAATACACTGTCCAAAGACCTTCCTAACTTGTACGTCGACCTATCGACGATTGCGAAAGGTTGGGGGGTTGACGTGGTTGCTGACTACCTTCAATCTGAAGGGGTACAGAACTTTATGGTCGAAGTTGGCGGTGAAATGCGTCTCAAAGGTGTCAATCGTGAAGGTGTGCCTTGGCGTATCGCAATTGAAAAACCGACCGTTGATGAACGTTCAATTCAAGAAATTATTGAACCAGGCGACATGGCAATTGCAACAAGTGGTGACTATCGTAATTACTTTGAGAGTAATGGTGTGAGATACTCTCATATTATTAATCCACGAACAGGCAAACCAATTCATCATAAAGTGGTGTCTGTAACGGTATTAGATAAATCGTCGATGACTGCTG
The DNA here is from genome assembly GCF_033339395.1 of Vibrio sp. 397. Classification (NCBI taxonomy): domain Bacteria; kingdom Pseudomonadati; phylum Pseudomonadota; class Gammaproteobacteria; order Vibrionales; family Vibrionaceae; genus Vibrio; species Vibrio sp. 397. The sequence goes on along the minus strand of NZ_JAWOUN010000004.1, from coordinate 118,921 downwards.
ATGGTCTTGCAACTGGTCTTATGGTGCTAGGTGAAGACAAAGGCATGGCAATTGCGAACGAAAATAATATTCCTGTTTTCATGATTGTGAAAACGGAAGATGGTTTTAAAGAGTTGGCTTCGGAAGCATACAAGCCATTCATGAAGAAATAACAACAGAAGTGAGCATGTTTTTATGAATACATTTCTAATTACCTTTGCTGTGTTTGTCGCGGTAATCACTGCAATGGCTGTCGGATACATTTTCCAAAAGAAAGTCGTGAAAGGTAGCTGTGGTGGCTTAGGGGCAGTTGGCATCGAAAAAGTGTGTAATTGTCCAGAACCCTGCGATGCGCGTAAAAAACGTGAAGCGCGCGAGGCTGCGCGTGCTGAGAAATTGGCGGCGTGGGAAAAAGATAGAATTGCTTAGTATTGGTTAATCGTACTAAGAAAGTGATAAAGCTCAGCGTTCTGCTGAGCTTTATTTTTAGGCAGCTAACCAAAGCTCAGATGTCCGAGAAAGAGCCCAATACCGTGTTTTGTTGTTTCTTTCTCTCATGTTACAGAGCAAGACCACACTGATAGTCATTAGGACGAAGAAATGATTTGGTTACGTCCGTTCTCTTTGGCCATGTAAAGTCGCTCATCCGCCACTTTTATTTGTTGTTCCAGCTCCCCCTCGATGTTGCTTACACCAATACTCGCGGTCACAAGAATGTTTTTGTCCAAATAAGTTATTGGCGTTTTTTCTATGCGCTGTCTCATTTGTTCTAAGCGTGTTAGAAAGCCGTCATAGTCGCCACTGGCTTGAATACAAAACTCCTCGCCACCAAGCCTAGCGACAATATCATTTGGAAAATAGATTTTTAGAATATTCGCTATCATGACTAACACTGCATCGCCGCCCTCATGTCCGTGTGTATCATTTACTTGCTTAAAGAAATCGATATCAAGCATCGCGATGTTTCTTTGAGCGTTTTCTACATGGGGTTGCTCAAACAGAAAGCGGCGGTTCCATAAGCCCGTTAGCGCATCTTGATTTGCCATTTTAAACAGTTCAGATGTTGCGTCTTTGATATCTAACAGTTGGTGAATACGGCAAAAAAATTCTTCTTGATTAAATGGCTTGTATAAAAAGTCATTGGCCCCTGCTTTTAGAAACCTAGCCGTCATGGTCTTAGAGTTACTACCCGACAAGCCGAGAATGGCTAATTGATTTTTATCCCACTTCCGACGTAATTCACGCACCATAGTAATGCCATCTTTAACGGGCATATCATGGTCGGTTAAAACGAGAGTGATATCTGGATTTTGCTCGACAAGCTCTAGGGCTTTTTGCCCATTGTCAGCTTCCAACGTCTGAATATATTGATGCTCCAAAAGTTGGGCAATGTGTCTTCTTACGGTGTGTGAATCATCAACGACTAAACATTTGTGTTGTTGATTGTTGGTTAGTCGCTTGAGGAGTGGTAATAGATAGGAAACGGACGCCATGCTGTCTTTCAAAATATAGTCGAGGACACCTTTTGCAAGCATCTTTTCGCGAGTGTCTTCTTGAAATCGAGCCGTTAAAACAATGACACGATGACCATGTTCCAAAACGAGGTCAATAATCTCGCCATCTTGAGCATCCGGTAAACAATAGTCTAAAACCGCACAGAAGAGGTCCTGTGCTGAAGATAACAAGTTCTTTGCCTCCGCGTAGCTTTCCGCTGCGATGACCTCATAACCAGCTTGGCTTATTGTTTGGCAAAGAAAGTTTTTAAATGCACGACTATCTTCAACAACCAGAATCTTATTACTCAAGCGCAGTCCCCAAAATTAATTGTTTAAAATCAATGATAACTAAAATTAAACTTATCGCCATCAAAAAACACATGTCAACCAAAAGTAGAACAACTACTCAAATGTTTGACACGCATCCGTTAACATCACATCATTATTCCTGTCTTAGTTATATAATTATGTTTAGCTAACGTAGGGAGAAAGTAGTATGGAAATGCATCAACATGGTATGGCTGAGCTATTTCAACAACTGGGCCTCGGTAGCTCTCCTCAAGAAATGAAAGATTTTATTAATCAACATCGACACAAAAGAGATTCTGCGCCTTTACATGAAGCTAGCTTTTGGACGATGTCACAGGCGAACTTTCTAAAACAAGCCATCGAAGAAGATGCAGATTGGGCCGAATTAGTCGATCAATTGGACGTAATGCTTCGAGATTGACGTTCGCTTAAACACGCCCATTTCTCTTGAGGTAGATTTGATTTATACTGTTTTTTTGAACAGTGCTTTGATGGCTATGTCAGATCGAATTAGAAAAATTATTCATGTCGATATGGATTGTTTTTAAACTCGCAGGTGTTAATTTTTGGAAAAACTTGTAAGTTAAATGATGCCTACTACATTTAAACCTTAGGGCGACAATGTTTGGGTGAAAATGTATGCATCGCATTTGCAATAAGTTACATAACGGTCATTGGATTTATCTTTATGATGACGATGTTCCTATTCTTCTGCCTTGTCTCTATTGTCGATACACGCATGTGACTGGCCTTTCGGTCATCCATGAAAAAAAACGTGTTGAAGTCACTGGTGTCTTTGAGTTCTTACTCAAAGAGGTGGAAATTGGAGATTATGCTCAATACGAACGTGGTCAACAACTTGGTCTGTTCTTAGAGTGGGTAGAGGAATACGGCCACCCTTCAGTTACCCTTGCTTGGCACACAGCCCTTCCAGCCGAGTTTATTAATGAATACATTAATGAATACCTAATTGTAAAACTGCAAAAAAGTGAAGTGGTCGTCAACAAGGCTATAAACTCTCTGCGTAGCTATTACAATTGGCTGGCCCATTTTTTTGATAATAACTATAAGAAAGTATTTGTGTTTGCTGAATATAGGGCGTTAGCAAGATCGAACAACAAATCTACCCTCATTGTTAAATACCTTCTTCCGGCAACAAGGGAGCTTCTTTATAGGCATACTGATAGTTTGTTAGAGGAAATCGTTCTTAGAAATGGTGGTGAACTCGGCTGTCGAACCTCCGAAAATCAAGGGTTTTACCTAGATGATTTTCAGGCTGATGGCAAAAAGCGCGAGGGCTTGCGGAGTTTATTTAATAAACTGAAAGAATCACCGGATAAAGAAGAGTTTGAGTATCACCTTCCATCATTTGTTGCGAAATACGGTTCCGCTCGAACACTCTATATATCTCGTGCACATCTGTTATTGATGGAGCGCTACTATAATACAGAACGTCCAGAATCAGTTTCGAATCATTTACTTGTTTCTAATTCAACTAATCACACGAAAGGCGAAGTGATTAGCAAAAGGTATGGAAGTGCCACTTTTTCTAAGACACTCAAAAAGCTGTTGAAGGTGATGAGTGAAAGTCCAGAGGCTTACACAGGTTACCAGACGTTAGATGAGGCAAATGTTTACCATCATTTAAGGCATTCGTTTGGGACTGATATATTTTATGACTTATGTGTTGCTGCCAAAAAGAATTACGAGTCAATTACGACAGAGTCCAGAGTTTACATTGAAACTGCTCGGCGTCTTGGTCACAAGGTTGGTGGTAAGCATGCGAATCAAACGACAAAAATTTATATCCATGCCTGTGGGGAGCGAGCGGCGTTGCTGAGGGAGCTTGTTAATGCATAGTGATGAAGTCGCCACTCATGGGCAACTATTAACAAGCTCCGAAATCGAGGGGTTCCTCTCAGATGATCTTAAACAAAAGAGACTTATTGCTTCATTAGAGCAGCCGTTTAGTGCGACGTCTCTTCTTATAGCGAAATCTAGTGGTGCTTCTTATACATTAACAATGACGGATTGGTCTCAACCAGACAAGGTGTTGTTATACAAGGCGATGATTGCTGCTTATAACTTTGCTTTTTTTAGCCAAGAAGCTTCGCTTAGTGCAAAAGACACTTTTGCTTCGTCGGCACGCCCTTTTGTTGAGTGGTTGAATGTACACACTATTGATAATCGTTATGAAATTTTAAAACAGTATGAGTCTGATCGTATGGATGCTGTGGGGAACCATGGTGGCAGAAGCCCGTTAATAAAACTAATGATAGTCGTAACTTATGCGATTGACTCGGTGGCTTTTCGAGACGAAGTTAGCGCTAGTGATTATGGCTTTATACGAGAGCTGAGAAGAACCAAAATAAGCCCAAACTTAAACAAAACGCAAAAATCAATCGCTAGTTATTTCGGCGAGCTGGACTGGTTAAGAAGGGATGATATTGGTATCGGTAAGGATCTTTACTCTGCGCTTGCCTCGCCTAAGTTAACGGTAAAATCACTCAGCTTGACAGCAGCAACCATTATTTTGGAGTTAAATAATTATAAATCAGCCCTAAAACTCTTGGTTCAAAAGGCTCAACCCAAGTTGTCGAAGTTGATTGAGACCGACTTCTCATCTTTATCAAAGTCGAGAAAAGCTCAATGCATTGGTAATATCCTTTATCACATTATCAGTGAGTATCATCAAAATAGTGATAACTCTGAATTATCGAAGGCCGCTTTAGATGTATTGTTGTTATCTAATGCTACCAATGAAAAGGCCTATTTATTGCTGTTAGGTGCATTAACATCTCCAGAGGCGTGCGATGAGCTATTTCTTAATAAGAGATGCAATAAGAAAAAAATAGAAGTTAATTTTTGCGTGCGAAATATCACAACTCTTGCTACGGGAAACTTATTCTCACTCAAGGTATTACGTTCATTGTTTCATGATGAGAGCCAAGTAGTTACTGCTGTCGAAAATATGATGTTTGGCTGGTTAATGGCCAGTTTGACAGTTCAGCCTTACGATATAGAAAAATTGACCCACTCATCTTTTAGAAAGATGATCGTGGGTGGGCGAGTTACTTCGATTGAATGTGAGTACTTCAAAGGTCGAGCAAAAGTATTCCACACGACTCGTTCTCTTTCTGTTAGAGAAACCGAAGGCCAAGCATTGATGACTTACATTGAAGCGGTGCCAGAGGGGACTTCATTTTACATTCATCCCACTTTGATTATCAGTAATGGAATGCGATCAATAACTGGTTCGCTAAGGCATTTACTTCAATGTCATGGTATGAAGACTTCTCTACTTGCAACGCATAGAAAGAAGAATACCCCCCTAATTATACCTTCTGCATATTGTGCATTGGTTAAAAGCGGTATTCATCCAGAGAATGTTATTGAAAATGCCAAATTGATCTCAATTGAAGAGAGGATTGATTTGGTCATAAACTCTGAGTCACCTTGCCGTAATGGCTTGTTCGGACTTCAGGCAATTAAAAATAGCGCTGTTTATGCGTTTAGCGATCCTTACACGTACCATTATCTGGTTAATCGTAACTCCCATACTAATAAAACTGAAAAAATCAGTTATCTCACGGAGGATAATGAGGAGTGGATGAATAGTGCTGGACGTATTACTCGTGAAGTGATGTTCGACTTGATCCAAAATGTGTTCTATTTGGACTTTAATCCAAAACAGATAGTAGAAATGGAAGCCTTTAACAGCGAATTCATGGTTGTATCGGAGAACATTTCATACAGAACGGAAGAGATGAATGCAAGGATGCGACTTGTTACAGGGCAAGCCCGAGGAAGGGTTAATGAGGTTGGAGTACTTGCTTTAAGTGATAAAATTGATGATGAGCCTCTTTCTCCTATTTATGTCTTAGATAGTCCGTTAACCGTGCTTAGAATGCACAACTACCTTCATGAGTTTAAGAAGCATTATAAAAAACTACTCGCAACCAACCCTGACTTTCTTTTTAAAACGGTAATGCCAACGGTGGAATGGATCGAAGGTACATTAGGAAAAATGAGCAAATGTTCTCAGAAAAACGGCAGAGAGCAATTTGATGAGATGATTAAGCATGGTGTGGTGATGAGTGTGTTCCACTCACTATAATAAGGGGATGAAATGGCAGTAACAGTATTCAACAATCCTATTGATTCCTTTTGGCACGACCAGAATGAGAAATTGTTGGCTAATCAGTTTTTCAAGAGTGAACAGGGGGACTATTATTGCGATAAGTGGGACTTTGTCGAATATAACAGAGTCACGACAATCGACTTTTCAGTCTTCGATTTGCCATTTTTTAACCTTAAGTCTTCCGCCACCCTTAAACTTGCTGAAAGGGAATATTCGTTAAGTAGTAAAGAATACGCAAAACTGCTCTGTGGAGCTGTGCTGACATTTAAAAATACACGAGCTTTAATACCTGCGTACCAAATGGCAATGCATCTTTTGGCCTTTCTTAATGAGCATCACGAAGTAACCCTTGGAGCTTCTTTACTTGATTCCTTCTGGACTTCGTTCATGGCGAGGTCAGTCAATCAAAATGGCTTTTTTAATCGAGTGTCAGCGCCTTCGTATAGAGGTTCAATTGCCCCTATATCACTTTCTAACTTGCGAAACTATCTGACAGCTTTAGGTGTTAAAGGGGTGATTGAACAGAAGTTAACAAACAAGAAAATTGAAAAAAGTCTGGATCGGGTGTGTCAATCGCAATACAGCATGACGTTGACTGAGTATAAAAAAGGAGGCAGTTTCAACTTCTTAGGGCTAGAGATGGGACAGTATTATGTGGATTATCTGAACCATGTTTACCAGAATAATTTTCTTTATACCTCAACGTGTAAAAGGGCTTTGAGTGCAGTGTTAGAGAAAGCTGGTATTGCTAACATTAAGGAGACCCGTACAAAAAATCGACTCTTTAATGTCATCCTCGCAGGCTTGCAGGGGGACGAATTGTCTTCTGCTCAGTCTGAAACGAAGGGTATTGATCACTCATACTTAAAGTTGATGACAGAAAATGCACTTTTAACCGAGTACAGTAAACACTTCGATTCTGTTAGTTCATTGAAGGATGATAATATTGAATCGCTGGCGATTGAGCTTGGGTTAAGCGCTCGATTTGATGCGGTTGAAGTAATTCGTGTCCTGATGTTGCAAAAGTATTTGGGCTTGCAGGGACATAAATCACCAGATGAAGTTTGGAATGGATATTTGTCTTCATTAGACAAATCATTTTTAGACAAGCAGTCGTTAGACGCTGTCAGCGTGGATGATGTTTATGCCAAGATGCAATCAATAGTGAGTCAGCAAAGGTTGACAGAAGAGGAGTGTTTAACCTCAATTCAGCAGTGGGTCAAGGGGTTGATATCAACCTCGGCAAATAGGACTTATGAAGAGCTTAAAGTAATATTAGATACTCAACTTCACTCTATGACGACGCTTGTGGTCGCTTGGACAGGGTATAGACATTCCGAGTATGGGTTTCCCTTGAGCGCCATACGGACAGAACCGAATTTGGATATTTTAGATAATGCTCATGTTCCCTTTCGCTTTAAATTGAAATGGCTTGTTCCCAAGACCAATGGCAAAACAAAAATTGATAGGGAAGTGACCTCTCAGTGTTATCAAGTGGCTGCACAGTTAAATGAACTGTTTGAACATAAGCATGATGAACCCTGTCTTTATGCACTGACATCCCCAAAAACTAAAAAAGAAAATGTACAGCAATCGAGTTCGTTCATTGACACCCGAGTTAAGGCAAACTGGGCCGAGTTTATCAACTATCAACCCTTTAATGATGTCATACGCTTAAATGACTTGTTAGAAAAGAGTATAGAGTTGACGTCTTCAGAAAAAAAGGAAGTAGAAGCTTTATCGCTGAAATACACAGTTGGAAGCGCGCGATATCGACACTTGTTATCTTCTGCAAAGGAGGTGAAGAGGGACTGGCTTCGTTTATCTGTGACATCCTTTCAGGGGTCTCAAGCTCAACGTAGATTTAAACAATCTATCGTGGCGTACGCTCAAAGGGGTTATGTTGAAAATGATGAGCACCAAGCAGTTATCGACAGGTATTTATCGAGTGAAACAAAGGCGCTGCTTCAGTCTGGCACAGTTAGTCTAGAAGATATTAAAACAATGCGAGATATAAACACTGAGCTACTAGAGGGAGTGCGTTACCCATCGCCTCACGCTATTCGCCATATATGGGCTGAAGCAGTATTAACTCGTTATCAGGGTGATGTCGGTGCAGTCATACGTCACCAATTTTGCCACTTGGATAACTCGTTTTTCAATGCATACTTGAGAGATAAGGACGCAAGGGGGCTTATGGCATCTGCAAAGCAACGCTACTTAAACTCAATTGTTGAGCTGCTAATTCTTGAATCGGAGCAGCTTTCTGAGAAACACTTAGGTGGGTTCTCTCGCTTTGTACGTAAAGTCACTCAACTGACCAAGGTTAAAACGGAGAACGAGTCACTAGCGTTGCGAGAAAGGATTGCAGGCCGAATTATAGATATCCAGCCGAGTCGGTTTGCCGTGTGCATTCCCCGTATTGGTGGAGAGAGTCGTGCCAAGTGCGCCAAAATGGGGAGCTTGAATCCACAGGATGCAAGACTCGAGTTTTGCTTGGATTGTATCCATGCGTGGATTACAGAGGGGCATATTCGAGGTATTTGGCAAACTATTCAGCCAATGGTTAAAGAGGCGATGCAACCAAAGGGGATCGGGTTTTTACTGGAAGCCCATCTTCCTGCTTTGACATCTAGTTGGAGGCGAATCAAAGAGCTTCGAAATAGTAGAAATGGGGATAATGTTGATAGGATATTGTCAGCGATAGAAGACGCGATTGACTCCATTAAGGGAAAAATGAAAGTGGAGGCAGAGTTGTATGGCTACGAATGAGTTGGATGAATTATTTTCCACTGATTTTCTAGATTCGTTGGATGACGACTCAATGGTTGAGAAAGAAACTTCGTTGCCCGCTTGGGTAGTTGATGACATAGATCATACAACCAACAGAGCCTACCATGCGATCTTAGAGTTGAAGGCACAGGCTGAGACAGCAATTGATTATTTTGGAGAAGTGGAAACCCCAAAAACGCCGAAATTTTACCAGTTGAAAAAGTCGAATGTTGCAAAAAAGGTGGGTGTGTCAGCCCAGAGTATTTTTAACACATCTTCTTTCAGTCTTCATATTCGAAAGTTCTTTGATGACGTTAACGTAGCGCTTCTAGAGCGGCATCAAGCCGAACAGAAAAAGCAATTCAATCGAAAAAAAAGAACTGGTCTGAGGATAAAAAGGAAAGAACAGATTGTGGAGAGTCATCAGAGCCTTGAAAAAAAATACAATGATCTTAAGGCACTCAAAACCGAGGAGGTTCTGAACCTTTCAATCGAGAGGATGCCTATCGATCTTAGAGCTAAACTGGGTCTGTAAAAATACATACTCACAACCGAGTGCACTTCTCAAATTGCTAAGTTTTAGGTGTGATAATTCATTGACACTGAACCTCACATATGGGAATGGCGGGGGAAATAATGGCAAGTGGACAGCAAAAAGCGCAGCAAAACCTAGAAGCATTTGAGGTCTGGAAGGAAACTCTAACCGATGATGAGTTTAGGCAAATCATATTCAGAGATCAGCTCAATCGTAACGAAGTAGCTAAAGGGGTTGGTTGTGGAAAATCCGCGCTAAATCAAAATCCTGCGCTTAAAAATTCGCTCAAAGATTTAGAGGATGAACTGCGCAATAGAGGTGTCCTGCCATCTCTAACTGACTCTGCCAAGAGGAGTATTGACAAGCCTAAGGCCTACGATAATACAGCGAATCGTAAGCTGCTCGATTCAAAGCGGGTATCTTCATTGGAAGCTGAGAACATTGAATTGAAAGCTAAAGTTAGCGAGTTAGAACAACGACTAGAGCGCTTTGGTGAGCTATCGGAAACTCTATCTGAGATGGGGTTAATGCCACGATGAATACAGCAATACATGAAGATCAGATGCGCGTGACCAGCATCCCCTATAGTGCTAAGAGATGTGTGATATTTAGTGGTGTACCGCTGGCAAAAGACTCCTACAAAACCAATAGTGGTAAGTACTACGTCACCATCAAAGTCGATCCTGATAGCATCCCTGTACCTCCCGCACTCGGACAGCATTGGTCAGTTAGGGGCTTTCGCTCAATAAAAGATGTTAAAACAGGTGATTACGTGATGCAGCAGCACACATATGAGTCACCTAATTCTGTTGAATGCACCTTACCTGAAACGGGGGAACAACTGATAAGTTTTATCGCTAGAGAAAGTGACTTCAAAGGCATTGGCGAAAGCAAAGCTAGAGCGCTCTGGCAGCTCTTAGGTAAAGATTTCCACACTACATTGAAAAATGATACGCCTGAATCCAGAGAGCGCTTGACATCGATTTTGAGTGCAGACTCTATCGATGCGCTATTTCAGGGATATGCCAAATACAAAAATTTAGCACATTGTAACTGGATGAGTGAGCACCACATCCCCGCCAGTGTGCAGCAACGGCTGCTCAAACATCATGGAGAAGCCTCCATCGATATTATCAAGAGTAACCCTTACACCCTCATTGGCTTTGGTCTTTCATTCGGTGCCGTTGAAGACATTATTAAGGCAACGGATTTTAAGAGCAATTTGACACAGGCTGATCCAAGGAGGCTGAGCGCTGCTCTGGAAATAGCGATTCGAAAGGAAATTGAAAAAGGTCACACCTACACCACTCATGCGAATGTACGCCCTTATCTCAACAAGCTGCTGAAAGACAAAACACTGGTCACTCAGGCGTTCCAATCAGGTCATGATAAAGTCCAGTACATTTTAAATCCCGACACAGGAGCCTACCATCCAACGGCGCAACTTCTAATGGAGAGCGTTGTTGCAAAGCGGCTCAAAACACTGGTTAAGTGCAATAACCTGTATGACGAAAACGCTAATGCCGCCTACTGCTCGGCTATTTCAGAACTTCCCTATGAATTAACCTCAAAGCAAATTGAAGCCGTAACAACGTGTCTAGACAATTCGGTAAGCTGTATTATAGGCGGTGCAGGAACAGGTAAGACTACGGTACTTAGAACGGCACTCAGAGCTTACTATCAACTCGGCTTTGAAATACACGCCGTTGCACTCAGTGGTCGTGCTGCAATGAGGCTCCATGAGTCCATCGGTTTTGTTACCTCAACCATTGCCAAATTGCTGCGTGAAAGCCCTATTGAACCCAGTGTAGATAAACCAAATCACCTACTGGTGATTGATGAGGCAAGCATGATTGATTTACCAACCATGTATCGCCTTGTCACTCACATTCACCCTTCAGTACGATTGATATTCACTGGCGATCCCGATCAGCTCCCACCGATTGGCTGCGGCAAAGTGCTAGCAGATATCGTTGAAGCAAAAACGGTCGCCAATACCATGCTAGATATTGTCAAGAGACAAGAAGGTTCAACGGGCATTCCTGAATACTCCAAGCTCATCAATCAAGGTGTGGTGCCTGACCAATTAAGCATGGGTTCTATACACTTTCACGAAACCAGTAAAGAAGACATAGCCAAAGTCTGTTGCGAGCTTTACAAGCAGCACCCTGAAAATAGTCGTGTAATGGCTCCAACTAAAGCACTTGTTAAGGACATCAATCAGCTAATACAAGAAGCTGTCAACCCGAGCAAAGATGCTCTGGAATTCCAAATCAATGGAGATAAATTCTTTTTGCCACTTCGCTTGAATGATGCGGTTCTATTCACGCAAAATCATTATGAGATAGGCGTCCAAAATGGCTCTCTTGGTACACTTATCAGCGTAAAATCCACTGGCGAAAGCTATGGTGAAGTGGAACTTGATACTGGTGAGAAGGTCGAGGTGACGCAATCTGTCCTAGATTGCATGGAGCTGGGCTATGCAATCACCTTGCACAAAGCTCAAGGGTCACAATTCCCGCGCATCATCATTGCCCTGCAAAAAGGCAGGATACTTGATAGAGCTTGGCTCTATACGGCGATTACGAGGGCAGAAAGTGAAATTCATATTGTTGGCAGTAGTGATGATATGAGGAGGTTCACCGAAGCACCTAGTCACTCTCATAAGCGAAACAGTTACCTGAAAGAGCTGTTGAGGTAGCGACTTCAACCCTTTACTAGGGCTGATAAATGAAAATGTTGAGTACAATAAAGTCAGTTCTTTTTCGTAAGTGTAGGGACGATATCGGTGATAGATAGAAACTCATTTTTGATAGAGTGTGTTTGTTCTACCCGCTATCCGACATAACTAAGATTTGTGAGAGGAACTAAAATCTGCCTCGCTAATGCAACGTAAGCGATTTACACAAAAATCGAAGTATATTAAACTTGTTTCGTTACCACTTTGGTAATTCTCCAGCCTACTGAACCGAAGTAGCTTATTACATTGTGTGATGAGGCTGCCTGTGGCAAGCACAGGCACTCAGTGGAGATTTTGCCGATGAGACAGAAAATTGTTGATGTACGTCAGTACACTCGATTTCGTCTAGGCAAGCTTGAGGTAGTGTGTAAACACCGCCGCTCGCTGCCAAGACGATAAGTTGATTGAATACCTCAGTGGTAACCACTATGACTCCATCATACAGCGGTAATGTTCCTCGTCTTGACTCTTTATAAATATAGACCTGAATCTCTCCAAGTAAGCTTGAGGTTCAACTTCAACCATCAAACCAATGTTCGTTGGATCGGAGTGTGAACTCCTATTAATGTAGCGATAAAAAGCTTTATGCCCTTGTTCTGGTTCATTTTCTGCTAATTCATTTATGATGTCAGATAGCTTGTCTCTCTTGTGTACAAAACCGAAGTAATACTCAATTATGTTTCGCATGACATTAGGTAAAACGACAGGGTTGGCACTACCTTCAATGACGTCTTTGATTATTTGCCATAAAGACTGATAATCATTTTTTAGTTCGCCTTTATTCATCGGTTGCACATTAGTGTATTGCTTTTTATTTAAGCGATATAGTGAGTATTTATCACTGAATCTATCATTGCCTTTTCTGTCTTTACCTTGTGGGGCCAGTTTCAATAATTCTTGATAGAAAAACAAGCTGTGGGTTAGCACTATGACCTTTTTGAACCGATTTCCTTTAATGATTTTGGTGTGGATCAGAGAAGCTATGTCATAGATATAGTTTTGAGAGAGACTAGAAATCGGGTCATCAATAACGATCAGTTTTTCTTTATCAGCAATGTCTGAATCTTTACTCATACTGCCGTTGCATTTCTCGATAAAGTACAAGAAGGTTATCAGTGTTTTTTCTCCTTCACTGAGGGACTTAAATACTTCTTTCCCTTTAGTGGTATTTTCCCCTCGGCTAAGTACAAAGTAATTTTGTTGCTCTGGGTCAGTTGATGAGACAATTTCAAAGCTCGTTAGACCTAGGCTCTTCAAATTTACATTAATTCTTTCAATGGTATCGTCAATATTTGACGTTTTTGATCGAAGGTAACTGATTCTGCTAGCAACTTTTTGACCAACCTGCTTTACTCTTTTTAAATCTGCATTTAGTTGTTTGATTTCACTACCTTTTTCATCTTTCAAACGCTTCTCCAATGAAAAAATAGAATCAGTATGATATCTAACTGAGTCCCACATCCTGTCTTGAATGTCTTTCTTGCTTTCCTTGAATTTTCTTGCCTTTGTTATTATCACTTTAACGGCTGCATTGATCTCTTCGGATATACTCATCAAAGGGGCAGATTTATCCTTATAGTCAATGATTTCAATAGATAAGCTTGGTTTTTCTATCTTGGATTTAATCAAGTCTAGGTTGTCTTGATAGACACGCTCTAGCAGAGCAATAACTGGGTCAATCTTATGTAAGCTTGGGTCATATAACGAGCAATTGATAAACGCATCTTTGATGGAAGCGATATAGTTAGTGACCGAATCGCCATAAGACTTCGAGATAGCCTCTACTTTTTTCACGTTGGAATCATATGTTTTGTCAAATAATGCAGCAAGCTCAGAGCGAAAGGTATCATCTATCGTATCTTTTTGACAAAAAGGGCATTTTGTTTGTTCTTCTGCTAAGTAGTTGTCTTTACCATTCTTAACCCAATTTTGGTTGTTGAGTTCAGTGATAAACTCTGTGAGTTGACTACTTGATGATCCTATAATTGGTTCATTAAGCATGGTTGTGTCTTCAATGCTTAAGCTTGGTGGGGAAGGTAGCTCAATTAGTGTCGGGAGTGCTTTATCAGATTGAGTTAAGGAGTCATACTCAGCTTCAAGGCTTTCTATAGAGTCTTGGGATACCCCTTTTTGAGACTTTACTTGGTTGTAAAAATTACTTTTAGGTCTTTTAAACCCTTCAAGAAACGGCGCAAGGGATGTTTTCTCGATTATATGCTTTTGCTTGAATACTTCTTCGATTGCAGAATCTGTCGCCTTTCCTTGAGCTGTTTCGGCTTCTGATATTTTTACCTTGATCCCGTTGTACAATTCTAAGAGCTTTTCCCTCAATTTCGACTTTTCAGCAATTCTGGTTTCAAGATCTGCATTGTCTTTACTCAATGTGAATACACCTTCCTGCATTGAGCTGTTTACAAAGTTTTGCTCGACAAAGGCTTGATTGTATACGATAGGGGTGAAGCGCCCTTCGACATTAAGACTGCAACTATCGAACTTTTCTCTATCATACAAGAAATTAGAAATTGTGGACTTACCTGCTCCATTTAAGCCAAAAATCAACGTATTCTGCTTGGATATATCGATTATCTGTGGTTTGGTCGGGTGGTAACTAGTAACCCCTTTTATGGTTATAGAATCGCTCACTTTTCCCTCGCTAGTTTGACTAAATACACCAATGTTTAATAGCTAACTTAAGCTCTAAATACGCAATTGATAACATAGTCATACATGAGAAAAACTTGGTCAAGTGGTGCCTGTAGATAAGGTGAATTGGAACCAAACAAACTATATGGTCTTCCGGCAGTACATAAGTAGCGTATGAATACATACTCAACCTGAATAAATTGGGGCTGAAGAAAGTTAGATTCAACTCGAAAAATAGAGGCGATCTCTTTATCGAGTCCGCAGTCTTACAGACTAAACCTTTGAGTATTGACCACCATTGACCATGCGTGGTCAATGGTGGTCAATAGCGGTCAACAGCACTGAGATGAGATGTTTGATATTGTGTAGCTGATATTGCAAAAGTTGCGACGTTGCCATCACTCATTCAAATACAACTCTGCCATTCCATCCAAACGGCTTTTCACTTCTTTCCAGTTGGGCATCACACTCGTCAATAAACGCCAGAATCTGTCACTGTGATTGTGCTCAGCGATGTGGCAAAGCTCATGCAATATCACGTAATCAATACATTCCTTGGGTGCTTTGATGAGGTGTGGGTTTAGCATCAAAGTGCCCTTAGCGGAGCAGCTCCCCCATTGTTTACTCATGGGTAAAACTCGAAAGCTAGGTATTCCAGCAACCCATGTAGCTTGAGGCAGTAGCTCAGACAAACGTTCATGGAAAATGCGTTCAGCGCGAACCTTGTACCAGTTGCGCACTAAAGCTTTAACCATGGCTGTCTTGTCGTTGTTAAACCGAGTCAAGGTAACAAGTAGCTTGCCGCGAGTCATTTTTACAGTTGGCAAGGCATTAATATCTTCCACTATTTTCAGGACATAACGGCGGCCAAGGTAGAACTGCATTTCACCACTGACATAGTTCTTTGACTGCACATACTCAAGGTGACCACGAAACTCTTTCAGCGCATCATAAATCCACTTGGCACGCTTCATTACTGCTTGGTGTATATCTTCTCGCTCCGCATCTTCTGGAGATGAGACGACCACTTCACAGCTTGGGTGAACTTTAATAGTTATCTTGCGCCTTTTTCCTTCAGAAAAAGACTTACGAACTACTTCATAGCTAACAGCTTCATCCCCATAGACAAAACTGTACTCCTCTTTATTGCGTTCAGTAGATGAAACCGAAGTCATTAATGATGTCCTGTAACGCCGAGGCGAGTGATTTTTATAACATCAGTGATAATAGCTTGAGTCTTATCCATACCAATCGCTTTGAACAATAAAGGTATCAACTGGCGTCGAATTTGATTTTCAATTTCTTGAGGGTTGATCGAGTACTCGGCTACGGCAGCAGTAACGACTTCGTCAATACTAAGTGCGTAATCAAAACTGTCATCTTCAGGTAACGTCGCTTCCCCTAAGTGATGAGGGAATAAGCCATAGAATGCCTGTACATGTCGCTTAATCTTAGGGTCGAGTTCAGCGAAACGGTCAGTTGGAATGCCATCGACTTTGCGTTCTTTCACTTGCTCTTCAAAATCAGCGAAAAGCAGGTATTGCTTTACCGGAGCATCAAACATTTCTTTCGCTTGTTGGATAGCTTTCTTAAGAAGATTAGAGAAATACTCTTGAGCATATGGATCATCAGCCAAATCTTGTTCAATCATTTTAGTTACACGACCTGTGATAGCATCCTTCTTGTTGCGAGCTTCATTGTCCGTCAACTCTTCAGGCTTAACGTTCTTACCCATATTACCGACAAGGTATGCACCTTTTGACTCTTGGATTTCGACGCCACCAATGTGTTTATCCAACATGGTGCGAATGCTCTCAGCGTACTCATCGTAATCAATGGTCTCTTCCGCATCTTCACGAACCTGCTTGCGGAGTTCAGACATAGATTTCAAAGTCTTTTTGTACAAATCGCGTTCATCATCGAAGCTCTTGTCCTCGAAGTAAGTAGCAGATTGCAGTGCCACCTTTAAACAATTTGAAAATGCCGTAAGAGTCGAATAAAAATCTTCACGCTTTTTCTGATTCAGATCGGTCAGTTGTCCGTCAATGGTATCGATTTTAGGAGCGAGCACTTGGCGCAGGGCGGGGCCATCTTGCTTATTGGGAACAGCAGAAAAAATATCCCACAACTCGTTATATAGTCCGGGTAATTTCTTGTATTCGGTATCCATTCGGCTATAGAGACCTTTTAAGTCCTCAATATCGAAACCTCCCTGAGTTCGCTCAGCAAGATCTTGATAGTCAGCAATGGTTGCGTCTAACTCTTTTAAGATGCCACGATAATCAATAAGGTAGCCAAACTCTTTTCTCTGATGCAAACGGTTCACACGAGCAATCGCTTGGATAAGGTTGTGCTGCTTAAGTGGTTTGTCGATATATAGCACCGTATTCTTTGGTTCATCAAAGCCCGTCAAAAGCTTATCAACCACAATCATGAGGTCTGGGCCATCGTTTTTTTCAAACTCATCGACAATGCGCTTGGTATATTTTTTTCATCCTCTTTGCCGACGTTGTCCTTCCACCAATTTTGCACCACACTTTTGCTTTCCCCATCGACGCTATCGTGCCCCTCACGCGTATCGGGTGGGGACATAGCAACAACTGAGGTGACTTTACCTATTTGGTCGAGAAGCTTCTTATACTGGATTGCAGACGCTTTTGAGTCACATGCTAATTGGCCCTTTAAGCCTTGTTGTTTGAAATTTTGGAAATGATCAGAGATGTCATGGGCGATCAGTTCGATGCGACCTTCGGTTTGATAGATTTGACCTTTCTGAGCGAACTTCTTCTTCAAGTCAGTGCGTTGCTTTTCTGTAAGTTTGTCGGTGATACGATCAAACCATGCATCCAAGGCTTTATCATTGGTACTGAGATCAGGTACTCGCTCTTCATACAGTAGTGGTGTGACCGTTTTGTCTTCGACAGCTTGCTGCATGGTGTAAGAGTGGATGATTGTACCGAACTTGCTTTCTGTTTTGTCGTCTTGCAGAAGCGGTGTACCTGTAAAGCCAATGTAAGCAGCTTTCGGCAGGGCTTGCTGCATACGAATATTGTTCTCACCATTTTGGCTACGGTGTCCTTCATCAACCAGCACGATCATATCTGGACTGTCGTTGTAACATTCTGGAAGTTCTATTGCTGTGCCAAATTTATTGATGATTGAAAAAATGATGCGCTGATTGCCCTGACCGATTTGCTTAGCGAGGCGGTGGCCTGTAGTTGCCTTTGCTGATTCACGATCTTTTTCAGATAGCGCCCCTCCGGAGGCAAATGTTTTAGAGAGCTGATCTTCCAAATCGACACGGTCGGTAACGACCACAACACGGCATTTAGCTAGCTCTTTTATCCAAATCAGAGCCTTAGATAAGAACACCATGGTAAAAGACTTACCAGAACCTGTGGTATGCCATATCACCCCTCCGTTACGTGCGCCTTTCTCGTCAAATGAAGTAACACGTTCAATCAAGGCTTTGATGCCAAACACCTGTTGATAACGGGCAATGATTTTCCCCACCTTTTTATCAAATAGGGTGAAAAGCTGAGTCATCTCCAGTAAGCGATCATGACGTAATAGAGAAACTAATAGGCGATCTTGATCAGTCACGACTAAATCACCGCCCGCAATTAAGGAGAGGTACTCATCACGTACCTTGGCTGGGCGATGGTCAAACAATTTGTCGAGTTCTGGGGCTGAAAGCGGTTTGTTTTTTAGTCGTGCAAAAGTGGCATCGGTGATCTCTTCCTCTTTCCACTTTGCCCAAAACTTACTGGGTGTGCCACAGGTGCCATATCGCCCATCATGTCCATTGACCGACATCAGTAATTGGCTATAGGCAAATAAATGAGGGATCTCATCGGTTTTCTGGTTACGGATATTTTGTGAGATCCCTTCCGTGATTGTCGGTTTGCCCTCACGGGATGAGTCTGGGCGTTTCGCCTCCACCACAACCCAAGGTAGACCATTCACAAAACAGATAATGTCTGGAATTCGATGGTCTGTGCCGTGAGTATTTTCGACTTTAAACTCTTCGGTGAAGTGGAATTGATTATTCGTTGGTGTTTCCCAGTCAATAATCTGAATGGTTGGGTTCGCCTTTTTGCCATCGACAAACTCGGTTACACCAATACCATAGGTCAGCGCGTCATAGAGCTTTTCGTTAGCCGCTTTAAGCCCTTCATTCATGGCTGGGTTGGCAAGCTCTTCAACGATTTTATCGATAGCGGCTACCGATAGATGATGCTCTCTACCCATAAATGGATAGGTTTTGGATTTGAGTACATCGCGCAAGACATTAGGCAAAATGACCGTAGAGAGGTTGCCACGCTTAACAACACATTCACTCGGTGGAATGAATTGATAGCCAAGATTGGTCAGTAAAGTTAACGCTGGGATTTTAGCGCTTTGTTCTTCACGGAAATTAGGTGTAAGCACTGACATTATTCATTCCTATCGAAATGGAGAACTAACATTAAAAATATAGTTATAATTTTTTTTCTAAATAATTGACTAAAAAACCAAAGTATTCTCTATGTTGATTTTTACTATTTCGAGCCAGTACATTATTCAGTAATTTTTGAATGTCAGCTCGGTTTCTTGTACCTTTCTTAGTATTAAGTATGTTTTGGATAACTTTTAAAGCCGCTTTTCTATTCGAAACTAAGCGTGATTCATTTAAATTTAAAACTGTATCTAATTGAAGGTGAAATTCTGGATCGTTTGACTTGATCTTGCCGCCTTCGTGGTAATCAATTTTGGTATTAATATTTGGTCTTGCATGGCTTGGAGACAACTTTAACGTCTCATTAGCCTTTTTCTTATCGCAAGTATATGTATCTTTAGATTGACCTTCATTACCGTTGCAACATGCTAGTAGGTTATCGTATTCCAATTGAAGTTGAGGATGATGTTGTCGACTTGCCCAGTGTTCTACCCTCATTGCTTCAGCTTTTATCCTTTTCATACAATAAGCACATACATGCCCTTGTTCTGCGAGTAAGGACTTGACTAAGTCACTTCTCACTCTTTCAGGCATTGCTTTGTATGTTGCTGTATTTTCACGTCGATACATCCTAAGACTATTTGGCTGAGCTGATTTCTGAATTAAATACATGTCTCATTCCCCCCAATCAGCTAAATCAATAGATAGTTTGGCACTAACAAGTTCAGGTATCTCTCCTTCTAATAGTTCTTCCAACTCTTCAATTTTCTTACTAGCATCTTCATATTGCTTATTAGATATGAGGTTATTGATATTTTCTAAAAACTCTTCAACCTCTTTATTGCGACTTATCTGTGATGAAGTCGTACGGTCTCTCATTACTTCATTTAGAATATCGTTGCTAGTCAATCCGTAAGTTTGTGCTGGATGCTCTACGAAATATTGGTTGTTTCCTTCTTTTTTGATCAACAGAACCTGAGATGGCTTCATATCACCGATAACAAGTGGGGAGTGGGTCGTAACAATAAATTGTATATTCGGAAACGCCTCAGCTAAGTTCTGTAGAACAAGCTGCTGCCACTGAGGGTGTAAGTGCATATCAACCTCGTCGATAAGCACAATACCGTGTGTATCAACAACAGCCCTTGTATCAAGGTTAGGGTTAAGGTTTACAGCTCTGTATGCAATATCGGCAACCATTCCAATCATATTACGTACACCATCACTCAGGTGGGACACTGGAATATCGCCTTGTTCTTTATGAGTAGCGATGATTTCTTCTGCATTGGCACTGTAACGAATGTTACTCCAGCCACTATTGGCTAAACAGATATTAATAGCTTGTCTGACCGCTTCTAGTAATCGTCCACGTACAGTCGATCCTTTTACGATAGCACCTTCTAAACCTGCCTCTTCAATTATGCGCATCTTACGTTCATGATCAGCTATTGTTTCTTTCTTCAGCCAATAGCTAAACTTTTCATACTTAGAAGCAGGGTCTAAACAATCTGTATATACGTCTAGTCGACTTGAACCATGTTTAGAAAAGTTTAGGTTCATCTTATTTGAAGGCCATAGCCTCTCTGTACCATAGTAACTAAATAACGGTAAAGTGACTGAGGCATTTTCCCTAACGAGGGATTGTAAGTTTGCAGCGTAACTTTTAGGTTCAGATGGGCTAGTTGTTCCACCTTTTAAAGTGTTTCTTACTCTTGCCCATGACTCTGGAAAATCATGCCATTCATCGGAGTAAGTGTTGATAGTGATAGATGTGGGCATTTGGTATTCCATATTGAAGCCATCATCTTCAGTTTCTCCTAAAAGGTGCTTAGCCTTATGAATATCAGAGTCTGATATATTTTTGTTACTTGCCGTTCCAAACCCACCGATGAACTGAGCGTATGCCAACATAATCGCATCAAGGAGCGACGATTTACCAAACCCGTTTAATCCAACTAATACGTTGATGCTAGGTTGAAAATCGCACTCAAATTGCTTGAAGCCTCGGAAGTTTTTTAAAGTTAATTTCTTTAATTTCATATCATTATGAACCCGTTAAATTTATCCCTTGCTTAAATGTAGTTCATACCCTTTCATCAGGAAGGAGGAGAGACTCAATTAAGCGGCTTCAGCCTTGTCGACTTTTACTCTTCTCTTGCCTGTCAATAATTGCTGCATCAATGCTTTTTTCTCTTGCTTAAAGTGAGTAAGCTTGGCTTGAAGCACTTCGATTTCTTTGTCGGCGGCGGTTAGTACTGAGGCGATTTTTTGTTGTTCATTAATGCTAGGAAGTAATACGTTACAATGATTTATCTCGCCTAAATTAATTTTTTTAGGGAAAGCAACGTGAATCGTTCTCTTATACAACTCTCGATGAAACTCATGTGAGTTGATGTAATAGCCCATATACGCAGAGTCAAACTTTGATTTATTTGCCTTGATTAAAGCCAAACTCACATAAAAAGAAGCGCAAACATCCCAATTTAAGTGTTTGGCAGTGCCAATATCACCAATTCGTGTCATTAAAATATCATCGCGTTCCAACTTGACACGTTTGTTTTCTTTTTCAAATACATCTTCTGTGATGAATTTAGTATTAGAAAAATCATCACGAGTTAAGTGTTCAACGCTATAGAATGGAATACCTTTTTCGACATATTTTGGTGTTGAGTGTGTACCATCATAAATAGACGTAATTTTACCAAGCTCTACCTCTTCCCACTCCCCTTCAAACGCTTCACCCGTTTCAGGATCAACCAAACGCTTCTTACCCGTCAAAAGCTGCTGCATTAGGTTTTTTTTCTGCTGCTTGCTGGTTTCTATTAGCTTTTCTGTGGTAGAAATCGCTTGATCCCATGTTGAGAGTATTTGGGCGATTTTTTGTTGTTCTGGAAGTGGAGGTGTATTAATAATCAACTCTCCACAATCAGGAACTCGCATGTGAGCTACTGTTCCACCGTTACTAAAATCTTCGATTTGCTTTTGGCAGTAACCACTCATTAGTGAATAGAATAAATAACGATTATCTGACCTTTCAGGGTTAGAACGATACATCATGGTTCGCTGTCCCAGAAAAATACCTTGAGCATTTTCTAGAATACCAGCTTCTCCTACTGGAGCTTCGCGAGTAAAAATAATATCCCCATCTTTTGGTGCACCACGCCGAATCCATTGCTTATAGGTGTCTTCTTCTACATACCGAACATTATTTGTATCAACACGGCCATTTCGAACATTTGTGGTTCTAATCATTTTAAAAGGTGTAACATGTTCAACGTGCTTAGCTGTCTTGTTTACACAGTCAATGATTGATTCACAAAGGTCTTTTATGGGATTTCTCTCCCAACCATTAGGCACCATAACCCAACTCCTCTAGATAGCCCGCCATTTCAGCTTCTAAATCAGCCAACTCATTCTGTAATGCTAAACGTTCAGTTCGCACCGCAACTAAATCTATCTCTTCTTCTTCCTCAAACGTGTCGACGTAACGAGGAATATTGAGGTTGTAGTCGTTCTCAGCAATCTCTTCGAGCGTTGCTAGGTATGAGTATTTGTCGGTGGTTTGACGCGCCTTATAGGTATCTACAATCTTTTGAATGTTCTCAGGCGTTAGTTGGTTCTGGTTCTTACCTGATTTGAATTCACGAGAGGCATCAATAAACAATACCTTGTTATCGTTTTTCTGCTTTTTGAAGATCAGGATGGCGGCTGGGATACCTGTACCAAAGAACAGTTTCTCAGGTAAACCAATCACGGCATCTAGCAAGTTTTCATCAATTAGTTGTTTACGAATTTTACCTTCTGATGATGCCCGGAATAGCACGCCGTGAGGTACAACGACCCCCATACGACCAGTCTGTGGTTTTAACGTCTCAATCATATGCGAGATAAACGCATAGTCACCTTTAGTTTTTGGTGGAAGACCACGGCGGAAGCGACCAAAGTGATCATTACTTGCAATGTCGTATCCCCATTTATCTAAGGAAAATGGAGGGTTAGCGGTAACCACATCAAAGTGCAGTAATCCACCTTCCTGATCTTGTAGCTTAGGGTTACGAATTGTGTCCCCCCACTCAATACGGTGGTTATCTTCACCATGCAGGAACATGTTCATCTTCGCCAGTGACCAAGTTGAACCAATTGCCTCCTGACCAAACAAAGCATACTGCTTCGAACCGCCAAAGTTCTTTTGAATTTGCTTACCACACTTCATCAATAGTGAGCCAGAACCACATGCAGGGTCACAAATGGTGTCACCTTGTTGTGGTTCAAGGATGATAGAAAGTAAATCAGAGACTTCTGGTGGTGTATAGAACTCGCCAGCCGATTTGCCACTACTTGCCGCGAAGTGTTTGATTAGATACTCGTAGGCATTACCTATCACATCTAATGAGCCAACACGGCTAGGGCGAAGGTTTAACGTCTCTTTACCAAAATCTTCCAGTAAGTGG
The DNA here is from genome assembly GCF_033339395.1 of Vibrio sp. 397. NCBI lineage: Bacteria > Pseudomonadati > Pseudomonadota > Gammaproteobacteria > Vibrionales > Vibrionaceae > Vibrio > Vibrio sp. 397. Next base: position 95,417 of record NZ_JAWOUN010000004.1, on the reverse strand, counting down.
CGAAGGATTTCGTTCTTTTGCTTTTCATCACCAAGTTTATCGGTGTTAAAGCTGATGTCTTGGAACACGCCTTTTAACTTGGTGCCGTTGACTTCTTCGATAGCGTGCAGAGCTTGGTCGATACGTGATCCGTTACCTGCTTCATGACGAGCTTCGTATAGATCCCAAAAAGTTGCGCCTGTTGGGACTTTAAAAGACTGGCTCTCCATCATTGCTGCGATCAGCTCTGGTTCATCCCCGTATTCAACCGTTAGTTCGGCTACTTTATCTCTATGTACATCGGAAATGTACTTTAAGAACAACATGGTTAGGATAAAGTCTTTGTAAATCGACGGATCAACGGTGCCTCGGAAAGTATCACAGGCAGCCCAGACGGCTTTGTTTATTGCATCTTGACTGATATTAGTATGGGGCATTTACTACTTGCTCTTGAATAATGGTGAATATCAAATCGAAACCAACATTAGCTAATGTTTACAATCAGAGATTCAGTGACTTAGCAAAAAGGAGTTTCATTGTTATTTATGTTTGTTGCTACAATTCTATCACTAAAGAAGAGGAAAAATACGTAACGAACACGTATTTTTCCTTGGCAATATTCGTACTTTAGGTGGCGGTGTTGTAGTTGGATAAACGCATGGTTCAAAGGCAGGGGAAGGAATGGGAAGCAGAGGTGAGCGGACATGCTCACCCCTTACTTTGATTAAGCGCTCTTGAGCTGAACATTACCTTGTTTTTGAATGTTTTTTGGCGTCCTTCCTTTAGGTAAGCAAGGAATAGTGAAGGCCTCATTAATATTACCAGCAGCAGGAAGTTGGATTTTGTTTCCATCCGCATCTTTTTTGTATCGTGCAACCCTTCGCACGCTAATTTTGTTTCCTGTAACCGCAATACCAAGATTCATGTTCCACCCCTTGAAAATTGCAGATAATTTGCACAACAGTGAGTACGAGGTGGACTCATGAACGAGTGACTGAAGATAGTTCCGTACCTGATACTCAATATCATCCTCCGACTCCAAACCCAATGATGAAATGATACGAGTAAGATAAGTTTCTGGTGTCATAGGCAAAGTCTCATTAAGTGAAGTTTCTTTGAGTTTTTGCGTAATCAGATAGTGTGCAAACGCATAAATTGCTTCAGAAACTTGGCTCTCCAGTCGATGGCGCTTTACTACAGTTGCAACAAAATGCACCGATAACGCTAGCTCTTCATTTTCTTCCACATATGCCAGAATCTCAGCGGGTTGAAAGGATGTGCCTTGAGTTCCCCTAAACGCATAAGGGTTAGAACTTTTCTCAAATGCTTTTGCTAACATCGCTACTCGTGACAGTACGTTCGCGTTGACCTTAACCCCCGCCATTTCTAAAACCTGAGATCTAGATCTCAGGTTGCCTACATCGATGTGCGCGAAGGACAGATCGTCAGTGACTCCATAGGTTACGGGCGCAATAAATCCAGCCCCTGATTCATAGGATGCTTCTAGACGATGATGTCCGTTCAAAATTTCTCCCTCATCAGAGAAAATGAGTGGTTCACCAGTAAGGCACCATTGGCCTTTCGCCATAGCCTCCGCGTATTTCCTGATCTTTGCCTTGCTCAATTTTCTATTTTTATTGTTGTCATTTATGGCTCCGCGCCGAGAAAACTTCAACATGTCTCTGGCTAACTGGGGTGTGATGTAAATGACCGTGTGTTTTAGACTCGTTTCTACTTGTTTTACCCCGGAGTAGTAGCGTGCGTTGGACTTAAAAATATCTTTAAGTTGTTCGGACGATAGAACAGAGCTGGAATTAGCTAAAAGTTTTTTAGAACTTGCTAAATAACTAGAGCTTTCTTTGTCATCATATCTATCTACCAACGTGTCAACTATCGATGTTTCTAATTCCTGATCTGATATTTCATCAAATGCGTTTTCTTTGTTATCTGCCATTTGCGACCTCTCTGTATTACTTGTGGCAATATAATGACTAGGCATTCACCTGCCTTAGATAATTACCATTATTGATCCGACATGCTTGTCGGATCAAATTTTAATTTTGTTTTAGACTGCGCTTTTCAGATAACTGGATGAAAAAACTTGATACTTTCGGATAAAAAAATCAGTGGGATGTTGCTTTCTTCGGAAGGACGAACGCAAAAAACATTAATTGCAACTATGCCTGTGTTTGAAGTCGCCGCTTTTTTTTCGGTAGGAAACTTATTGCCTGAATTAAAATGGGCAGCCGATGCCGCTGTTAATGCTAAAAACGCTGACAAGGTTCAAGAAATTCAAGCTGAGCTAGAGAGTATCCTGTTTGATAAATCGGTATGCATGCCGTTGTCCCTAACATTCGCGGTTATCGGAAAGCCACACCTTCATCATGCAGCTCGTTCTCTGCCCACACTGAGTTACAACCCCTCGGATACTCATATTGTGGGGAACGTTTTAGTGCTGGTAGCAATCTGTAAGATTCTGGGCTTAAAAACGTTTTTGTTTAGCTCAAGGCTAAGTGTTAAAGAGGCTAATCAGAAGAGCGAGCTTAGACAGCGCCTAGCTATGGAAAACGTGGAGATACGAGTTGTATTTGATGACGAGAAGGGCTTGGAAGCCAGTCATGCTATCGCCCTGTTTAAAAAAAGTAGCATTTTTGACTCATCCTTGAACCTGCCTCATCTGAGTGAAGGAAGAAATTTACTACCGAATGATGACTTCCCACTAAAAGATTATATAAATCAGCTAATAAAAGAAGCGAATATTGAACGTTATGGTGGTGTTAACTTTAATTCTAAGCATGTAAAAGTATCAGAGAGCAGCATCACCACACAGTATATATTGTTCAAATTAATTGTTGGTGCCGTGGCTGGGGTAGGAACGCAAGAGTACAGTAAGATGTCGAAAGACGTTACTTTATCGAGTGGTGATAGTCTTTCATCTATATTGTCAGAAGGTTATGTAAGTAATATTGCCAGCTTCTTAGCCGCTTGGCTTGAACCATTGAAGGAAGCGTTTGTGCATAATCGCTCTGGTTACCATTTATCTCCTCAAGTTTGGCAAGCAATAGGCCTCACAATCCATCAATTAGTGAGCAATGGCGCGTCACTAACGGACTTAAGTAACGCAGGTAGAGAGCTAGGCCAGCTAGACTACAGCAAGAACGCTACTCACTGGAAAAAGTGCTCGGTAATGGAGTTGGACGCTAAAGGCAGTATTTACAAAAATGCGGCGAATTCGACTCGACAGTTTCGGATAGGGCTATCCGAGTATTTTCTCTCATTGCTAGCAGTGTGAGCTGAGCAATAACTTGGATGCATGTAAGCTTCCGACTGGAGGTAACCTTTTAAAATCATGAAGAATATGATTAGTGCTTTGCGGTAAGATAAAAGCGTCTCACCATACTATAGGAGTATTCTCGGCTTATTAGCTTAAGGAGAACAAACAATGAGCAGACTTAATAAACTACTTCAAGTTCAGTCAGATAAAATTATTTGCGATCTAATCAATCAACATAATGTCTCTGAATTGACTTCAGAACTAGGTCTCTCCTCGGAAAAGTTACAAGGTTATTGTCTTTTGACGAACTGTGAACCTTGCCCTTTTGAAGGCGTTATCGAATTGATCTTTAAGTTAGAAAGCGGTCGAACTTTGGGGAGTGTATAGCTATCAAAAATCAAAATATAACAACCATTTGGCAAGCACATTAAAATAAAATCCGAAGGAGAATAAATGAAACAACTAGTTTTGCTTACATTGTTTAGCTTTGCTGCCATGTCAGCTCTAGCTAATGACGAGAGTTATCCTAACTCATGCTTGACCACTGATGGTTTATATACAGCATTTGTTAGTAAGGGAACGATTTTTGTGCGTTCAAAGTTTAGTGATATTGCTGAGGAATATGATGTAAGGGCTACAGATAGCAAGTACATTGCAGGGGCTGTGTACGGAGGAGAAGGAATAAAAGGCCATAAACTTGTGCGTTTAATTAGAAGAGATTCTTTTTCGGTGAATTCCTCAAAGCGTGAGTTTGAAGATACCCTAGAGTTAGTAAATATCACTCGCGGCCTAGGGATTACTTATAACTATTCCATGAAATGTCAATAGACTATCTGCATTTTCTTTCATTGCTAGCGGTGTGAGCTGAGCAATCACATGTGGGATGTGTGTAGTTTTACAGCTTTAAAATAAGAGCCTGTTATATAAGAGCTTCCGATTAGTATTATCCCATATTTGATAGTGATCTCATGGGCAGGCATATTTGTTCTATCTATGTTCACCTTCAAGCAGTCCTTGCACGAAATCAACCAATCGCTAGATAACTCTGGTTCTGACGATTTTATAGATAAAGTTAGCTCACACCCTTTTTCACCAAGGCTGGCATTTACTACATGAAACAAGTTCATTCTGTCTTCAGAGTTTAATTTATCAATATACCGAACAAATTCCTCCACTTTAGGCTCCTTCTTAAAATTCAGTAAGTATCAATTACGCTTCACTACCTAACTCAATCATATCATTGGTTTGTCATTTCTATATAGATGCTAACAGGTACAAAAGTTTACTAGCATTCTAGTTATATGAGATTTGCAGCCTAGCATTTGCAGTGATTAGTTTGAGCCACTATGCCACTAACTAGTAGTGAGCTGTGTGAGCGTTAGGAGTGACTTTATTAATCTTACTTCACCATCGATGTCTTAGGTGTCCTTTTGGAATATGGATACTGAAGGAGTGCCTCTTGCAAAGCCGTGAGGGAAGAGATTGATAAAGCTGTTTGCTTGGTTTTCTAATAGTTTTGTAAGAACCCCTCTCGATAGCTGTTTGGATATACAGTATAATCAAGAGGTATATTTGCGGAATTTTGTTTTTTTGTAACGAATTTTTGAGCAATGGGAAGCAAATGGAAACGTTGGGTACTTAGTTGTCTGTGTTTGTGGTGTAAAGATAATGCAAAGAAAAATCATACACATAGATCTCGATTGCTACTATGCAGCTATTGAAGCAAGAGATAACCCTGAGCTACGCAATATTCCTATGGCTATCGGTGGGAAAAATGGTCGTGGAGTGATCTCTACATGTAATTATGAAGCTAGAGCCTTTGGTGTACGCTCTGCTATGCCAACATCAAAGGCGTTGCAACTGTGTCCAAATCTAACAGTTGTTGCAGGGGATATGGAAAAATATCGTCAGGTTTCTAAGCAAATTCATGAGATATTTGGTCGTTATACATCAGTGATAGAACCTCTTTCCCTTGATGAGGCTTATTTAGATGTTTCGGACTCACAACTATTTATGGGGTCAGCGACATTAATCGCAGAGGATATTCGCCGAACAATTGAACGTGAGTTAAAAATTACAGCGTCAGCGGGAGTGTCCCCTTTAAAGTTTGTATCAAAAGTTGCGTCTGATGTTAACAAGCCCAACGGTATATGCGTTGTTACGCCTAGTGAAATTCAGAGTTTTATTGATGTTTTAGATCTTGGCAAAATCAATGGTGTTGGAAAGGTTACGTTAGAGAAACTAAACAATTTGGGGCTGTTCAAAGGTAAAGACGTCAAAGAGCTTGATAAGAGCACCTTGATTAGCCAGTTTGGGAAATTCGGCAATACTCTCTGGGAGCGCTGCAATGGTATCGATGATAGACCCGTAGTGGTTGAGAGGGTTAGGAAGTCTGTTGGTGTCGAACGGACTTTCTTGGCCGATATACATACTCTTGATGAATGTATAGAGGCAATTTGTTCACTTTATTCTGAACTAGAGTTCAGGTTGAAGAAGGTACTTGTAGGCAAAACGATTTCTCGTTTAGGCATCAAATTAAAGTTCAGTGACTTTCAACAAACGACTGTTGAACATAAACATAACGAATTAGAAAGAGACTTTTTTATCAGATTATGCGAAGAGGCTTTATCAAGATCAAATGGACGGGGTATTAGATTGGTTGGTTTAAGTGTTGGTATTGAACCAACTGTACCAAATGAGCTAAATCGACAGATGAGTCTTCCGTTGTAAATTTGTAAGTGATATCGCAATAAGAGCGGTTAATTTTGCCAGAATTTTTTGTAAGGCATTTTTGTAAGTGATCGTTTTAAAGAAATGATATATTTTTCATAGTCATTCACTCACTCACACAGTCAAGACTACATTTTTCACCCGTTAGTTTTACGTTGCTGCCGTAGAGATGAGAGATAACCCCAGTTACCGTGGCATTGCACTCGCTGTTGGCGGACATGAAAAGCAGCGTGGAGTGATTAGCACCTGTAATTATGATGCGCGTAAATATGGTGTTCGCAGTGCAATGTCAACGGCGCGCGCGCTGCAACTCTGTCCTCATTTGTTGGTTGTGCCCGGTAGAATGCATGTATATAAGCAAGTCTCTCAGCAGATTCGTGCTATTTTTGAGCGTTATACGCCTATCATTGAACCTCTCTCATTGGATGAAGCATACCTCGATGTCACGGACTCGACAGCTTGCCGTGGCTCCGCTACGTTGATCGCAGAGTCAATTCGCCGCGATATCTGGAGTGAACTTGGGTTGACGGCATCGGCGGGCATTGCTCCGATAAAGTTTCTTGCCAAGGTCGCGTCAGACATGAACAAGCCCAACGGTCAGTTTGTGATTCCGCCAGAGAAAGTCCAAGAGGTTATCGATAGTCTTCCGCTAGAGAACATTCCTGGTGTGGGGAAGGTGAGTCTTGAGAAGCTCCACCAAGCCGGTTTTTATCGATGTGAGGACATTAAAAACAGTGACTATCGAGAGTTGTTGAGGCAGTTTGGTCGTCAGGGTGCCTCCTTATGGCAGCGAAGCCATGGAATTGATAATCGAGAAGTCGTTGTTGAGCGCGAGAGAAAGTCCGTCGGTGTGGAAAGGACATTCAGCCAGAACATCGCAACCTATGATGAATGTTGGCAAGTGATTGAGGAGAAACTTTATCCTGAACTCGAGAAACGTTTAGAGCGTGCAAGCCCAGATAAGTCGATTATTAAACAAGGTATTAAAGTCAAATTTGCCGACTTTCAACTGACAACAATTGAGCACATCCATCCGCAATTAGAGCTTGAGGACTTCAAGATCTTGCTAAGAGATATTCTTAAACGCCAAAATGGACGGGAAATTCGCCTTTTAGGCTTGAACGTGATGCTCAAGCCCGAAGACCAAGCGCGTCAATTGAGCTTTTTTTAGGCCCTTACCGTTTCTACCTGCGTTAATACCTGCTCAAAACTTACATTTGCCATTGCACCATAACCTGCTAGCTTTGAGGCTTTTAGCTGGCTAATCAAAGGAGTGCTGATTCCGCACAAGAAGCGAGCAACGGCATCATTACTGATGGCCGATGGGGAAAGCTGAATAAACTCCCGCGCCCATATCGATACTTGAGATTGTTCAATATCTTCAGGTTCTGGTGCTGTGAATGTGGCGACGTGACCACGACACACGGAGCAGTGACCACATTGCTTTGGTGCATCGTGATCCGCAAAGTAGTTCGCCAATTGTGAGCTCAAACAGTGCTCGGACTGGAACAAGTGCAGCATGGTGTGGATTCTTTCGATATCTTTGCTTTCTTTGGATTGGAACAGTTCATACAGTTGTTGGATTAAAACATCCGAGCTCTGTTTGGTTGGCATAACTGAGTACACGTCCGTCAGTTGTTTGCTCTCTAGTTCTATCCAGCCGTTCTGGTGAAAATAGTCGAGCGCTGCGACAACTCGGCTGCGTTCCGATTGATAGTTCATCCATAGCGCTTCTAGATCAACTTGGCACCACACTTTGGCTTTTTGTGAGCAGGAAAAAATAGCCTCCACAAATTGACGTCGCTCGCCTTGAAATTGATTCACAATAAATTGCTGATCGTGCAAAAACTTAAAACGATATTCCGCAAAGTAACTGTACTTTGCTTCAATGACGTTATGTAGCTCCAAATAAACCAACAAGGTTTTGAGTGGCAATTGGCGGATATTACTTTCACGCGACAAACGCAGTGGCACTACCTCCCATTGTGGAGCATGTTCTTTCGCTTGCTCGACTACATAGTTAATTGACGTAAATTCTGGTGTGTCGCCATAGACAAAGTTCTCCAACACCGTTAAGCCGGACGTATTGCCTAGCAGAATGCACTCAGAGCGTTGCCCGTCCCTGCCTGCACGTCCAATCTCTTGTGCGTAGTTCTCGATTGATTTGGGTAAGTCGAAGTGAATGACGCGGCGAATATCAGATTTATCGACCCCCATACCAAATGCAATCGTTGCAACAATACAGTCAATTTGGCCATCCATGAACTGCTGTTGGATTTGTTCACGAACGTCGCTTTTCATGCCAGCGTGGTATGCGTGAGCGTTAATGCCAATATGGATTAATGACTTTGCTACTCGTTCTGCTGTTTGCTGCTGCGTCACGTATACGATGGTCGGAAGCTTAGGTGAAGAGGCGATGATCTCACTGAGCTGTTCTTGTTTCTTTGTTTCCTCACACGGGATCACCGAGATATCCAGATTAGAGCGGTAGAAGCCTGTAACGGTAATATGTTCACTGGCAATATCGAACTTTTTTTGCATGTCTTCAATAACTGCAGGCGTTGCCGTTGCGGTGAGAAGTAAAGACTGTGGGATGTTCAGTTCACGTTGATATTGCGGTAGTTTGAGATAATCTGGACGAAAGTTATGCCCCCATTCGGAAATACAGTGCGCTTCATCAATGACCATCAAAGAAATCGGTACTTGGCGAATGAATTCACGAAAACGCTCATTTTTTAGCCGCTCAACAGAAATCATCAAGATTTTGATTTGTCCATTCTTCACGCCAGCCATGACCTGTTGTGCTTCTTCTCTACTTTGACTGCTATCGATAGAAGCGGCAGCGATTCCTTTACTTTGTAAAAAGCTCAGTTGATCCTTCATTAACGCCAACAACGGAGAGATCACCAACGTAAGGTTGGGTAATATGGTTGCAGGTAGTTGATAACAGAGTGACTTCCCCGAGCCTGTAGGAAAGATTGCCGCAGCAGAGTAACCATTCATAACGGCTTCAATAACAGGTTGCTGACCTTGGCGTAATGAGCCAAAACCAAATACGGATTGAAGTGTTTGATGCAGCGAGTCACTTTGCATAATAGGGAAACCTTTCTTTGATGGTAAACTTGGCTACATTAACACACCCCGAATACTAAACGCGCGTCCTAAAAGTATGAACAAAGCCGACTTAGTCCAAATTATCATCCAACATCTGGAAGAAAAACTTCAAGTTGCCCATGCATCGGCTCAGCGAGCTATCGATGCCGCGACAGATGAAGAAACTGTTCCCGAGCACAAGTACGATACATTGGCACTTGAAGCCGCGTATCTTGCTCATGGACAAGCCATGCGAATCCAAGATAGTGAAGAGGAATTGCGTCAATATCGTTCTTTAGTGACTCGCGACTTTAAGAATGCGCCTGTTGGTGTTGGTGCTTACGTTGTTCTCGCAGATGAGAATTTGATCGAAAAGCACTTCTTTGTAGGCCCTTGCTCTGGTGGTTTGACTGTTCAATATCAGGCTCAGGAAGTCTTTGTCTTAACAGCTAAATCTCCTCTGGGTCGAGCGTTGTTCGGAAAAGAAGAAGGTGATGAGGTTGACGTAAAAATAGGAGATAAAACAACTTGTTACGAAGTCGTGACGATTTGCTGACATCTCATGTATCACTCAGTGTTATGTTTAACACGAGTAATGTTAAATAAAAGAGAATGACATGAAAAAGCTTTTTACACTCTCATTGCTGATGGTCAGTGCTACTGGTTATGCAGCGCAGTGTCGTGTGGACATCAATAATGAAGTCCGTATGGATGGGCAAAGCTTGGAAATTCGCCAAACGACAGGTGATAAAGCTGTCGTGGATGAGGATAACAACCTCTTCATCAAAGGTGAGCTAATTGAACTCAATTCTGACCAGAAAGCGGCAATTGAAGACTATCGCGAAAAAATGAACGCGTATATTCCACAAGCAAAGCAATTGGCGAGTGATGGTTTAGCGCTTGCGAATGATATTATTGATGATGTTGCGGAAAGCCTCGATGCACCTGGTGCGTTTGATAATGTAAAAGTCGCAGTAAAGGACTTTTTCGCTGATGTTGAATCACGTTACTACAAAGATGGTGATTTCATCCTGCCGGCGGAGAGTTTTGAGTCTATGACACAAGGGTGGACTAAAGACTTTGCAAAAGCACAAGAGATCTTCAATAAAGAGTTTTTAGCCAGTTCGTTGGATGCTTTATCGAAAAAAATGAAGGAAGAGGGAGGGATAAACCTCACTGCATTATCGGAGAGTATGGCTGAACTCAGCGCGAAAGTAGAAGAGCGTTTAGCCGAGCATTCGAAAGAGGTAGAACAACAAGCAGAAGACTTGTGCGATTCGCTGGATGACATGGCAGGGCAAGAAGACGATCTGTTGAAGAAAATCCCTGAGCTAAAAGATTACCGAGTATTTACGATTTAATTACTCATTAAAAAGCAAAAACTCGATGAGATAAAGAAAGAGAGCACTATTGTGCTCTCTTTGCGTTTTACTCGCTTATTCTTTGATAGCTTATTGCGCATTCATCTCGGTGAGTTTATCGCCGACAGGTTTTGAGAAGTTAAAGCCATCATGCTGATCCCAGTTGATAGACCATGTCATTACTCCTGCATAATTCGGGTAATGGTACGCTGGTTTAACGGTGCCACATGAAGTGCCTTTGGTTAAACAATCTAGTGCGTTGATAATATTCTGTGTTGGAGCCTGCCCTGAATTTGCCGAGCTAGGACCTGAAGGTAAACCGATTGCGACTTGATCATCGCGCAATGGTGCAAATTGAGTGCCGTCGGCCAACTCAAAACCTTCGATAAGCATTTTAGATTGCGCTACCATCATATCCACAGAGCCTTCTGGTGCACTGCCTGGCAGGTATGGGTTTGGCAAACCGCCGTTGTTATATAACTGGACGTGAAGCAAGTCGAGCGTGCTGCGTGTCTCGTTTATCACAGGAATGTAAGCTCCCCAAATACCGCTGTAAGCCACATAGCCGCCTTGAACATAAGGGTGCTCAGGCGCCATGGTTAGGTACATATCTCCACCCATGTTTTGCTCTATTTGAAGCAAAGCACGACCAAGGCGAGCTTGAATTTGCGAGCCATGAACTAAGTTAGAACCACTCTCTAAATCCACATCTAGACCATCAAAGCCCCACTCAGCGATAAGACCTGTTAGGCTAGAGACAAAGTTGGCTTCATCTTGGTCGGTATTCAGCGTAATCGTGCCTTCTGCGCCGCCAAGAGAGAGAACAAACTTCTTACCTTTAGCTTGAAGCGCTGCCATGTCCTGCTTGAATTGTGTTGGATCGAGTGCTGGACAATCGCTGTAAATATCGCCTGAATATAGATTAAAGTGCACAGTGCCATCACTGTTGCGATCATTTTCAGCAAAGGCAATATCAATCACATCCCAAGCATCTGCCATATCTGCTAGACGAATTGGACAGCCCGCACCATTTACAAAATTGTGCCAGTAACCGATGAGTTTATGGCGTTTCTCTACTTGCTCAACCACCGTTATTGCTGCGGCGTCAGACAGTGCATTGCTTCCTGACAAATCCACAGCTTGGGCGCTAACTGTAAAGTTACCAAGTGCAGTTGGTGTCCAGTTGGCTGTGTAAGGTGCTGTGGTATCGGTTGCAACAATAGAGCCGTTGATCATGAAATCAACGTGTTTAATGCCTGAAGTTAAAGACGTTGCATCGGCGCTTAATGCGAGACTTTTGCCTAATCCGACGGTTTGACCGCTGCTTGGTGAAGTCAGAGAGACGACCAAATCTTTATCGCTGACTTCCACACCAACCAGGGACTCTGACGTGTTGTTATCATTATCGGTTGCGACGGCTTTAAGCTGGTTAGCGCCAATAAGTGTGGCGTTCCAAGTAACGGAATATGGCGCTTGAGTGGTGACCCCTAAGCTGGTGTTGTTCGCAAAAAACTCAACTTGCGTGACTGTGCCATCAGCATCGCTTGCGTTTGCCGTGATTTCGTTATTGCTGCCAGCGAGCACGACTTGTCCATCCGTTGGTGCCGTAATGGTAACTTGCGGTGGTGTCGAACAAGCACCTAGGCCACTCCAAGCATCTTGCCAGTATAGCCCTTCACCAGGCTCGTAAGCCCATGTCGCATCCGAGGAGCACCAACCAGCAACATCACAACGATATTTTTGGTTGAAGTGAGAAATCAGGTCGCCAGCTTGATAACTTGTGCCTGCCACATAAGGTACTGCATCTGCACATCCGCCCGTTCCGGTTTCTGAATTACTAATAACCAGCGCTACTTCTTGGCTCATCGTTGCGAGGTTTGTATCATCAGTCGCTTGTGCTTTGAACGAGTATGTACCTGGACTAGCGGTCCATTGATATTCGTAAGGTGCGCTAGTATCAATGGCGACAGATTGATTGTTTACGAAGAACTCAACTTGTGTGACCACACCATCAATATCGTCAGCTTGAGCGGCTACGGTTAGGTTATCGCCTACATTAAGCACTTCTGTGCCTACTGGGCTTGTCAATGAAATGCTTGGTGGCGGTAATTCGACTTGTGGTTGAACTTGGATAGAAATCGTCGTGGTGCTAACAGCTCCCTCATTATCTGTCGCAATTGCGGTCAATTGCGAGATCCCTTCAATAGCTGTCCAAGAAGCTTCGAATGGTGCTTGAGTTACCACAGCAACGGTTTGGTTGCCTGCAACAAACTCAATTTGTGTGATTTGGCCATCTTCGTCAGTTGCGTTGGCTAACAAAGTGATCGCACTGCCTTCGGGAATTTGTGCGTTGTTTATTGGAGAGGAGAACGACACCGTTGGTGATAAATTGTTGCTTCCACCATCACATTGCCCTAACGCTTTCCATGCTTCCCAAGATCCTGAGTTGGTCACGGGATCATTGCCTTGCGTCCAATATGCAGCCTCATAAGCGGCTCCTTGCGTTTTTACTAAAGCGCCCGATGTATAAGTCGCAGTGCTGTCCCAGTCGGGTAAACTTTGACAGTTATAGGCTTGAGCTTGGTAGCTGGCGCTGAGTGCTACAACCATCGCTCCGTGAAGTAGGGTGACCTTCATTTTCCTCTCCTTGAATCATGGGTATAAATGAGAACAGAGTAATAACTAGCTGATAAATAGACATTAGGGGAAAAAAGCGAAGCACAATATTCTGCTTTTCGACACAGTATCACGAGGAACAGTTCGTCCCTTACACCAGAGCTCATTATTTTTCGGCTCACTTCACGGCAGAAGGATTGGTAAAATTCAGCCACGTAAAACGAACAACAGTCGCGAGGCTTTTGAGCGATGAATATGAGATGTACGTTAAAATTTACAAGCTGAATGACTACAAATTGTTTCAACTGTCGAGGATTTAACCGAGGTGCTCTTGTTGAATAGTGAATATTGCTATAGTGTACTAGTTAGCTAGTTCAATGATATTTTTGTGTGAGTAGTATGACACAGCAAACCTCTTCTCAGCCTCGCGAGCATTTTGGCTCTCGTCTCGGGTTCATCTTAGCTGCCGCAGGTGCCGCAGTTGGCCTTGGCAATATTTGGGGCTTCCCAACTCAAGCAGCCAGTAATGGTGGCGGTGCTTTCCTGTTAGTTTATTTGGTGATGATTCTTATCGTCGCATTTCCGATGCTGGTGGTTGAAATGGCGATTGGTCGCCATGGTCAAGCCAACCCTGTAGACAGTATGCGTGCAATCACAGATAACCCTACCGGTAAAAAGCTCGGCGGCATTGTGGGTTGGATTGGTTTAAGCGTACCAAGCGCTGTCTTAGCGTTTTATTCAATTGTTGGTGGTTGGTTGATCTGCTTTTTACTGGGTGCAATCACAGATCTAATGGGGTTAGAAGCTGCAACTCAATGGCTAAAGGGCTTTAGTGTTGAACGTAACTTGTTCGGAACCATTACTTTTTATGTACTGACGATTCTCATCGTACAAGGTGGCGTAAAACAAGGTATTGAGAAGTGGTCCACACGTTTGATGCCAGCATTGTTTGTTTTGTTTGCTCTGCTATTTGCTTACATCATGACGCAAAACGGTGCGATGGAAGGGCTAAAGCATTACTTGGTACCGGATTTCGAAAAGGTATGGGACCGCAAGTTGATTCTTGCTGCAATGGGGCAGGGCTTCTTCTCGCTTACGATCGGTGGCTGTTCAATGCTGATTTATGGCTCTTACTTGAGTAAGAAAGAGAACCTACCAAAGATGGCGATGAACGTGACCATGGTAGATACTGCCGTTGCTTTCATTGCAGGGTTAGTGGTGATGCCAGCGATGTTTGTAGCAATGCAAAAGGGCGTTCAAATCTATGCAGAAGATGGCTCTCTCTTAAGCTCAGATACGTTAGTGTTTACAGTATTGCCACTAATGTTTGATAGTTTAGGTTTGCTTGGTCAATTATTCTCTATTGTGTTCTTCTTATTGCTGACGATTGCGGCGCTAACGTCTTCCATTTCAATGTTAGAGTGTCCAGTGGCTTTAGTGAGTGAGCGCTTCAATACTAAGCGCAGCGCAACGAGCTGGGTTTTAGGTGGTCTCATTGCCTTGTTCAGTGTGGTGATTGTTTATAACTTTGGCGCTCTGTTTGGTATGGTCGCGACGGTTGCTACTCAGTATCTACAACCAACCGCTGCGCTCTTATTCTGCTTATTTGGTGGTTGGGTATGGAATCGCAACTCAAAAATCAAAGAGCTTGAGCAAGGTTGCCCGGAGTTTACGCAAGGTTGGTTTGGTAAGTTATGGCCTGCGTATGTGAAGTTTGTATGTCCAATTCTTGTGGCGACAGTCATCTGGGCTTCATTTGGCTAACCGAGACGCCTATCGAATAAAAGAAAAGGGCTTGATGGTAACTCATCAAGCCCTTTTTCATATTGGTTATTCTCGTTTCGGTTATCCGCCAAGAATGGTGTTGATTAACGGAATTGTCCTGCTTCTGGAAGAAAGTCAAAACCAGCAGAAGCCAGTTTTGTCTCAAGTGCTGTGCGTTCGATATCGAAGAAAGCCACCAGTTTATCTAAGTCACCACCGAAGTCGTCGCGTAGCTTCATATTTACAATGCTCATCAGCATGACAGGATCCATGGATTCAAAGTTCGCTAGATTCATTACTTATCCTCAAAATCTGAAATCAGTAGGTTTGCCGCAGCAAATGCCGCTTTTTCACGCACTTCTTTAGGCAGGGACTCATCCGCTGCAACATCGTTCAGTGCTTTAACTGCACATGAAATTGCTTGGGGAATATAAGCTTGATCGCCACTACCAATCTGAGCATAAAGCTCACGAACCAGTTCACAACAGCCGTATACTTGCATGTTTTCTTTCCACTAAATGATAACTTATCTCAATATACACACAGCGGATTTGAAACTCAAAGTACAGAGTTGTTTTGGCTCAAATTGAAGGTTTGCTTGAGCGAGATTTAATCACTGCATTTGTGCTTCTAACTGCTGGGTGACTTCTGGTGAAAGTTGAAGTTGTTTTGCTAGTTCTTGCAGATACGCTTTTTCCATAAAGTTTTGTTCATCAGCGACGATCAAAGACGCCAGGTAAATTTCTGACGCTTGTTGAGGAGAGGTCGCCTGATTAGCAATTTCAGCAGGATCAAGCGGTTTGTTTAACTCTTGCTGAACGAGGTGACGAACGTGCTCATCTGCGCCCATATCCGCGAGAGCTTGTTCAATGCGCGCCATTTCCTCTTCATCAACGTGACCATCAGCTTTTGCAGCTCCAATCATTGCTTTTAAAATTAAGACACTGTGTTTACTGTCATCGGGGTCAAAGGTTTCTTGAACACCTTGACCGGATTGCTTGGCTTGCCAGTCGTTATACACTTTGTAGGCCAAGGCTCCAAGCGCAGCTGCGCCACCGACTTTTAATGCGCTTGACCCTACTTTTTTAGTCATTTTTTTACTTTTCTTTGAGCCCATCAGCATACCGATGAGGCCTCCGCCTACAGCACCTGCTCCTAGCGTTTTTAGGCTACTTGAATTTGATGAGGATTTGATGTTGTTGGTTTGTTTGCCCAATGCATCTGCACCTTGCTTAAGTAAATCTGATTTGAGTGCTTGGTTTAGAAGACTTTTTAAATCCATAACTGACCTCCTTTAGATGATGAAATCAGTTTAATAGCAAGAAGCTGAACCAAAGATTAACAAAGTGAATAGTTCGAAAAAGGTGGAGGGGGGCGTTGAGCTGTAATAAAAAGGGCTGACCGAAGCCAACCCTTTTTAACTATTTGAAACTACTTCAAATGCGAACTCGTCGAGTGCTTACTTTAGTTGAGCTTTTACGTGCTCAACAATGTCAGTCATTGCGACTGCTGTTTTCTCACCAGTAGCACGGTTCTTGTATTCGAAGTTGCCTTCTTTCATTGAGCGGTCACCGATAATAATGGTATGCGGTACACCAATAAGCTCCATGTCAGAGAACATTACGCCTGGGCGTTCTTTACGGTCGTCAAATAGCACTTCGATGCCCATTGCTGTTAGCTCAGCGTACAATTTCTCAGCGGCTTCTTTCACTTCTTCTGACTTGTGCATGTTCATTGGAACGATCGCTACCTGGAATGGTGCGATTGCATCTGGCCAGATGATGCCGTATTTGTCGTGGTTTTGTTCAATAGCAGCCGCTACTACGCGAGTGATACCGATACCGTAACAACCCATTTCTAGGATGACGTTCTTACCATCAGGACCCAGTACACCACAGTTCATCGCTGCGGAGTAAGCGTTACCTAGTTGGAAGATATGGCCAACTTCGATACCACGCTTAAGCTGGATAATGCCCTTGCCACATGGGCTTGGGTCACCTTCCACAACGTTACGTAGGTCTTCAACTTGGCCAAGCTCTACATCACGACCCCAGTTAATACCGAAGTAGTGTTTGCCATCGATGTTCGCGCCCGCACCGAAGTCGCTCATTACCGCAACGCTGCGGTCAACAATGAACGGCAGTTTAAGGCCAACAGGGCCAAGTGAACCTGGGCCTGCACCGATAAGCGCACGAATTTCTTCTTCAGATGCCATTTCCAGTGGAGCTGCAACCTGAGGAAGGTTTTCTGCTTTCACTTCGTTCAGTTCATGATCACCACGAATAATAAGCGCGATGATTGGCGCATCAACTTCGTCAGATGCTTTCACAAACAGTGTTTTCACTGTTTTTTCAATTGGTAGTTCGAACTGCTCAACCAATTCAGCGATTGTTTTCGCGTTTGGCGTATCAACCAACGTCATTTCTTGTGTTGGTGCCGCAGCCTCAGAGGCTGGAGCTAGTGCTTCTGCTTTTTCAATGTTTGCCGCGTAATCTGACTCGCTAGAAAATGCGATGATATCTTCGCCGCTTTCAGCCAGTACGTGGAACTCTTGAGAGCCGCTACCACCAATAGCACCGCTATCTGCAAGTACAGGACGGTAATCCAGACCCATGCGATCGAATGCTTTACAGTAAGCATCGTGCATTGCGTCGTATGACTTTTGTAGGCCGTCTTTATCAATGTCAAAGCTGTACGCATCCATCATTGAGAATTCACGTGAACGCATTACACCGAAGCGTGGACGACGTTCGTCACGGAATTTGGTTTGGATTTGGTACAGGTTTAGCGGAAGCTGTTTGTAAGAGCTCACTTCATTGCGAACAAGGCTAGTGATCACTTCTTCAGCGGTTGGGCTAAGTACAAACGGACGAACATGACGGTCAGTAAAGCGAAGTAGCTCAGGACCCATCTTTTCGCTGCGGCCTGTCTCTTCCCATAGTTCAAACGGCTGAACAACGGGCATCAAAGTTTCGACTGCGCCTGCATTGTCGATTTCTTGACGAACGATGTTTTCGACTTTACGCAGTACACGTAGACCAGTAGGTAGCCAGGTGTATAAACCTGAAGCCAGCTTACGGATCATACCTGCACGTAGCATGAGCTGGTGGCTCACTACTTCTGCGTCGTTTGGAGTCTCCTTCAGAGTAGAAAGAAGATAATTACTGGTACGCATTAAATTTATCCGTTTATTTAAGTTAGATACTCAAGCTTGAATAAGCAGGAGTATGGGAGTTCCCTAAAGGGAAATTTGTTAGCCGTCTATAATATCAGCCAATTGCGTTTGTCAAAAGCTTTCAATAGCGGTAACCGTTATTAAGTTGCTTGTTGCTGTGAACTTTACGTTCAAGTCGAACAAATTTACCGCATATTCTTTGTCGTCCGGCTTGTTTTTCTTATATGCAGGGCGAGGATCTTGTGCCAGAACTTGTTCAATGACTGATCTTACATAGTCAGTATCGGATCGATTTTCTATCGTTGCTAATGCTTGAGCAGAAAAGGTGACTTGTGACTTTTCTGGTTCTTGGTCTGCGTATCCGCCTTGTGCTTCCGAAATAGAATCCGAATAGGGAATATAAGGCTTAATATCCACAATCGGTGTCCCATCCACGAGATCTACACTGCCTAAATCAAGATAGATTTGATCGCCTTGCTTAGTGACTCCTTTCACTTCAACGGCTGACATTCCGATTCCGTTTGGACGGAAAGTCGAGCGCGAGGCAAAGACACCAATTCGTTCATTGCCGCCTAATCGTGGCGGACGTACAGTTGGTTTCCAACCAGCTTCCAGGTTCTGATCAAATAGAAACAACAACCAAACGTGAGAAAACTGTTCTAGCCCACGCACTGCTTCAGGGCTATTTGCTGCACCTAACAGTTTTACGCGTGCTTTAGCCTCTGGTACTAAGCGTGGTTGGCGCGGAACTGCAAACTTTTCTTTGTACGGTGTCTCAATGACGCCGATGGGTTCGATGGAATACATGGTGGACATCTTTAAGAATTCATTGAGATGAAAAGTATCACAAATTTCTCTTGCTTTTCTTGTTGATAATGATTATTAATTAAAATGTTATAACATAACAATTTAATTGAAAGGAAAAGTATTATGAAACCAGGAATCCACCCTGAATATCGTCCTGTGGTGTTCCACGACACCAGTGTAGATAAGTACTTTGTCGTTGGTTCTACGTTGAAAACGGAGAGAACCATCGAATGGAAAGATGGCAAAACTTACCCTTACTTTACGTTAGATGTGTCGTCAGCTTCTCACCCGTACTACACCGGTAAACAGCGCGTTGTACAAACCGAAGGTCGAATTGCGAACTTCAACCGTCGTTTTGGTCAATTTAAGAGCGAAAAGGAATAAATCATGAAGGTAGTAAAATCATTAAAAAGTGCAAAAAGTCGTCATCCGGATTGTCAGATTGTAAAACGGAGAGGGCGTCTTTATGTCATTTGTAAAACGAACCCGAGATTCAAAGCTGTGCAAAAGTAATCAGCCAGCATATATCTAACTTATGGTTTTGTTTAATTGATAATGTTGAGTTAATTATCTTACATGGATGAAATATCTACATTTTTATTCAATGTTGGTTATAAATGCCTCTATTCGTCACAGTTTGTAACATTTAGGGCTTTTATTTGACCTTCTACTCAAGTACCCTTCGCACGCTTTTTGACATTTTTGTCACATTTGCATAGGAATAAAAACAAGGAGGGAACAGATGAGTTCATCTGATTCAATTAAACAAAACTCGCCTAAGAAGCCGCTGTTTACGCGCTTTTTGGATACTGTCGAATATTTGGGGAACTTATTACCCCACCCGATCACACTATTTGCCATTTTCTGTTTAGCCATTCTGGTGATGTCGGGTATTGCAGGATACTTCGAAGTTTCCGTAGTTGATCCTCGTCCTGAGGGTGCAAAAGGTCGTGCCGCGGATGGCATGATTCATGTCGTTAGCTTGCTTAACGCTGATGGCCTTGAACTAATCGTTACCAATCTAGTGAAAAACTTTGTCGGCTTTGCACCTTTGGGTACGGTATTGGTTGCGATGTTGGGTGTTGCTATTGCTGAATACTCAGGCTTGCTATCTGCAGCAATGCGTGGCTTAGTCATGGGTGCATCTCAACGCATGGTAACAGTGACGGTCGTTTTCGCGGGTATCATTTCAAATACGGCATCAGAGCTTGGCTATGTGGTACTTATTCCACTGGCTGCAATGCTGTTCCATTCTTTAGGTCGTCATCCACTTGCCGGTCTTGCTGCGGCGTTCGCTGGTGTATCTGGTGGTTACTCAGCAAACCTACTTATTGGTACGGTTGACCCGCTGTTGTCAGGCATTACTGAAACGGCGGCGCAAATGATTGACCCAACTTACACTGTTGGTCCAGAAGTTAACTGGTACTTCATGTTTGTGTCGACATTCTTCATTGCAATCACAGGTGCGTTTGTTACTGAAAAAATTGTTGAGCCAAAGCTTGGCAAATACAGTGAAGAAGAAGCCTCAGAAGATTTGTCGAACGACAAAATGGGTGGCTTAACAGACATTGAGAAGAAAGGCCTAAAACTAGCAGGTGTTGCTGTACTGGTTGTTTCAGCGCTGCTTGCTTGGACGGTTGTTCCAGAAGACGGCATTCTACGTTCTGATGCAGGTACAATTGCAGGTTCACCATTCCTGAAAAGTATCGTGGCATTCATATTTGTGTTCTTTGCTATTCCAGGCTTTGTGTTTGGTAAAGTTGTTGGCACGATGAAGACGGATCGCGATGTAATTGATGCAATGGCGAAATCTATGTCTTCTATGGGCATGTACATTGTATTAGTTTTCTTTGCGGCTCAGTTCGTTGCTTTCTTTAAATGGACTAACTTCGGTCAGGTATTCGCGGTTGCTGGCGCTAGCTTCCTGCAAGAAATTGGCTTAACTGGCCCAATGTTGTTCTTTGCCTTCATCCTGATGTGTGGATTTATCAACCTAATGATTGGTTCGGCATCGGCACAGTGGGCAGTAACGGCTCCGATTTTTGTTCCTATGTTGATGCTTGTTGGTTATGCACCGGAAACGATTCAGGCTGCTTACCGAATTGGTGACTCGACGACAAACATCATTACTCCAATGATGAGCTACTTTGGTTTGATTCTTGCCGTAGCGACTCGTTACATGAAGAACTTAGGTATCGGTACGCTGATCGCGACCATGCTACCTTACTCAATCTGCTTCATTGTAGGTTGGAGTGTGCTGTTCTACCTATGGGTATTCGTATTTGGTTTACCAGTAGGCCCTGGCGCAGCAACATACTACACACCGTAGAAAACGGTTACCTCACACAGCTCCATTATAAAAAAGCCTGCGAACGTCGCAGGCTTTTTTATCGATTGAGACTGTGTACGCAGGCTTACCTGATTATAGATGTCGGTTTATAGCTGAAAACGCATCAACAAAGGGCGATAAAAGTGCTGAGTGAGCCAGCATAAGCTTTTCCAAATTATGCGTTTGTACCAAGGTAAGTGCGCAATATAAACATAGCTAAATTCAATTTCTGGCCGGGCTTTTCTGTTGCGTTTAAAAGCCGGAGCACCTGAGCTCATATTAAAGCGACGCTGGAATATCACTGCGTGGCGGATGGTATAGGCCGATATTCGACGATACAATGCGAGGCGTTGTGGCTTATTGGTATCGTAGCCAAAAATTGGGCAAGTCATATCATTATCAATTTCTACAATGCCTAACGTAGCCAGCATCTCTTCTTGATAAAACAGTCCCACTAACTGTACTAATTTGTTCTGGCTCGCCTGTTTTAAATATTGGGTTGAAAACTGTATGTTATTGAGGCTGTATTTATCAAGGTAAAGCATGTCATATAACTCTTTGGCACGCTGAAACTCTTCATCAGTGGTCAGTGGCCTAAACTGCCAATCTTTATCATTAAGCAGTTTGAAGTCTTTCGTTAAATCTCGGTTGAAGCTGAACGCTTGCCAATCATCAAGTAAATACACTTGTCGTGTTACCAAGCTTTGCCATTTTGGCTGCTTCAATCGCTGAATTAAGTGTAAATGCTGACGCTGGTTGAGGGAGCGAAGCACCAAGGGAAAGGTGGGGTATTGATCGAGTGCGACGCGACGCAGTTCATCGAGATTTAAGGCTGCCCATTGTTCGCTATACATATTGGTGGACAAGCACTGATTGTTGAGCGTTTGGACTTGATCCAATCCAGCCAGTGATAAGATTGGTTTAGTCATATTAATAAGTAACTTACATACCCATCGAACAGCCACATTTTTGACTTTGTGAAGCTCTTCTTCGGCGTAGCCACTAAGCAGTGTCATAGGGGACACGGCATAACAGTTGTTTGGTATTTTTGGTGTTACGGAGTAGGGAATGGCAACATCATCGATATAGTAGCAACCAAAGCTTGCTGTGCATTCATCAATGGGATTCGACTGCATAAGAGTGAAAAAAGTTTTATGCCATTCTTGAGAGGAAAGTGTCATGAGTTCAATGCCTCTCCATTCCACTCAATATCAACGGTAGAAGCGTCGCTCCACTTCGTCTTGTTCTGCCTAGCTAACCGGAGTAATTCAAACATACTCCGGATTTGGCTCCCGGCCGGTAAGTTATGCTGTTGCATCACATTCACTCCAGACCACCAATCTTGCCAAGTTCGAGCCTTGAACAGGGATAATCCACCTGCCGCGATGAGTGTTATTGGACCTAAATGATGCAATCGCTGCTTGGAAGGACTGGTAAATTCCATATTAGGAAGCAGTTGGTTGCATCGAGACGAGAGTAGGTGCAAACCACTGGTGGCTCTTGGGTTACATTCAATCACGTAGAGTTCATCTTGTGATTTGATGAAGTCAAACGACACTTGCCCATGATAAGTATGACGTTTACCAAAAGCTGCGATAAATGTATCTAGTCGTTCGCACGAGATCGGCTGAAAAGCACTGGCGGCCGAGCCGTTTACACAGTATTTCGGCACATAAGCTTGGTGTGCTTTAAGGTCACCATGTTCAAAAATGGCATAGTTACACACCGGAGTCCCATGGATTTTTTGTTGCTGAACCCAAGGGTAAAGGGGCGATATCGTGGCGGCAGAAATAGACTGAGTTGTCACATCTCTTATGACTTGCCCGCCAAACCGAGAGTAAACGGGCTTTAGAACGGTTCTCTTATTAATTTCAATCTCACTTTTATCAGCGACCAAACGAGTTTTTGGAAGTGTGATTTCTGGCAAACTTTGAAGCTGTTCAAAGACGGTCAACTTGTTGTGCAGGGCATTGAGTAGTCCCACATTGGGCAGAAAAAAATCTACTTCTGGGCATTGTTTGGCAACATGAGCCAAGTAATACACTTCTTCACAAGTGGGTATCACCATATCAATACGCATCTGAGTAATGATTTTTAGGGTCTGCTGTTGATAGGTGGGAAACGCAAATCGAGGCGAAGCGGTGGGGATATAAGACTCGATGCCTCGCAAAAACGATCCTAGAGGTTTTTTTAGCGAATCGGTGAGAGTTACGTCATGTCCATGATGCATACACATGGTTGCCCACTCTAGTGCAACTGGTGATCGGGCTCCGGTGATTAAGACCCGCATATGTTCACCACACGTCGTTGTTTATTCATTGGCGTCCAAATAGGCGCAGGGCGGTAACTAAATCTGACAGGATCAAGCCGCAATTGGTCAAACAACTTTATCAAGGCTTGATGTATAACCCGATGGTGGTGAACATCCGCTTCAATTTGAATGGCTTGTGACCCTGTTTGGGTGATTCGGTAATCCACGCGACTTTGGGCGGATAGTGTTATAGCGCGGTAGATGAGATCTGGTAACACCGTCACTGGGACGTGGTTTGCGTTTAGCGTGAGGCGATCACCACATCGTCCGGCAATTGCGCCAAGAGGTTCAAATACGCCATTATCCTGTTTATTCTCAATAATATCGTCGAGCTGATAACGAATAATTGGCTGAGTTTTACGACGAAAATCGGTAATGATTGGGCTGTAATGAGTACGTTCGGTATTCAGCCAATGTTTTTCGATGTAAACAACATCTTGATTCCAGCGCATTTGTCCATGCTGATCCGTACATGCAAGAAAACCTTCAGTACATTGATAGACTTCATGGAGTTCGCTGTCGAACCGTTGAGAAATAAAGTGACGGTCACTCTCGGTTAGGACTTCTGCACCAGAAATGATCCGCTGTGGTTGAATTGCGGGTTGACCAAATTGACCGCTGAACTGGGCGCAGAGCTGAAGAGCTTGCGCACTACCAACCAAAAGCGTGGGTTGGAACTCATCCAGCTCTTTTATCCATTCTTGGTAAGGTTTGGTTAAATCGGCATAAAAAAATGTTACAGGCCCTTTCGCGACGGATTTATACAGTGGGCTGTTGGCGCGCAAGGCTAGAGCAATTCGGTGTTTTTGCCATAGGTTGGGCAACAGGCGAGCCAATATATTGCCAGCCCATAGTTGTGTTTCCTGTTTGTCAGCAAGAAACAACCCGCGCATGCCTGATGTGCCCGAAGAAAGCCCAACAGTAACATCGCCAACTTTCGAAGCGGCGAAGTTGCGTGACTGTTCTGCGTCGAGTGCTTGTTGCATTAGCTGTTCAGCATCTAAGCCTTTCGTATTCAACTCCGAGAGGTTCTCCATTATGGTTTGCTTATTCATGATAGGGAAATCACTGAGTGGTGCACCTTGAAGTGAGCGGTAATACGGTGAATGACGGCATACCCAATCCAAGTGTTGCGTTAAGTGTTGTTGCTGCCATGTTTCGACTTGTTCCCTTGAGCCGAAGGCGCGGTAGCGGGTTCGCCAGAATTCTGAGATAAGCGTTCTCACTTCATCCATCCTTCTTTGATTAGCTGCTGGATAGTTTCCTGACAATGTGAAGGCACGAAGCGAACAAAGTGGTGGGTTTGTTGGTAGCAACTTCTCAACTCGGAGAGGGTGTTTTTATAGGCTTTTGTATCATCGCAAAGCATGTTCGCCAGCCAATGTTGATCGATATTTTCACTCAAGCTCTCGATTAACCAGCATGCATCGGCGAGTAAGAACAGCCAACTTTGGTCTCTTTTAACTAGCAAGCCCACTTGGCCAGCTGCATGGCCTGGCAAGCTAACCATATAAATAAATCCATCGTCGAACATGTCTTTACAGAGCAAATTAACACCTTGGCACTGAGGAAGAATTTGGCTGATTGGTACAGAAAAATCACTATGAATGAATAAGTTAGGTTCAAGCTGTGGAGGAAGTAGAGCTTTTAGGTATCCTTTTCTTACGCCTCCAATTCGACCACTTTTAGTAATTGCATCTACCCCTTTTTGTTGGCAATGCAATTGAGAGTGGGAAAACTCAGACACGGCAGCAATGTGATCAGCATGGAAGTGGGAGAGCACTAAGTGTTCAATATCATGAGGTTTGAGACTTTCTTTTGCTAACTGCGCAACAATTCCGTGTTCTTTTTTATAGCGACAAGGTGTTGTCCAAGCATAAAAACGTTCAGGGAAGGGACGAGTCGCGCTAAAAAAATGCTCGTGATATCCCGTGTCAAACAGGATGTTGCCTTGTGTTGGGTGCTGAATTAACGCAACGGCTGCCGGAAATGCTCTAGGCTTGATACCAGAACCTGGTTTGACAACAAAGCCTGGGTGTACGCAGTGTCCAGCCTCAAAGATTTTTATTTTTAGACCAGTTTGCATACTGCTGTATTCCTTCTTGAATTGAAAAAAGCGGTTGGTAATTCAGTGTTTGTTTAGCCTTGCTGATATCCAGAGTTTGATGATAGTTAAACAATCCTGCGCTGTATGAGGTGAGCCTTGGTTCTGGCTGATGTGGTAAGTGCCTTCGTATTTGCTCACTGAGCTTTAATAATGGTGATACCACACCGTATGGTAATGATTGTAACGTTACTTTTAGGTTTAACCCCTCACATAAAGCTTGCAGAACAGTCTCAATTGGCATTGGTTCGTTGTTGGAAATGTTGAACACATCACCATGCTGAAGTCGGTCTGCCTGAGTGCAAGCGAGCATCGCTGCATGGGCAACGTTGTCGACATAGGTCAGATCAACCACAGGATTTCTACCCGATGGCAGAAGCAGAGTGTTGTTTTTTATCGCCTTAAGCACTCTTGGGATAATCGCGCGATCATTGGGTCCAAAAATGCCACGCGGTCTTAAAATGATCGCTTTACTTCGACCTTTTACGGCTTCAATTTCTGATAGATATTTTGTGTGTGCGTAATCATTACACCAGTATGAAGCTATGGCGTCGGTTTCTCTAATATTCCAACGGTCTTGATGGTCAAAGTAGACGCTGGTGGACGAAATATGGATAAAACGCGAGATTTGATGCGTATTAGCCGCATTGACGAGGTTTTTGGTGGCATCTACATTGGCTTGATAAAACGCCTGCCACTTTCCCCATGGGCTTGAGAGAGCGGCACAATGGATGACTGCATCCATACCTTGGCATACCGCATGAACTGCTGAGTGGTCTCTTAAATCGACTATATGGGGGATAACATCGAATTGCTCGGCGAGTTGTTTAGCGATGACTGTATTTCGTGCTATAAAATGCAGTTCATGCTGCTGGTGAAACATTCTCAGAATTGCGCTACCCAACATCCCGCTGCCACCAGTGACCAATATCTTCATAGTTTTAGCACTCCCATCCCTAGCGACAACCCTGCGGCGGTGCCAGCTAATAACACATGTTTTCCTGCGGTTTCTGGCTGATTACGCAGCCAGTGTAAGTTAATTGGGAGTGAGGCGGCGACTTGGTTTCCCAAAGTCGAAAAGTGATTAACGGTTTTCTCTGTTGGTAGCCCGGTGAGTGAAGGCAGTTTTTTTAATCCATGCGCGCTGGCTTGATGAGGAAGAAAATAATCAATATCGCCGAGTGTTACCGGAGAGGCGTCAAACCCTTTTTTTAGAAACGCTGGTAAGGCTTTACGCACATGTTTAAAGAGTGCTTTGCCCTCCATCTCAAACTGGCAACTTTTTAAATAGGCTTGATGCTCGGAGGTATGCGGATTGATATGACTACCTCCGCCCTTAATTTGACAAAATGAATACCCGGTATGATGCGTTTCAAAGTGACTGGTGAGCAATCCATCATCGTTGTGTTCTTCGAGCAAAAATGCGGCGGCACCGTCCGCGAATAAGGTTGCAACTTCTGGTTTGAGCGTAAAATTTCGATTCAGTGTGATGCCAGTGGCGAGTTCGCTGGTGACAATAAGAATCCGACGGTACCGTTTTGCTAAGAATAGACTCTGAGCAAGATCAAGCGCAGAGAGAAAGGATAAACAGGTGCTGTTCAAATCAAAGCTTTCTAGCCATGTTGGAGCGTCTAACGCGGCGAGAACCGCTGAAGCGTCGTAGGGTAGAGACTGGTGGTGTGTACCGCTAGCGTAGATAAGGAGATCAACGGAGCTTAAGGTATGTGTGTTTCCTAAACACTGCTCTATTGCCTGCACCGCCATGTAAATAGCGGTCTCTTTTGTATTGGCTACATGACGATATTCAACGTCGAATTTATTTCGGCAGGTCCCTGGCGCTAATTTTAGGAAGTGATCCATCTCTCGATCAGACCATTGATTCGTTGGCAGGTAGCTTCCACTGGAAACGATGTTAAAGCCCATTATTCTCTATACACTTATTAAAAACGTCGTTCAAAATAAACCACGTTGCATATTGAAGCTATGGTGAGCGAGATGAAAAATAAACAGAACAAAACAAATGGGAGTAAGAGCACGCTTTGGGTGCAATGCTGAGAATGAATTTTCAGGAATGAGCCAGGCTTTTATTTGCTGGCTCAATTTGAATAGAGTGAGGGTTACTTCTTAAATTTCGCCAAAATACGATCCAAATGGTTTGCAAATTCGCGTCGATCGGTTTGAGAAAGCGCGGCGGGCCCACCTGTCTGAATTCCGCTTGAACGCATGGTTTCCATAAAGTCGCGGATATTTAGGCGAGCTTTGATGGTGTCTTTTGTATAGAGCTCGCCACGAGAACTGAGGGCTTGAGCGCCTTTAGAGATAACCTCATCTGCAAGCGGAATATCTGACGTGATCACCAAATCGTTGGCTTCTACACGCTTGACGATTTCGTTGTCTGCGATGTCAAATCCCGCAGGGACTTGTAGCGAATGGATGTTGTCTCTTTTCGGCACAGGGACAACGTGGTTAGCGACAAACGTACATTCAATCCCCGTACGCTCGGCGGCACGCACAATGGTTTCGCGAATAACTTTTGGACACGCGTCTGCATCTACCCATAACTTCATGATGATTTCTCACTTAGCTTGGCTTCTAGCTCTTCAATACGAGCCACTAATTTTTTCACCGTGCTTTCTAGCGCTGCAAGACGATCATTATCGGTGTGCGCTTGTGCTGCGACTTCAACCTTGGGAACACGCTGAGCACTTTTCCAACTTTTTATTGCGGTGATTAATGCAGGCATTGGGACGGGCGTTTTCAAGCGTGCTTTCACTAACGCTACGGTTGGTTCTTTTCCTTGTTGTTGCAGTTGTTCCATTACCGCTTCTAATTCTTTAGTAACGTCTTGAGTTAACATTTTTAATCCTTAACAACGATATATCTATCATCATACGTTGAGTGCGCTAATTTGGCGAATGGCATTTTGGAGAGTGTAGTGTGAGAGATCTCTTACATAGGTTGTGAGAGAAAACGATTTCGTAAGCGGGAAAAGAGAAGATAAAGAGCTTAAGTTTATGATAAATAATGATTTAACAACTTGTTAACCAATGTGAGAGCCAAATATTTATCTTGGATAGATTGTCTATTTTTGGAAAAGGCGTAAATTGAGAGTTGTCAGCAGGAAGCAGACATGGAACAGGAAAGCACCAAGGATTTGGTTATCGTCAGGAAGACGATTTGGTTGGTCAGGATGATTAATCAAGCATGGAGCGTAGGACATTGTAAGGATACGATCATCAATAGGATGTTGATGACTAAGGATAGACAATGGACCCTCTAGGATTGAGGTTATGGACAGCATCAGGAAGATGCAAGGGACACCGCTCAAGGAACAAGTGACGTGTGCTAACGAGGAATGTTAGCAGTCAGGATGATAAGGACACCGCTAGGACGGCGACGTAAGGAATAAGCTGACGGAATCAGCCACTATTATGGATGATGCATGGAGCACTTTTAGTAGCCGGACTGCTGCGAGTAAGACCATGACCCCGATACTTATGTGTCGGGGTCTTTCTTATATAAAAACGATATCCAGTGTTCTCATTGAATTAAGCATCTCGATGTTGCTTGGGGATATCAATATCACAAAATATATAAATTCCTAATAACACTTAATAAAAAACAACTCAGATCAATATCCTTTCCAACCAGTTGGTTTAACTTTCGGCTTCTCTACAAGGTGTTATGCCCGCAATCATTGAGCATGTTCAGCTCATCGAGTTTGTGATCTGCGGATAGATTAAGTTTGTTGTAATCAAGGAACAGATGTGGCCATAGTAACCAGAAGAATGCTTCTTCTACCCTACAATGAGTCGTTGCAACTAGAATTCGTCATGCTGAATTGCTGTGCGAAAAACCGTGCTGAATTGAATGGTCCGTATACAGTTGCGTCTGCCAAACAGATGTTTGAGAAAATACTGGATGATGAGAACATTTATAGTATGGCAGTGCTAGAGAGCACCAGTCGTGACTATATGGGGCACGTGTTCATTGCTAATCTCGATTCCGAACCTGAATTAGGGTTTATTTTTGATAAATCATATTGGGGTAAAGGGTTAGCAACAGAAGCACTAAAAGCATTTTTCCCCAAAGCGTGCCGTGAGTTGGGCTTGAATAAGGTGAAAGCTAACGTGAATAGCAATCATCAAGCTTCTATGGCGGTACTGAAAAAGCTGGGATTTGTTAAAACAAAAGAAAGTAAGGATGTATATGGTCCTTACTTTGAAATGGAATTTACAAGCGATGCGGTGGTAGGTGAAAGTTCTGCGGCCTGAAACCGACCATGGTTAACTCTCCTTGGTAGCAATCGTCACCAAGAGATGAAAACTCAAATTGATACACCGTATGCCAACGCCAGACTCCGTCTGGCGTTTTTAGTTTATGGGCACCAAAGGCGATGCTGATTAATTGGAGATCCAATTGCTCACATTTACGCGTGATGGCCGCTTTTGCGAGTTCGGCTTGGCGACGCTGTTGCCAAAACAGGTAACAGAAAAAGCAGAGCCCTAAAATTGCTAAAAGATCACCAATCATTCCTGAACCTTTCTTAGCTTTTTGTTGCTTGTTGTAAGCTTACTAGCGCATTTGCTAGTTCCTCTGATGGGTTTGAATGCAGCAAAGGCAATAACACCATTCTTAACTCTGGCAGCATCACTAAATCGGCAAATAACTGATTAAATAGGGATTGATTACCGGTTTGAGCTAAATGCAGCAAAAACTGTTCCGCTACCTTTTCATTGGCGAGTAAGTGCCAAGCGCGGCCCGCCACACCAATCAATACCTCCTGATGGCTTAAACGAGGGCTATGCAATATCGCATCTAATACTGGAGAGGCGACTTCTGTTGGTGCACCAGCAAGGGCTCGGATAAGTGCTGAAAGTAGGAAGAGATCAGGTTCGCTACTTGCGATTTCTTGCTGTGCCTTTTCTGCGATACGTTCTGCTAAACGCTCTTGTAGCTCTACATGCTCAAGCGCACCTAATAGGGCATAAAGTGGCTCATTTGGTAGGTGGTTCAACGCTTTGCGTATCATTACTCCGTTTTGCTCTTTGTTCAGGCGAGCGGCTATGTCTGTGATACCTTGCAGACCTACAGTTTGCCAATTATCCCAGCCTAAACCTCCAGAGAAGTAATGCTGGGTATGCTCGTAATATTGGCTGGTAGGAAGATTGAGGTTTGCGCGGACCTGGCTATGAAACACGGCCATTTTATCTTCGGAAGGTTTGAAAGTGTATGGGTTGTTAGACAGCTTTTGCTGTTGCTCTTCAGTGATATCATCATTGAGGCGTGTTCCCATAGCCTCCACTACGTATTTAATGAAATTGCCGATATCCGCTTGCTTTAACAAACCGCGCTCGTCCAATTCAAACTTTAGAAACCAAATCCAAGGTTGCTTTTGTTCATTCCAGTACGCGATGGCAAGGTGTGCTTTACGTTGCATTGGAAATGGGTAAGGTGCTTGACCTTTTTCTACATCGGTAAACTCTTTCTTAGCGATGGTTTTGATACGGCGACCAAGATCGAAGATTTGATAATCACAGTGGCTGTTGTTCAACAGTTGAGTGAGGGTTTGAATGTTTTCCATTAAATACGACGTCCTAACGTTCTTTTCACAAGAAATGGTATCATTCTCGGCTAATTCAAGGTTCGAGATAGAATTAATGGTAACAAATACTCAATTGGTCGACTTACTTCACCAACTTGAAGCGCAGCTTAGAGAGCATAACTTATGGCAATATACTATGCCTTCAGAGCAAGCCTTACAAAGTACAGAGCCATTTGCGATTGATACATTGCACCCTCATGAGTGGTTGCAGTGGATCTTTATAGCCAGAATGCACTCACTAGTGAAAAACAATCAACCACTGCCAAGAGGGTTTTCTCTCGAGCCCTATTTTTCAGAAGCGTGGAAGCAGGAACCGCAGTTCGCCGAGCTGCTTGTTACAATCCGAACCATTGACGAACTGTGTAAGTAAACGAATGCTAGAACAAGAACTAACGCGATCTTCAGAACCAGTTGAGCTGGAGATCGTTTATCAGGATGAATATTTTGTAGCGGTCAATAAGCCTGCAGGCATGTTAGTGCATCGCAGTTGGTTAGATAAACACGAAACTCAGTTTGTCATGCAAACTTTGCGCGACCAAATTGGTCAGCATGTGTTCCCATTGCATCGTCTGGATCGTCCAACATCTGGTGTGCTTGTGTTTGCGTTGTCGAGTGAAGTCGCATCACAAGTCATGCCGATGTTTGCTGAACATAAAATGGAAAAGACATACCACGCAATAGTACGCGGTTGGATTGAGGAAGAGGGCGTCTTGGATTACGCACTCAAAGTGGAGTTAGACAAGATTGCTGATAAGTTCGCTTCACAAGAAAAAGAAGCGCAAGAAGCGGTGACGGAATATAAGCCGTTGGCTAAAGTGGAGGTTCCCTATTCGACGGGTAAATTTCCTACAACGCGTTATTGCTTAGTTGAGATGAAACCTAAAACGGGGCGTAAGCACCAACTTCGTCGTCATATGGCACATCTACGCCATCCGATCGTGGGTGATACAACGCACGGGGATGGAAAGCACAACAAGCTGTATCGCACAGAGTTTGATTCTCATCGTTTGCTACTGCATGCTTCAGAGTTACGGTTTGTCCATCCATTTACCGATCAAGAGATTGTCATGACGGCCAATCTTGATGAAACTTGGCAGCAATTGTTTACTCGATTTGAGTGGGATGAACCGATAATCGGCGCAGTTAGATCTAGATAATGATTGAGTACAAATAAAAAGGGTTAGCATCAATGCTAACCCTTTTTAATATTTAAGACTTAACGTTTTACTTTAGTTTTTCAAGATCCGCTTCGATCTCTGCGATCTTGCTCGAAACGACTTTTTCTAAATGACGAAGGTCTGAAAGAATTTTCTCTTTTACATCAACCTCAGGTTGTTTCGTTGGCTTAGTGATTTTATTCAGTTCATCAATGACTAATGTGAGGTTACGGTTGATTTCCGTTACTTCTTTATATTTGTGACTGCCACTGTCCACAAGAACATTTTTGATTTGGCGCGGGTATTTGAATTTAACGCTTTTAGCGAACAGTTCGCCTTTTTGCTTGTGGAAATAGATCTTGAGTACGTCTTTGTGTGCTTCTTGGCGTAGGGAATAACGTTCAATCTGCTTAGGGTCGTGAATACCCAAACCAGTGAGGTGGGGATACATAGGCTACCTCTATTACATCGAATTGATATTGATATAACTGTAGCAGCCTATGTATGAGCTAGATAGCTGATATTTAGCCAAAATGCTTAACTTGTGGGCAAGATCGCTCTCGCCCTGAACCGAAAAGATTGGCAGGTTTGATCTAAGCTGCGACCTCATCAGATAACTTTTCGATCAATCTCTCTCTTAGCTCATCCTGTTGTTCTTCACTTAATCTTCCCCCTGCATCACTGGTTAAAATAAACAAGTCTTCTGCTCGCTCACCAATGGTGGTGATTTTTGCACCATGAAGGTTGATATTTAAATCAGCAAACGTACGGCCTACTTTGGCCAACAGCCCTGGTGTGTCTAGCGCGACAAACTCCATTAAAGTGTGTTTTTTACCTTTGGTTGGTAAGAAGTCGACTTTGGTTTTCACGTTAAAGTGCTGAAGTTTGTTCGGAGTACGGCGCGTTTTAATCTTGGTTGGTCGGCCTGCCTCCAGTACATGAGTGAGGTGTTTAATCACCGCGGCGTGACGAGACTCATCGATCGCTTCGCCATGTTGATCGAGTACCATAAAGGTATCAATCACGTGCCCATCTTTGCTGGTCATGATTTGCGCGTCGTGTACATTAAAATTACGCCTATCTAACTCCGCCACGACTGTCGCAAATAAAGCAGGCTGGTCTTTCGTATATACAAACACCTCAGTGCCGCCACGAGTGGCTTTTTTACTGATCAACACCAAAGGCTTAGTCGGATCTTCCATGCGAAGTAAGTGTTCGCAGTGCCACGCGATTTGCGTATGGGTATGACGAAGGAAGTAGTCAGCTTTGAAGCGTTGCCACAATACTTCAATTTCGCGCGCGGCAAACCCCTCTTTGCGCAGCATTGCGGAGGCCATTTGTTGATTGTGGCGAATTCGCTCACGCACATCGACAGGGTTCTCTAGGCCTCTACGTAAAGCACGTTGTGTGGAGTAATACAGCTCCGCAAGTAAAGTTCGTTTCCAAGCATTCCAAAGTTCTGGGTTGGTTGCACAAATATCTGCAACTGTCAGGCATACAAGATAATCGAGAGATTCTTCGTCTCTGACTTTTTTGGCAAACTCGGTAATGACATCAGGATCATAAATATCTCGGCGCTGTGCGGTGACAGACATTAATAGATGATGTCTTACCAACCAAGCGACAAGTTTCGCTTCGGGCTTCGATAAACCATGCTCAATGCAGAAGTCGTACGCTTCTCCTTCACCGATAATCGAGTGATCGCCGCCACGACCTTTCCCGATATCGTGGAAAATAGCGGCAATAATCAGCAGCTCTTTCTTTTGCATCCGAGGGTAGACGTCACAGCAAATAGGGTGCTTCGCATGATTTTCTGGGTCACTAAAAGTGTTGATGTGTTTAAGTAAGCGAATACTGTGTTCATCAACGGTGTAGGCATGGAATAAGTCAAACTGCATTTGACCAACAATCTGACTCCATTGCGGTAAATAGGCCGCCATAACCCCTAATCGGTGCATGAGGCTGAATGCTTTGTGCAGAGCATTAGGGTGACGACATAACGCCATGAACTTTTCACGTGCAGCAGGAATAGTGTGCAAAAACTTGTTGAGCCGACGGCGAGCGGTGCGCAGTTGACGCAGCGTTGGTGGGCTCACCCCTTCAATAGTTGAGTCGTTAGCAATATGTAAGAACATATCCAGAATAGTTTCTGGGCGAGCTTGGAACAATGCGGGTTTCCGCGCTTCAATTAAAGAACCGCGACGTTGAAAGTCCGTATCGAGAATCTCGGCACTTTCTGTTGCCCCACCATTAATGATCGCTTGGTCAAAGAGTTTGAGTAGCATTTTATTGAGCTCTGCCACACGACGAAGCGTGCGGTAGAACTCTTTCATCATCATTTCTACGCCTCGATTGCCTTCTCCGACGTAGCCTAGATTTTCCGCAACTTGAGCTTGATGGGCAAAGGTCAAGCGGTTGTCATAGCGGCGAAGCTCCATGTGCAGAGCGAAACGTACTCGCCAAAGGAAGTCCTGACATTCAACCAATTCTCGGTATTCTGCGTCAGTTAAAAATCCGTATCGGCTCATTTCCAACAATGAAGTAGCACCAAAGTGACGTCGAGCGACCCAGCTTAATGTATGAATATCGCGTAGCCCGCCAGGGGTTGATTTAATGTCCGGTTCCAAGTTGTAGGTCGTGTCGTGGTAACGTGCATGGCGTTCGCGCTGCTCTTGAATTTTAGCGCGGTAAAACGTCTCACTTGGCCAGAAGGAGTCTGATAACACGACTTTCTTCAGTGCCTGAAAGGTGTCCTCGCTTCCACACAGCAGTCGCGCTTCTTGCAGGTTTGTCGCGACCGTTAGATCGGCTTTACCAATTTCAGCACATTCAGTAACGGTGCGAACAGCGTGTCCGACCTCGAGTTTTAAATCCCACAACAGCGTAATGAATTCGCTGATTTTTGCTTCTAACGCGGTTGGCAGTTTATTGTTCGACAGAATCAAAATATCGATATCGGAGAGTGGATGCAGCTCACCGCGTCCGTAGCCACCAACGGCAACCAGGGAAATGTTGTAAATATCCTTGAAACCAAAATGTTGCCACAAACGATTGAGAAGCAGATCCATATATTCAGCTCTGGCTAAAACCAAGCTTGTTACCGGATGATGATTGAGAAACTCTTGGTTTTGATTAGAGCTAAACTTCTCTAATTCTCGTTTGAGTTCACCGATATTGATTTGTTCATCGGAAAAGGAAAGAGGGGACTGAAGTGTCATATTTGCCATCCGTGCAAGCTAATCTAATAACAATCTAACAAATTTGCGGCAGATAAAAAATATCCCCGCCGAAGCAGGGATATAGTAAACAACGAGTGGTCGTCAGCTTTACGCGTTTTTCATTAGGCGAGGAATCGTATCGTCGCTACGAAGCGTCAGTACTTCACAACCTTCTTTTGTTACAACAATGGTATGTTCCCATTGCGCAGAGTTCTTGCCGTCGCCCGTGTAAACAGTCCAGTCATCTTGTGCATCAACAGAGCAACCAAATTTACCTGCGTTAATCATCGGCTCAATAGTAAAGCACATGCCTTCTTTTAATACGCGGCGGTCTTTGTTCTTGTAATGAACCACTTGTGGTTCTTCATGGAACTCATCGCCGATACCGTGGCCACAGAAGTCTTTCACAATAGAAAACTTGTTGCGAGGATTGTTCTTGTTATTCTCTTTGATGTACTTCTCGATAGCTGTACCGATGTCACCAACCGTTGAACCTGGCTTAACGGTACGCATACCAACGTACAGTGCTTCTTGAGCTACCATGCACAGACGTTTGTTTGCAGGCGAAACATCACCGACTAGGAACATCTTAGAAGTGTCACCATGGTAACCCTGAGGACGCACGCTCAGATCGGCATTCTCATCATTTGGAACGATTACGGTAATATCAACGTTTAAGATGTCACCATCTTTTAGTACCGCCGGCTTCATTTGGCCGTTGCTACCGATTTCGTCTTTTTCCGCTGGAATACCGTGGCATACGATATGGTTGATTGAAGTACAGATCGACTTAGGGAAACCATGGTAATCAAGCGGAGCAGAGTATGCGCCTTTTTCTAGAGCGTACTCATGACAGATTTTGTTTAACTCTTCTGTCGTCACACCAACTTTGATGTGTGGTTCGATCATTTCTAGAATCTCTGCGGCTAGCTTGCCCGCAATGCGCATGCGTTCTATTTCTTCAGCAGTTTTAATCTTGATTGACATTGGCTTTCTCTACTTATTCCTAAGCACGTAAACGTGCGAATGGCCGCATTCTATCAGACATCGGGGCGTTAACCCAAGTTAGATAGGAATATGCATCATTCTTAATTCGATCATATGTTTAAAGTTTTGCTTATAAATAGGAGAAAGTGGCTCGGTGAAGAAATAATTTTTACTAGCCACAGTGAGCTAAAATATGGTATAAAGCGCGCCGGAATAGAGGACTGTTCTCTTCGTTTAGCAAAGTTAAGCGGCGAAGCAAGCTTCATCCGAATAACCTTTTATCTTTAAATCACACACATTCCGTCACATATTCCGGGGTGCTGAGCAGAAGCTTGGTCGGAGTTATGGGGAATGTGGAGGCCTAACCCCATAGAGGATTTTAAAATGGCAACTGTATCAATGCGCGATATGCTAAAAGCTGGTGTTCACTTCGGTCACCAGACTCGTTACTGGAACCCAAAAATGAAGCCATTCATCTTTGGCGCTCGTAACAAAGTTCATATCATCAACCTAGAAAAAACTGTACCAATGTTCAACGACGCTCTAGCTGAACTAGCTAAAGTTGGCGAGAAGAAAGGTAAGGTTCTATTCGTAGGTACTAAGCGCGCTGCATCTGAAGCTGTTAAAGAAGCTGCAATCGCAAGCAACCAGTTTTACGTAAACAACCGCTGGTTAGGCGGTATGCTTACAAACTACAAAACAGTTCGTCAGTCTATCAAGCGTCTAAAAGAACTAGAGACTCAATCTCAAGACGGTACTTTTGACAAACTAACTAAGAAAGAAGCTCTAATGCGTACTCGCGAAATGGAGAAGCTAGAGAAATCTCTTGGTGGTATCAAAGACATGGGCGGCCTACCAGACGCTCTATTCGTAATCGACGCTGATCACGAACACATTGCAATTAAAGAAGCTAACAACCTAGGTATTCCAGTATACGCTGTGGTAGATACTAACTCTAACCCAGACGGCGTTGACTACGTAATCCCAGGTAACGACGACGCGATCCGCGCTGTACAGCTATACCTGAACGCTGCTGCTTCAGCAGTATCTGAAGGTCGTAACAAAGACGTAGCTGCAGTTGCTGAAAAAGACGGTTTCGTAGAAGCTGAATAATAGCGGCTCTGTGTCACACTTGGTCTATGTGAAACCTTTGTGTAGCATAAACTAAGTTATAGTTAGCAATGGGGGCCGACAATGTTAGGCCCCTGTTTTTTACCTTATTTCGAATCAAACGAGGAAGACAGAATGGCAACTGTAACTGCTGCTCTAGTTAAAGAACTTCGCGAGCGTACTGGCGCTGGCATGATGGAATGTAAGAAAGCGCTTGTAGAAGCAAACGCTGACATCGAACTAGCAATTGAAAACATGCGTAAATCTGGCGCAGCGAAAGCAGCTAAGAAAGCTGGTAACGTTGCAGCTGAAGGCGCAATCATCATCAAAGAAGAAAACGGCGTTGCTGTTCTTCTTGAAGTTAACTGCCAAACTGACTTCGTTGCTAAAGACGGTAACTTCACTGCATTCGCAGAAGAAGTTGCAGCTGCAGCTCTAGCTTCAAAAGCTTCTGTTGAAGAACTACAAGCACAATTCGAAGACGCACGTGTAGCTCTAGTAGCTAAAATCGGTGAAAACATCACTATCCGTCGCGTAGAATACGTTCAAGGCACTGCAATCGCTTCTTACCGTCACGGTGAGAAAATCGGTGTTGTTGTTGCTGGTGAAGGCGACGCAGAAACTCTTAAGCACGTTGCAATGCACGTTGCTGCTTCTAAGCCTGAGTTCGTTAACCCAGAAGACGTACCAGCTGACGTAGTAGAAAAAGAGAAAGCTGTTCAAGTTGAAATCGCAATGAACGAAGGCAAGCCTGCTGAAATCGCTGAGAAGATGGTTGTTGGCCGCATGAAGAAATTCACTGGCGAGATCTCTCTAACAGGTCAAGCTTTCATCATGGAGCCTAAGAAAACTGTAGGCGAAATGCTGAAAGAAAAAGGCGCTTCAGTTTCTACGTTCGTTCGCCTAGAAGTAGGTGAAGGTATCGAGAAGAAAGAAGAAATGAGCTTCGCTGAAGAAGTTGCAGCAGCTCAAAAAGGTTAATCCTTAGAGACTGTATAAAGATTAGACCGTAGCCAAGGCTGCGGTCTTTTTATGAGCAGTGAACGATTAGCCGTGATGAATAGCCATAACTGAAGTTGTGTCTATTCATGACTGTTAATCAACAACTCTCTTTGGAAGGTAAACTCCATGACTACGAACCCTAAACCAGCGTATCAACGTATTCTATTAAAACTGAGTGGTGAAGCTCTTCAAGGTGAAGACGGTTTTGGTATTGATCCTGCGGTCCTTGATCGTATGGCACAAGAAGTTAAAGAACTGGTTGAACTGGGTGTTCAGGTTGGTGTAGTTATCGGTGGCGGTAACTTGTTCCGTGGTGCAGGCCTAGCTGAAGCTGGTATGAACCGCGTAGTTGGTGACCACATGGGTATGCTTGCTACAGTAATGAATGGCCTAGCGATGCGTGATGCTCTTCACCGTGCATACGTAAATGCGCGCGTTATGTCTGCAATCCCTCTAAAAGGCGTATGTGACGACTATAATTGGGCTGATGCGATCCGTGAGCTTCGCCAAGGCCGAGTTGTCATCTTCTCTGCTGGTACTGGTAACCCGTTCTTTACAACGGATTCTGCTGCTTGTTTACGTGGTATCGAAATTGAAGCGGATGTTGTACTAAAAGCGACGAAAGTTGATGGTGTATTTACTGCTGACCCTGTAGCAAACCCAGACGCAGAGCTGTATGATAAGCTATCTTATGCAGAAGTTCTGGATAAAGAGCTGAAAGTTATGGACTTGGCGGCGTTTACGCTAGCTCGTGACCACAAAATGCCAATCCGCGTATTTAATATGAACAAGCCAGGCGCACTACGTCGCGTGGTAATGGGCGAAGCAGAAGGCACGCTCATCAACGAATAAGCTTGGCTTAAGGTGCCACTCCAAAGCGTTAGGGTGGTGCTTGCTTTGCTCAACCGTTTTAGGCTTTCTTCAGGAAAGATGACATTTTTAAGGTGAAACTGTGATTAACGAAATCAAAAAAGACGCGCAAGAGCGCATGGATAAAAGCGTTGAAGCGCTTAAGAACAACCTTTCTAAAATTCGTACAGGTCGTGCACACCCAAGCCTACTATCTGGTATTTCTGTAGAATACTACGGTGCAGCAACACCTCTAAACCAAGTAGCAAACGTTATTGCTGAAGATGCACGTACACTTGCAATCACGGTTTTTGATAAAGAGCTGACGCCGAAAGTAGAAAAAGCGATCATGACGTCTGACCTTGGTCTAAACCCTATGTCAGCTGGCACTATCATCCGCGTTCCACTTCCACCGCTAACGGAAGAACGTCGTAAAGACCTAGTTAAGATCGTTCGTGGTGAAGCTGAAGGTGGTCGTGTTGCTGTTCGTAACATCCGTCGTGACGCAAACAACGATCTTAAAGCGCTTCTAAAAGATAAAGAAATCTCTGAAGATGAAGATCGTAAAGCACAAGACGAAATTCAAAAGCTAACTGACGTTGCAGTTAAGAAGATCGATGAAGTTCTTGCTGCAAAAGAAAAAGAGTTGATGGAAGTTTAATACTCCCACACACATCACTGTTGGAAAACGCTGTGCTCACAGCTCAGCGTTTTTTTATGTTAGTCTATCCAACTGATGGAACTCAATTAACTCCCTATGCAAAATTCTCAAGCCTTCTCTGATTCCCTTCCTAAGCATATTGCCATCATTATGGACGGTAATGGCCGTTGGGCTAAGTCCAAAGGAAAACCTCGCGTATTTGGTCATAAAAAAGGCGTTAGTGCCGTTCGTAAGACCGTGGCTGCTGCTTCAAAACTAGGCATTAGAGCCATGACGCTGTTTGCTTTTAGTAGTGAAAACTGGCGTCGTCCGGAGGAAGAAGTGGGTCTTTTGATGGAACTGTTTATCACGGTCCTGTCTAGTGAAGTAAAAAAACTACACAAAAATAACTTACGGTTGCGCGTGATCGGTGATACCAGTCGATTTAGTGAGCGTCTACAAAAGAAAATTGTAGAAGCAGAAAACCTAACGGCAGATAACACGGGTATGGTGATCAACATTGCAGCCAACTATGGCGGTAAATGGGACATCACAGAAGCTGCTAAAACGTTAGCGCTAAAAGCACGTAACGGTGAAATTCGTGTAGAGGATATCAATGAGCAGCTAATCACTGAGCATTTGACCATGGCAGACCTACCGGAAGTGGATCTTTTAATTCGCACCAGTGGAGAGTGCCGCATCAGCAACTTTATGTTGTGGCAAATGGCTTATGCAGAAATGTACTTTACACCAGAGTACTGGCCAGAATTCGATGAAGACAGTTTGGTAGAAGCTGTGACTTGGTTTATCAACCGAGAACGTCGTTTTGGCTGTACAGGTGAACAAATAAAGGCATTGATGGCAGCTCAATAAGGACTAGTTAGTTTGAAACAGAGAATAATAACAGCACTAATTTTAGCTCCCCTGGTTATTTTAGGCATTTTTAAATTACCGCTAATGGGCTTTATTGCCGCTTTAACTGCAATAACGCTATTAGGTTTTTGGGAGTGGACTCAGTTTACAGGAAGCAACTCTCGCATTGCTGCCCTTGTGCCGGCAATCATTATTACCGGACTTAGTTTTCTATACATCTCGCCTGATGCATATAGCCTCAATCACTTAACGACACCTCATTATGTCGTCTTGGGTATTGGTTTTGTTTGGTGGATTATTGCTAGCTTAATGGCGATTACTTACCCCAAAACGACGAAATCTTGGCAAAGTAATTTTGTTTTACGTCATGTATTTGGTTTTCTGACATTAATCCCATTCCTTTGGAGTGTGATTATTCTCAGAGCGTATGACATCACTGTAGATCCATACCACGGCGCAAAGCTTGTGTTGTACGTTTGTTTCTTGGTATGGGCTGCAGATAGCGGCGCCTACTTTGCAGGCAAAAGCTTAGGCAAACGTAAGATGGCTCCTCATGTAAGCCCCAATAAAACTATTGAAGGGCTAATTGGTGGCATTATCACGGCATTAATCGTAGCGTGGGCATTTGCTGATTGGTTCGACATCCAGTTCACTAGCCCTGTCCATATGGTGCTGATTACGCTGGTTACTGTCGTTATTTCAGTGCTTGGTGATCTGGTTGAAAGTATGTTCAAACGTGTCTCAGGCATTAAAGACAGCAGTAACATTATCCCAGGGCACGGTGGTGTGCTAGATCGTATCGACAGCCTAACCGCAGCATTCCCAGTTTTTGCTCTTCTTTACTACGTATTCTAATTTATCAGGAGCGGCGTCGTCGCTCCTGAGCTTTCTAACGGTCTTACAACATGCAAAAGTTAACGATTCTTGGTGCTACTGGATCAATTGGTGCAAGCACGCTTAAAGTGGTCGAACAAAACCCAGATCTGTTTTCTGTCGTTGCCTTAGCGGCAAGCACTAACGTTGAAAAGATGATCGGTCTATGTTGTCAGTGGCAACCTAAATATGCGGTCATGGCAGATAAAGCTGCGGCGTCTCAACTTCAAGCTGAGCTACACTTGGTTTCGCCAGGTACCGAAGTGCTAGGTGGTACTGATGCGCTATGTCATATAGCTTCGCTGGACGAGGTCGACAGTGTAATGGCTGCTATTGTAGGAGCCGCTGGCTTATTGCCTACCATGGCTGCCGTGAAAGCAGGTAAGCGAGTCTTGTTGGCAAATAAAGAAGCACTTGTAATGTCAGGCCAGCTATTTATTGATGCTGTAGAAGAATTTGGCGCAGAGCTACTTCCCGTCGACAGTGAACACAACGCCATTTTCCAATGTTTACCACAGCAAGTACAAACCAATCTAGGTCGTTGCAATTTACAAGAACATGGCATTTCTCATATTTTGTTGACTGGATCTGGTGGTCCTTTCCGTTACACTGACATCGCAGAACTGGAGCAGGTGACACCCGCTCAGGCGATTGCTCATCCAAACTGGTCGATGGGGCCAAAAATTTCTGTTGACTCTGCCACGATGATGAATAAAGGCCTTGAGTATATCGAAGCTAAGTGGCTATTTAATGCTGCTCGCGAACAACTGAAGGTGGTTATTCACCCTCAATCGGTAATTCATTCTATGGTTCAGTATCGTGATGGTTCGGTCTTGGCACAAATGGGAGAAGCGGATATGGCGACGCCAATTGCGCTCACCATGTCATACCCGTCAAGAGTGGAAGCTGGGGTTAAGCCGCTAGACTTCACGAAAGTTGGTGAGCTGACGTTTTTGCAGCCTGATTTTGCTCGTTACCCATGTTTAAAACTCGCAATTGATGCCTGTTATGAAGGTCAACACGCAACAACAGCATTGAACGCAGCTAATGAAGTCGCTGTTGATGCATTTTTAAATAACAGACTAGGTTTTACCGATATTGCTCGCATCAATGAGTCTGTGTTGAATAAAATCAACGCAAGCTGCAAAGCTGAGAATGCGAATAGCTTGGAAAGCTTGCTCGAGCTAGATAGAATGGCACGAACTATTGCCCTAGAAACCATACGCGAGCGT
The DNA here is from genome assembly GCF_033339395.1 of Vibrio sp. 397. Classification (NCBI taxonomy): domain Bacteria; kingdom Pseudomonadati; phylum Pseudomonadota; class Gammaproteobacteria; order Vibrionales; family Vibrionaceae; genus Vibrio; species Vibrio sp. 397. The sequence goes on along the minus strand of NZ_JAWOUN010000004.1, from coordinate 52,328 downwards.
AGCTGATGACTGGTATATTGTGGAATCTCATTTCTTTTATCGTCGCACTGGGCATTCTTGTTGCCGTGCACGAATTTGGGCATTTTTGGGTTGCTCGCCGTTGCGGCGTTAAAGTTGAAAAGTTTTCAATCGGTTTCGGCAAGTCTATTTGGAGTAAAGTAGGCAAAGACGGAACGGAGTACAGCATCTCAATGATCCCTCTCGGCGGCTATGTGAAAATGGTTGATAGCCGTGTCGATGAGGTGCCAGAACATGAGAAGCACCTAGCGTTTGATAAGAAGCCGTTATGGAAGCGAACCTCTATTGTTGCGGCTGGCCCCATCTTTAATTTTCTTTTCGCAATTTTTGCCTATTGGCTGGTATTTCTAATTGGTATCCCGGCTGTTAAGCCTGTAATTGGTGAAGTTACGCCCAATTCGATTGTTGCGGAAGCTGGAATTGAATCTGGAATGGAACTTAAATCGATATCTGGTATCAAAACTCCGGATTGGGAATCAGTAAATATGGGATTGATTTCTCATATTGGCGATGATTTGATGACGGTAACACTAACGTCAGCGAATGAAGTTGGTTCAGAAGTAACGAAAACGCTCGATTTACGTGAGTGGAAGTTCGACCCAGAAACTCAGTCAGCGATGCAGTCGTTAGGTTTTACTCCGTATACACCGGAGGTGTATCGAGTTATCGAGCAGGTCTCGCAAGGTGGAGCGGCGGAAAAAGCTGGTGTGCTTCCAGGTGATGAGGTTGTCGCAATTGGTCAACAACGCGTAACCGAATGGAAGCAAGTGGTTGAAGCGGTTCGTTCTAATCCTGATACACCGCTTGAATTGACGGTGTTACGTCAGGGTTATGAGCAAACATTGACGCTGACGCCCGGTAGCCGTGAGCTAGCTAACAAAGAAGTCGTTGGTTTTGCAGGTATTGCACCTAAAGTCGCAGAATGGCCAGAAAGTTATCGCTTCGATCTTCAGTTTGGTGTATTCGAGTCAATAGGTAAAGCAGTAGACAAAACTGGCCAAGTCATTGGTTTGACAATCAGCATGCTTAAGAAGCTGATTGTTGGAGACGTTGGTCTGAATAATCTGAGTGGACCAATATCAATAGCCAAAGGCGCAGGCGCGACAGCAGATTATGGTTTGGTCTACTTTTTAGGTTTTCTCGCTCTAATTAGTGTTAACCTAGGTATTATTAATCTCGTTCCTTTACCAATGTTGGATGGCGGTCATTTGTTGTTTTTTGCAATTGAAGCAGTCATTCGACGTCCTGTTCCTGAGAAAGTGCAGGAAATGGGCTTTAGAATTGGTGGTGCGATCATCTTCTCGCTCATGGCGTTAGCGCTATTTAATGATTTTACTCGTCTGTGATAGTTCAGAGACAAAAGCAGTAGCAAGGAATAATTAGAACAAGTATGGCGATTAAGCGAATTCTATTTGCAAGTTTACTGGCGACCAGTGTATCTGCAAATGGAGCAGAGAACTTCGTAGTTCAAGATATTGAAATCGATGGATTGCAGCGTGTAGCACTGGGTGCTGCATTGTTGAAAATGCCTGTACGTGTCGGTGATACCATTGGCCAAGGCGATGTTGCAGAAATTATCCGCGCCCTGTATGCATCTGGTAACTTTGAAGATGTGAAAGTGTTGCGTGACGGTGGTGTTCTGATGGTTCAAGTCAAAGAACGTCCTACCATTGCAAGCATCTCTTTTTCAGGTAACAAAGCAATCAAGGACGAGCAGCTACAAGAAAACCTGAACGCGTCTGGCGTTCGTGAAGGTGAAGCGCTTGACCGCACCACGCTAAGCAACATTGAAAAAGGCTTAGAAGACTTTTACTACAGCGTAGGTAAATACAACGCAACAGTAAAAGCGGTGGTTACTCCACTACCACGTAATCGTTCTGACCTTAAGTTTGTCTTTACTGAAGGTGTGTCGGCAAAAATTCAGCAAATCAACTTTATCGGTAATGAAGTGTTCAGTGATGAAGAGCTGCTTTCTCGCTTTAACTTAAATGTTGATGTGCCGTGGTGGAATTTCCTTTCTGATGAAAAGTATCAAAAGCAAGTCCTTGCAGGTGATATTGAAGCACTCAAATCATTCTACCTGGATCGTGGTTACTTAAAATTTAACGTTGATTCGACACAAGTTGCAATCTCTCCTGACAAGAAAGGGGTATACATTACTCTTGGTCTAGAAGAGGGCGAGGTTTACACCGTTAAGGACGTGAAGTTCCGTGGTGATTTGATTGGCGAGGAAGCGACGTTCGAAAGACTTGTGCCATTTGAAGACAATGAGACATACAACGGCTCGTTGGTGACTTCAATGGAAGAAGGGATTAAGCGTGTGCTTGGTGAGTCCGGTTATGCTTATCCTCAAGTGAATACCATTCCTGAGTTTGACGACGAGAATCAAGAAGTTTCTTTGGTCGTTAACGTAGATCCGGGTAACCGAATTTATGTTCGTGACATTCGCTTCACGGGTAATAACTCAACCAAAGATGAAGTCCTTCGTCGTGAAATGCGTCAGATGGAAGGCAGTTGGTTGAACTCGAAATCGATTGAAACGGGTAAAACTCGTCTAAATCGGTTGGGCTACTTTGAAAATGTTGAAGTACAGACGGTTCGAGTTCCTGGTAGTGATGATCAAGTTGACCTAGTTTACTCTGTCAAAGAAGCAAACTCTGGTAGCGTTAACTTCGGTGTTGGCTACGGCACAGAATCGGGTGTGAGCTTCCAGGTTGGCCTGCAACAAGATAACTTCATTGGTAGTGGTAACCGTGTTGGTATCAACGCGATGATGAATGACTACCAGAAAAACATCAGTCTTGATTACCGTGATCCGTACTGGAACTTAGACGGTGTAAGCTTGGGTGGTAAGGTTTTCTATAACGAATTTGAAGCGAAAGAAGCCAATATCGTTGACTATACCAACGAAAGTTATGGCGCGAGCTTAACGTGGGGCTTCCCATTCGATGAGTTGAACCGTTTTGAATTCGGTGTCGGTTATACGCACAACAAGATCGGTAACTTATCGCCTTACTTGCAGGTAGAGCAGTTCTTACGAGCACAAGCAGACAACATTGATTCTAGTGGAGCGTTGAACACAAACGACTTCGACTTCAATATCTCTTGGACACGTAATAACTTAAACCGTGGTTACTTCCCAACGGCAGGTAACCATCAGCGTGCATTCTATAAAATGACCGTACCTGGCTCTGACGTTCAATACTTCAAAATGCAGTACGATGTTCGCCAGTATGTGCCATTGACTAAAAAGCACGAGTTTACCCTCTTGTTCCGTGGCCGCTTAGGTTACGGTAATGGTTACGGTCAAACGGATGGTAACGATAACTTGTTCCCATTCTACGAAAACTACTACGCAGGTGGCTTTACATCGCTTCGTGGCTTTGGCTCAAACTCTGTTGGTCCTAAAGCGGTTTACCGTGATACATCTGGTTCAAACAATGGCGCAGATACAGCAACAGATGACTCTGTTGGTGGTAACGCCGTAGCGCTAGCAAGTGTTGAGTTGATTGTCCCAACACCATTTGCATCAGAAGAAGTACAAAACCAAATTCGTACCAGTATCTTCTTTGATATGGCAAGTGTTTGGGATACGGAGTTTGACTACCGCGATTCAGGTGCGGAATATGGTGACCGTTACTACTACGATTACTCAGATCCAACCAACTACCGCTCTTCTTACGGTGCGGCGTTGCAGTGGATGTCTCCAATGGGGCCACTAGTATTCTCACTAGCGAAACCAATTAAGAAATTTGATGGCGATGATGAAGAGTTCTTCACATTCACTATCGGTAGAACTTTCTAAAGAGGAAAATATTTTGAATAAAATGATCAAAGCGGCTGGGATTGGCCTTCTTGTACTGAGCTCTTCAATGTTTGCAAATGCGGCAGAAGCTGCACAGAAAATTGCTTACGTAAATACAGCTCAAGTTTTTCAAGCTCTTCCTCAACGTGAAGTTGTACTACAAAAAATGCAGAAAGACTTCAAAAGCAAAGCTGATGAACTAAAGTCAATCCAAGCACAAGCTAAAACAAAGATTGAGAAGCTACAACGTGACGGCGAGCTTTTGGGTCAAGACGAAGTTGAAAAGCTACGTATCGATATCGCGAAGCTCGACAGCGAGTACAAAGTGAAAGCACAAGCACTTGAAAAAGCAAGTGCGCGTCGTGAAGCTGAAGAAAAAGCGAAGCTTTTCAAAACGATTCAAGATGCAGTTAAGAAAGTCGCAGACAAAAATGGTTACGATCTTGTGATTGATATCTCTGCTTTGCAGTACGGCAAGCCAGAATACAATATCTCTGAAGACGTAATTAAAGCTCTAAAATAAGAAGTTATGAAGACATTAACATTAGCCGAATTGGCGACAATTACCGGGGGTGAGCTGTTTGGTGACGAGTCTCTCGTTGTAAGCCGTGTTGCTCCAATGGATAAAGCACAAGAAGGTGACGTAACCTTCTTGTCTAACCCAAAATACGCAAAACACCTTTCTGAGTGCCAAGCTACCGTTGTTATGGTAAAGGCTGAGCATAAAGATCAATGCGTTGGAAATGCGCTAGTGGTTTCAGACCCTTATGTCGCATTTGCTCGTGTGGTCCAAGCGATGGATACCACACCAAAACCGGCAGACGATATTGCACCAAGTGCTGTGATTGCCGCTGACGTTAAGATGGGTGAGAACGTTACAATCGGCGCTAACGCTGTGATTGAAACGGGCGTGGAACTCGGCGACAACGTAAGTGTTGGTGCTGGTTGTTTTATCGGTAAGAACGCCAAGCTAGGGAATAACACCAAGCTTTGGGCTAATGTCACTATCTACCATGAAGTGTCATTGGGTGATGACTGTCTCGTTCAATCGGGTACCGTCATTGGCTCTGATGGCTTCGGTTACGCGAATGACAAAGGCGAGTGGATTAAAATTCCTCAGCTTGGTTCAGTGCGTATCGGTAACCGCGTTGAGATTGGTGCTTGTACTACGATTGACCGCGGTGCACTCGAAGATACTATCATTGAAGACAATGTCATTCTGGATAACCAACTTCAAATCGCGCACAACGTGCAGATCGGATATGGTACCGTGATGCCTGGTGGTACTATTGTCGCGGGCAGTACAAAAATTGGTAAGTACTGCCAGATTGGCGGCGCGTCTGTTCTGAATGGCCATATCACTATCGCAGATGGTGTGGCGATTACAGGTATGGGCATGGTAATGCGCAGTATCGAAGAAAAAGGCCTTTACTCATCAGGTATTCCACTACAAACGAACAGAGAGTGGCGTAAAACTGCAACTCGAGTTCACCGTATTGATGAGATGAATAAGCGCCTGAAAGCGGTTGAAAAACAGCTGGAACAGAAAGAAGAAATTTAGAACAAGTTATCTTTCGCTCTGTATTTAACGTGAAAGCTAACAGGCTCTAGTTCCATATTCTGTACGAAGACTCGCGAAATGCGGGTCTTTTTCTTCTATAATGACGCGCTCTAAGTAGATTTAACTCCAAGATGGTGCGTATTTTGCTAGTATATTGCAAAGCGATTCGGCTTTACGACCTGTTGCCACGTTTGCCATCTTGGCGGCAAAAAATTGATATAGGAAGACGACTTTGACTACTGAAAAGAAAACGATGAACATCTCTGAAATTCAAGAGCTACTACCTCATCGCTACCCATTCTTATTGATCGACCGAGTGATAGACTTCCAAGAAGAGAAGTACCTTCACGCGATTAAAAACGTGTCGGTTAACGAACCTCAGTTCACAGGTCACTTTCCTCAACTACCAGTATTCCCAGGTGTTTTGATTTTAGAAGCAATGGCTCAGGCAACAGGCTTACTTGCATTTAAATCATTTGGTGCACCAACAGAAAATGAACTGTACTACTTTGCAAGCGTAGACGGCGCGAAATTCCGTAAACCAGTGGTTCCGGGCGACCAATTGGTTATTGAGGTAGAATTTCTGAAAGAACGTCGCGGCATTGCTGCATTTAGCGGTGTAGCAAAAGTTGACGGCGAAGTGGTATGTTCTGCAGAACTGAAGTGTGCTCGTCGAGAGTTTTAATATGATTCATGAAACCGCTAAAATCCACCCGGCAGCGGTGGTAGAAGAGGGCGCCAAAATTGGTGCTAACGTAACAGTAGGTCCTTTTACGTACATCACCTCTACGGTTGAAATTGGTGAAGGCACAGAAGTGATGTCTCACGTTGTGATCAAAGGTCACACAACTATTGGCAAAGATAACCGTATTTTCCCACATGCTGTCATTGGTGAAGAAAACCAAGACAAAAAATACGGTGGTGAAGACACAACTGTGGTTATCGGTGACCGTAACGTCATTCGTGAAGCGGTCCAAGTTCACCGCGGCACAGTGCAAGACAAAGCAACCACGATCATTGGTGATGACAACTTATTGTGTGTGAATGCACACGTTGCGCATGATGTTGTTATTGGTAACCACACTCATATCGGTAATAACTCGATTCTTGGTGGTCACGTTACTGTTGATGACTATGCCGGTGTGATGGCACTGTCTGCGATTCATCCGTTTTGTACAGTGGGCGCTTACGCATACATTGGCGGCTGTTCAGCTGTGGTGCAAGATGTCCCAGCTTATGTACTCGCGCAAGGTAACCACGCTACTCCATTCGGCTTGAACCTTGTTGGCTTGAAGCGTAATGGCTTTGAGAAACCAGAGATTCGTGCGCTACAAAAAGCGTATAAAGAAATCTACCGTTCAGGTAAGACGCTAGAAGAAGTGAAGCCTATTCTGGCTGAAATGGCTCAAGAGTGGCCGGCTGTGAAGCGTTTCTCAGATATTCTGGAAACGACGGAACGTGGCATTATTCGTTAATTGGCGAATGAACCAATAAATAAAAAGATCGTGACCAAATTTGAGGTTACGATCTTTTTGTGTTTTATGGATAAGGCAAACCGTTATCCATAGCGCACAGGAAAAATAGCGAAGTAGATATGGAAAGACCATTACGTATTGGCATCATTGCCGGAGAATTGTCTGGCGATACGCTAGGTGAAGGCTTTATCAAAGCAGTAAAGCAACAATATCCAGACGCAGAGTTCGTAGGCATTGGTGGTCCGAAAATGATAGCCCAAGGTTGCGAGTCTCTGTTTGATATGGAAGAGCTTGCGGTGATGGGATTAGTCGAGGTTTTAGGCCGCTTACCGAGACTTCTTAAAGTGAAAGCTGAGCTCGTTCAGTATTTTACTCAGAATCCGCCTGATGTTTTCATCGGGATCGATGCTCCTGACTTCAACTTACGCCTGGAGCTTGACCTCAAGCAAGCGGGCATTAAAACCGTTCATTACGTGAGTCCGTCTGTTTGGGCTTGGCGTCAGAAGCGCATCTTTAAAATAGAAGCGGCAACGAACTTGGTGCTAGCATTTCTTCCGTTTGAGAAAGCGTTCTACGACAAATTTAATGTACCTTGCGAGTTCATTGGTCATACCTTGGCTGATGCCATCCCACTAGAATCAGAACAAGCGCCTGCACGTGAGTTGCTTGGTTTAGAACAAGATAAAAAGTGGCTTGCTGTCCTGCCAGGCAGTCGTGGTAGCGAGTTAAAAATGCTCTCAGAGCCATTTATTGAAACCTGCAAGTTACTCCATAAAAAATTTCCAGAACTGGGGTTTGTTGTCGCGCTTGTTAATCAAAAACGCCGTGAGCAGTTTGAACAAGCATGGAAAGAGCTAGCGCCAGAGTTGGACTTCAAGTTAGTTGATGACACCGCACGCAACGTCATCACCGCATCCGATGCCGTGATGTTGGCCTCCGGTACCGTAGCGTTGGAGTGTATGCTTCTCAAGCGTCCAATGGTGGTGGGTTATCGTGTGAATGCATTTACTGCTTTCTTAGCTAAACGTCTATTGAAAACGAAGTATGTGTCATTGCCGAATATCTTGGCGGATGATGAGCTCGTCAAAGAATATCTACAAGATGAGTGCACACCAGACAATTTGTTTACTGAGGTTTCTCGCTTATTGGAAAGCGACAATAAACCGATGTTAGATAAGTTTACGGAAATGCATCATTGGATCCGTAAAGATGCGGATCAACAAGCCGCAAACGCGGTTCTAAAACTGATTGAAAAATAGAGATTTATCATGGCTGTTAAACCAAAAGCGACCAAAACCAAAGTTGAACTCCCTCCGTTTGAATATCCGCAAGGTTACCAGCTTGTGGCCGGAGTCGACGAGGTAGGACGTGGCCCTTTGGTGGGAGACGTCGTCACCGCTGCGGTTATCCTTGATCCTCACAATCCTATTGAAGGGTTGAACGATTCGAAAAAATTGACCGAAAAGAAACGCATGGCGTTGCTTCCTGAAATCAAAGAAAAAGCATTGGCGTGGGCGGTCGGGCGTTGTTCTCCTGAAGAAATCGATCAACTGAATATTTTGCAGGCGACTATGGTTGCGATGCAGCGTGCAGTGGCGGGGTTACAGGTTCAACCTGATTTGGTGTTGATTGATGGTAACCGTTGTCCGGAGCTGCCAATGGATGCTCAAGCTGTAGTAAAAGGCGATCTACGTGTTGCCGAAATCAGTGCGGCGTCAATTATTGCCAAAGTCGTGCGTGACCAAGAGATGGAAGAGTTGGATAAACTTCATCCACAATTTGGCTTCGCGAAGCACAAAGGTTACCCAACTAAAGCGCACTTTGAAGCGATTGAGCAACACGGAGTGATCAGTGAACACCGCAAGAGTTTCAAGCCAGTAAAAAAAGCGTTAGGCATAGAATAATCAAACGATCTAATTGGTGTTATAAACCCAACCTCTTTAGGTTAGAATCCCCAACAAAATAGAGTTACACGGTACCTGTTAATGTCAGATCCCAAATTCATCCACCTGCGTGTTCATAGTGACTTCTCGATGGTGGATGGCCTCAACAAAGTTCCGCCAATCGTAAAGAAAGTTGCTGAGCTCGGTATGCCCGCAATGGCGTTGACCGACTTTACCAACCTATGTGGTTTGGTGAAGTTTTACGGTACGGCGCATGGCAGTGGTGTTAAACCGATCATTGGTGCTGACTTTAAAATGCAGTCGGACGAGTTTGGTGAAGAGCTGACACAAGTGACTTTGCTTGCGGCGGATAATGTAGGTTATAAGAACCTGACGTTATTGATATCAAAAGCGTACTTACGTGGACATGTTCAACACCACCCTGTGATTGATAAAGCCTGGTTGGCTGAAATGTCTGAAGGCTTGATTGTATTATCCGGCGGTAAAAGCGGGGAAATTGGTCGCGGCCTTTTGAAAGGCAACCGTCAAATAGTGCAGGGGTGTGTTGATTTTTATAAACAGCATTTTCCAGATCGCTTTTATCTTGAGCTACTTCGTACCGGTCGTCCAGATGAAGAAACTTATCTTCACTTTGCGGTTGAATTGGCAGAGCAGCAAGACTTGCCAGTAGTGGCGACCAATGAAGTTGTATTCCTGAGTCCAGACCTATTTGATGCTCATGAAATACGCGTAGCGATTCACGATGGTTACACATTAGAAGATCCGCGTAGGCCAAAAAACTACAGTCCGCAGCAATATCTTCGTACAGAAGAAGAAATGTGTGAGCTGTTTGCTGATATTCCTGAAGCGTTAGAAAACAGTGTCGAGATAGCGAAGCGTTGTAACGTGACTGTGCGCTTAGGTGAGTACTTCCTACCAGCTTTCCCAACCGAAGGGATGAAAGAGACTGAGTTCCTAGTCATGAAATCCCGAGAGGGGTTGGAAGAGCGTTTAGAGTTCCTATTTCCAGATGAGGAAGAGAGAAAACGTCGCCGCCCTGAATATGATGAACGTCTTCAGATAGAGCTAGATGTTATCAACCAAATGGGATTTCCTGGTTACTTCTTGATCGTAATGGAGTTCATCCAGTGGTCAAAAGATAATGGAATTCCTGTCGGTCCTGGACGTGGTTCCGGTGCTGGTTCTTTGGTGGCTTACGCACTAAAAATCACCGATCTGGATCCACTAGAATACGACTTGCTGTTCGAACGTTTCTTGAACCCAGAACGTGTTTCAATGCCCGATTTCGACGTCGATTTCTGTATGGATAAACGTGACCAGGTTATTGACCACGTTGCGGAAATGTACGGTCGTGACGCGGTGTCTCAGATCATCACGTTTGGTACCATGGCGGCAAAAGCGGTAATCCGTGACGTTGGCCGCGTATTGGGCCACCCATTTGGTTTTGTTGATCGTATTTCAAAGCTGATCCCGCCCGATCCAGGTATGACGCTAGATAAAGCGTTTAAAGCTGAACCTGCACTACCTGAATTGTATGAGGCCGATGAGGAAGTTAAAGAACTCATCGACATGTGTCATATTTTGGAAGGCTGTACGCGAAACGCCGGTAAACACGCTGGTGGTGTTGTAATTTCACCTACAACAATTACCGATTTTGCGCCAATTTATGCAGACGCTGAAGGTCACTTTCCGGTTACTCAATTTGATAAAAACGATGTTGAGACCGCTGGCCTAGTTAAGTTTGACTTCTTAGGTTTACGTACCTTAACCATTATTGACTGGGCGTTAGGGCTGATTAACCCACGCCTAGAGCGAGAAGGTAAAGAACCGGTTCAAATTGAATCCATACCGTTAGAAGACCCCGCCTCTTTCCGTTTGTTGCAAAACTCTGAAACGACAGCAGTATTCCAGCTTGAATCTCGAGGCATGAAAGAGCTGATCAAACGACTTCAGCCAGACTGTTTCGAAGACATCATCGCATTGGTAGCACTCTTCCGTCCGGGTCCTTTGCAATCGGGCATGGTAGATAACTTTATCGACCGTAAACATGGTCGAGAAGCGATCTCTTATCCAGATGAAAAGTGGCAACACGAGTCGCTAAAAGAGACGCTAGATCCAACCTACGGCATCATCCTGTACCAAGAGCAGGTAATGCAGATTGCGCAGATCTTAGCAGGTTACACGCTAGGTGGTGCGGACATGCTTCGTCGTGCAATGGGTAAGAAAAAGCCAGAAGAGATGGCAAAACAACGTGCTATCTTTGAAGAAGGTGCGATAAAGAACGGTATCGATGGCGAGTTGGCGATGAAAATCTTCGACTTGGTAGAGAAGTTCGCCGGTTATGGTTTTAACAAATCGCACTCTGCTGCTTATGCATTGGTTTCTTATCAGACTCTTTGGCTGAAAACACATTACCCTGCCGAATTTATGGCTGCGGTAATGACAGCCGATATGGATAACACGGAAAAAGTCGTTGGCTTGGTCGATGAGTGTTTCCGTATGAAGCTTACCGTGCTGCCACCAGACATCAACTCTGGCCTATATCGCTTTAATGTTGATGAAAATGGCGCAATTGTTTACGGTATTGGTGCGATAAAAGGGGTAGGTGAAGGTCCTATCGATGCTATTCTTGAGGCGAGAAATAAAGGTGGTCACTTTAAAGACCTATTTGATTTCTGTGCTCGAGTTGATCTAAAACGCGTCAATAAACGAGTGATAGAGAAGCTGATCTACGCGGGTGCGTTAGATCGACTAGGTCCACACCGCGCGGCGATGATGGCGTCACTCAATGATGCGGTAAAAGCGGCAAGTCAACATCACCAAGCCGAGGCGTTTGGTCAAACGGATATGTTTGGTGTGCTAACGGATGCGCCTGAAGAAGTAGAGCACAAGTATACGCAAGTTCCGCCTTGGCCAGAAAAAGTGTGGTTAGAGGGCGAGCGTGATACCCTAGGTCTATATTTGACAGGGCACCCAATTAACGCCTACGTAAAGGAACTAAACAAATACACCAGTTGTCGACTAAAAGACGCAACGCCTACGCGTCGCGACCAATCTGTCACGGTGGCTGGTTTGGTTATTGCCGCTCGCGTAATGACGACTAAGCGTGGTACACGAATTGGCATTATGACACTGGATGACCGAAGTGGTCGCATGGAAGTGATGTTGTTCTCAGATGCACTGGATCGATACGCTGAACTTCTCGAAAAAGACAGAATTTTGGTCGTTTCTGGACAGGTCAGCTTTGATGACTTCAACGGTGGCCTTAAAATGTCGGCGCGTGAAGTTATGGATCTCGGCAGTGCGCGCGAGAAATACGCTCGTGGTTTGTCGGTATCGATCGATGCAACTCAGATCAACGATCAGTTTTTTGAGCAGTTCAGCCGTATTTTAGAACCGCACAAAGCCGGAACCGTACCCGTCAATGTATACTACCAGCGTGCCGACGCCAGAGCGCGGTTAACATTGGGCACCGAGTGGCGAGTAACGCCAAGTGATACATTACTCGACGATTTAAAACAGTTACTTGGCAAAAGCCAGGTAGAACTCGAATTTAACTAAAAATTCAGCGCAATATGTTAGACGCTGAGTAAACAAGGATTCATAGATGAGCCTAAACTTTCTTGAATTTGAAAAGCCAATTGCAGAACTAGAAGCGAAAATTGAAGCATTACGTGATGTCTCTCGTCACGGTGGTGATTCTGCAATTGACCTGGATAAAGAAATCGAACAGCTTGAGAAGAAAAGCTTAGAGCTGAAGAAAAAAACCTTCAGCGACCTAGGCGCATGGGAAACAGCTCAACTGGCTCGTCACCCATTACGTCCTTACACACTGGATTACATCCAACACGCTTTTGAGGAATTTGATGAATTAGCGGGTGACCGCGCGTTTGCAGACGACAAAGCGATTGTGGGTGGCATGGCTCGCCTTGAAGGCCGTCCTGTGATGATCATTGGTCACCAAAAAGGTCGGGAAACCAAAGAGAAAGTGAAACGTAACTTTGGTATGCCAAAACCAGAAGGTTACCGTAAAGCGCTACGTTTGATGGAAATGGCTGAGCGTTTCAACATGCCGATCATCACATTTATCGATACGGCTGGCGCGTACCCAGGTGTGGGCGCAGAAGAGCGTGGTCAATCTGAAGCTATCGCGAAAAACTTAAAAGTGATGTCTGGTCTTAAAGTGCCAGTAATCTGTAACGTTGTTGGTGAAGGTGGTTCTGGCGGCGCACTAGCAATTGGTGTAGGTGACTACGTGAACATGCTTCAGTACTCTACATACTCAGTAATCTCTCCTGAAGGTTGTGCTTCAATCTTATGGCGTGATTCTGACAAAGCACCGCAAGCTGCAGAAGCGATGGGTCTAACTGCTCCGCGTCTTAAAGAGCTTGAACTGATCGACGAAATCATTGAAGAGCCACTAGGCGGCGCTCATCGCGATCATGTTCAAATGGCAGCGAATATGAAAGCGACACTACTTCGTCAGCTAGAAGATCTAGAACAATTGGATGAAGAGACGCTACGTGAGCGTCGTTACCAGCGTCTAATGAGCTACGGTTACTGTTAATTTCGGTGATTGCTATTAAGCGTTAGCTGATATCTCAAGTGATAACAGTTAAAATAGAAAGGGTTGGATGAGAGTCCAGCCCTTTTTTTGTACCTATCGGATCGCTTATGGAATCGCTTTACCCGCATTTTGCTCAAGTTCTCGGCCGCTACTATCAATCAGGCACTAAGGTTGTCTTGGCGTTTAGCGGAGGAGTGGATTCACGTCTTTTACTCGAATTACTCAGTCGCTATCAACAAGCGCATTCGATAGAGTGCCACGCCGTATATGTGCACCATGGTTTGAGCTCGAATGCCGATGATTGGGCCGATAAATGCTTACTTTGGGCAAAACAAGTGGGTATATCATGCTCGATTGAGCGAGTGAGCTTAGACATCAGCAATGGTGAAAGTATTGAACTTCTTGCTCGTGAAGCTCGCTATCAAGCCTTAACTAAGTACATTCAAGAAGGCGATATACTGTTGACCGGCCAACATGCTGATGATCAACTAGAGACTTTTCTCCTTGCTCTTAAGCGAGGCAGCGGGCCAAAAGGGTTATCTTCGATGGCGGAGAGTATGCCGTTCTCTGGCGGAACCCTAGTTCGACCATTGCTTACTATCAAGCGGAAGAGCATCGAAGACGCGGCTACTAAATTAGGCTTGGAGTGGGTGGAAGACGAAAGCAACCAAGATACTCGTTATGATCGTAACTTTCTTCGTCATTGTGTTATTCCTGAATTGTCTGGTCGCTGGCCGAGTATCCATCAAGCGGTTCAGCGCAGTGCAAGCTTATGTGCTCAACAAGAAGCGCTATTGGATGAACTATTGAGCGCGGTGTTTGAACACGCTTTACAAACGGATCTAAGTTTAAGTATTGAAGAACTGGCTAAGCACAGTGAATTAGCGCGTGCGCGCTTGATTCGTATGTGGCTGGCTAAGCTTAATACTAGTATGCCGACCCAGGTACAACTCAATCTCATCTGGAATGAAGTCGCATTAGCTCAGCAAGATGCCAACCCCAAACTACAACTTAAACAAGGTGAAGTGCGCCGTTTTCGAAATTGTCTCTATTGGGTAACGGAAACGGCTGACGTCACTGAGTGGCAAAGTACGATTCAAGTTGATGCGACTTTGTCGCTGCCAGAGCGGCTAGGGGAGCTGACCTTAACGACGAGTTCTAGCAACGCAACGATTGCGCTTCCGAGTCAGCCAGAATTGCTTCGCGTGACCTTTAATCCGGAAGGCTTATCAGCGCATCCAACCACGCGTAATCACAGTCGAAAACTGAAGAAGTTGTTCCAAGAATACAATGTGCCAAGCTGGCTGCGTCGTCAAATTCCGATTTTGATGTATCAAGACCGAGTCGTTGCTGTGGCAGATCTGTTCGTTGATCAGGCATTTAATGGTCAAGATTGTGAACTTATTTGGCGCAGGTAATGAAAATTCATGCCACAATGTCGATTATAAAATATAAAAATCCTTAAATAATAATTGATTAGGTGAAGCAATGAAGAAAACAATCATGGGTGCAATGGTGGCGTTAACCATGTTCAGTGGGCAAGCTCTAGCTGCGGGAGATGTCGCAGCAGGTCAAGCAAAGTCGGGAGTATGCGCGGCGTGTCATGGCGCTGATGGTATTGCTGTCATTCCGGGTTACCCAAATCTGAAAGGGCAAAATGAGCAATATATTATCAGTTCAATTAAAGCTTATAAAAATAAAGAGCGAACAGGTGGGCTTGCTGCTGTGATGCAAGCTCAAGCTTCATTGTTGTCTGATGAAGACATCGCTAACCTAGCGGCTTACTACGCAAGTTTGAAGTAAACGCGAGTCTGAAGTAAAGCTTGGACGATTGGGCATTGAGCAGTCCTCATTGGGTTTTATCAACTCACGATATTCGCTATGTTAATTTGCTCAGCCTGGATTTTCGCTGGTGGATCAGAGACAAACATTGAATGTTGCGAAACGCTAAACGATAATAAGCGCAATCGATTGAAGCTTAAGGGATGAACATGAAAAAAATTGAAGCGATTATCAAGCCATTTAAACTGGATGATGTTCGAGAAGCGCTAGCTGAAGTTGGCATTACAGGGATGACCGTCTCTGAAGTGAAAGGCTTTGGTCGCCAAAAAGGTCACACCGAGCTTTACCGTGGTGCAGAGTACATGGTGGACTTTCTACCTAAAGTGAAGCTCGAAATCGTTGTAACGGAAGATGTGGCTGATAAATGCGTAGAGACAATCATTGAAACCGCGCAAACTGGTAAGATTGGTGATGGTAAAATATTCGTCACTGATATTGAGCGTGTGGTTCGTATTCGTACTGGTGAAGAAGACGAAGACGCGATCTAAGGTTTCTTGTCACCTGTTTCGTATTTATTATGCTAAAAGGGAGCCAAGTGGCTCCTTTTTTGTTGTTTGCTTATTAGTGAAATCATTTAACCCGAGATTGGTTGTTCTAGATTTCGGGTGCCTACATTCAGGTTTGTCGTATGTTTAAGCGTTTTTTTCTGGCGTTAGCTTTTCTCGTAATAGCGGTATTGGTTGTCTTCCAGGTTATTTTCACCGTACCAGATCAGCCGCAAATTATTACTCAAACAGGTACCGAGCTGACACAAGATATCAGGTGCATCGAATTTAGCGATTCAAAAGCTCTCGATCATGACGGCAAAATCAATGTGCTTGTCTGGAATATCTACAAACAGAACCGGGCTAACTGGCAACGTGCACTCGATGAGTTTTCTGCTGATAAGCAGTTACTGTTATTGCAAGAAGCCAGCATGACACCATCATTTAAACAGTGGTTGGTGGATGGTCGCTGGGTTAGTAATCAAGTGAGTGCTTTTAAGGCGCTGGGTAGCGGTGCCGGTGTAATTAGTATTGCTCAAGGGCAACCAGAAAAAGCCTGCGCTTACACCTCTAAAGAGCCGTGGCTTCGCTTACCTAAGTCTGCATTATATAGCCAGTATCACTTGAGTAATGGCGAGAAACTCGCAGTGGTGAATGTACATGCGATTAACTTCACCGTAGGTACAAAAGAGTATGTATCGCAGTTAACGGCGCTTGAAATGCTTTTAAAGCATCATGTGGGGCCAATTCTATTTGCTGGAGACTTCAATAGCTGGAGTGAATCTCGCGTTAATGCGATGAGGCAGGCCTTAAAGGCTGCGGACTTACAAGAGGTGACGTTCTTGCCGGATCATCGAGTCCAATTTATAACAGGGTTACCACTGGACCATGTGTTTTACCGAGGTCTGACGCTTAAGTACGCAAAAGCGCCGCAGAGCGACGCTTCCGATCATAACCCATTGTTATTGTCATTTACGTTAAATAACTAGCTTAGGTTACCACAATATAAAGTGCCCAAATAACGTAGAAGAATACCCATGGCAGGCTTGCTATCACCAAAGCTTGGCCACGTTCAAACTCCGTCCACGTCAGTACAACGCCGTAGCCGAGCACAATGTACCAAGGCAGAAGCAAAGGTAACGAGCTAGCGAAATGAGACCATTCGTTAGTAAGAGGCAGCTTTAATAGACCATTGAGGCTATTTAAATCGGCAGCGTAAGTCATTACCTGACCATGCTTGAGTAGCAAGCTCGCGTAGCTTGCTACATCGCCCAATACTGCTGGGAATAAGATAGCACACGATGCGGCAAACCATTTCCAGTAACCGTATTGTTGTTTGCTTGCCTTTGTTGCAAGAAAGAACCAAAGCGCGAGCAATATTAAGGTGGCAAAGCGGTTGAATACATCATTGATGATCGCGCTTGCCATTAGCGTGTTTGGTTCTAATAGTTCTATCTGCTTCGGGTCGATTTGCTGAAATTGCGCAGCAAGTTGATCACTGAGCCACGTGAAATCGACATTCGAAAAGTAAGCACCCCAGAATAAAAACGGACTAAGCATCAGGAAGATGAACGGTTGCCATCCCCATCCGCCGCGTTGATAAAGCGCGAGAAAACAAGATGTTGGAGAACGAAAAATGTCCAACAGCATCACAAGTGGATTGCTTGATGGGTTCATACACTTACCTTCGTTACGTCAACGTACAACTTAAGCTTTTGACCTGGTTGTAAGTATTTTTTCTTGTGTAGCGAGTTCCATTTCACGATGTCGTTCGTTTTTACTTTGAACTTGCTTGCAATGCCGCTAATGGTGTCGCCAGAGCGAACGTTGTAGAAAACGGTACGGATCACAGAACCTTTGTCTGAGTCCTTCCATATCACTAGCTTTTGACCCACACGCAATGGATCTTTAGGGCTCATACCATTCCATTTAGCTAACGATTTATACGACACTTTATTGTTACGTGCGATTGACCACAAACTTTCTCCAGACTGAACGACATGGGTGAGCTTGAGTTGACCACGAGCACGAGATTGAGTCTTGTTTAATCGGTTTTGTGCCGTTAATGCGTATTTTGCATCGTCTTTTGTTGATGTCGGAATCAACAGGTATTGACCAATACGAATATTGTTATTCGATAGGCCGTTGGCACGTCGAATGACTTTCGTGGTTGTGCCGTATTTATTAGCTAGCACGCTTAAAGAGTCACCAGATTTCACCTTGTAGCGAGCGACCTTCATCCCTTTACCGCGATTTTTCTCCACCTTGGTGAGAAAAGTCTCTTTTTTCTCTACGGGAATCAAAAGTTGGTGCGGCCCCTCAGGCGCTGTCGACCACTGGTTGTATGCTGGGTTGTAACTCTGCAACTCTTTTACGCTAATGCCGGCATAATCTGCGGCAATAGCCAGATCTAACTGCTCTTCTGGATCAACAAGCGTTAGAACAGGCTTGTTTGGAATTGCAGGAATATTAAGTCCGTACTTGTCTTGGTTTGCGATAACGTCAGCCAAGGCCAATAGCTTAGGAACGTAACTGCTGGTCTCTTTTGGTAAGTCTAATGAGAAGAAATCGATAGGTTTACCGAGCTTTTTATTCTTACGAATTGCGCTAGAAACTCGGCCTCCACCGCTGTTATAAGCGGCGATTGCATGTTCCCAGTTACCATCAAAACGCTCGTTTAGTTGTACTAGGTAGTCCAGCGCTGCATCCGTTGCTGCTGCCACATCTCTGCGACCGTCATACCAGTAGTTTTGCTCTAATCCCATCATTTTTCCGGTGCCTGGGACAAATTGCCACAACCCAGCCGCGCTACCATGTGAGTAGGCAAAGGCATCGAATGAACTTTCCACTACAGGAAGTAATGCAAGCTCCATTGGGAGTCCGCGCTCTTCGATACGTTTTGTGATCATGTATAGAAAAGGAGTCGCACGCTTAGATACCGTGTAAAGGTGATTTGGGTGCTTTAAATACCACGTACGGTAGTAGTCCACTTTCTTGTGGTTTGGGATATCCATGTCCAGCTGCATGGCGATACGTTGCCACACATCTTCTTGTTCTTGGGGGGAGAGAACTTTAGGCGCGTCGTTAGCGGATTTTTTTGCTAGTGACGATTTATTGCCCGGTTGAGCTTTTACTGCATTTTGCTTTGCAGTCTGCTCAGATTTATTGGTTTCTGGTGTAGAAGACGTTGAATCTGACTGAGTCAATTGACAGCCAGATAATAACAACGCCAACGCCCAAGTATACTTCAAACGCATGGATTCAGCCTATTTAGGGCCTGTTTATCTTCACCTGCCTGTCGCGCAACGTAATGTGCGTGGCAGTCGCAAGATAATAGACATCTTTTAAACACTAACTAATTTATAGAGGCAAAGAGCTTCTAATTATGCAATGGGGAGAAATTCAAATAGATTTATATCAACCCCAAACGTAAGAGAAGCGCCAGTGGCGCTTCTCGAAAAATCAGTCCCTGATAATACTGGGGTCTTGCAAACTTACAAGCAGAAAATGGTTAAAATTCGTTCTTCCACTCGCGTAAAGCAGTAAAAACCGAGCATGGATCGCTATTTTTAATGCGACTAGCAACAGATTGAACCACGTCAGGGTTAGAGGTTCGCAAGAACGGATTAATCCACTTTTCTTTGCGTATTGTTGTTGGAAGTGTCGGAATGTTGAGTGCTCGCAGTCGGTTTACATCGTCGCGATATTGGCGAAGTTGCTCATTGTCAGGTTCAACCGCTAGAGCAAACGCCACGTTACTCGCGGTGTATTCATGCGCGCAGAAGACTTGAGTTTCTTCTGGTAGAGACGTTAGTTTGCTCAGTGATTCAAACATTTGCTCAGGCGTACCTTCAAAAATACGACCGCAGCCAGCAGAAAAGAGCACATCACCGCAAAACAGTTTTCCGTCTCCAACGTAACCGATATGGCCCAAAGTATGGCCTGGTAACCCAAGTACTAAGAAAATCTCACCAAACAACTCCAGTTTGTCGCCTTCTTCCATTGGTGTTGTTAGGGTTGGAATTGGCTCTGATTTTGGGCCCACAACGGCGACTTCGGGAAAGGCACGCACTAAGTCTGGAACGCCACCAATGTGATCGTTGTGGTGGTGCGTAATTAAAATCGCTTCTAAAGTTAATTCGTTAGCCTGCAGAAATTCTAATACTGGCTTCGCATCGCCCGGATCAACGACTGCGCAGCGCTTATCGTTATTTTGTATCAGCCAGATGTAATTATCATTAAATGCGGGTATGCTTTTGATCTCTAACACGATTCGTTCTCCGTCACCCATTTTAGTCAGGTGGTTAATGAAACCAGCACTCAGCAACAAAACTATACCACACCCGTCGACTTGGTCAGCAATGAACAACGGTCCGTGGGTGCTTGAGTCAATCCAGACCCGACTTGATGAATGGTGCCCGAAACTCTTCGGCTACCATATGCTCAAACTGGGCGGGTTGAGCTGTGAGCTAACCAGCTGTAATTGTAACATTCAACACCAAGTCAACGTAGATATCCAGAACCCGTTGCATAATGTGATTGCAGATGGTTACGAATTGCCCTTTTTGGAAAAAAGCTTTGATGTTGTGATACTCGCTCATCAGCTCGACTATGCAAGCGATCCACACCGTTTGTTGCGTGAAGTCGATAGAGTGATGATGGATGATGGCTATGTAATTATTACTGGATTCAACCCATTAAGCTTGACTGGATTAGCGAGTTTGCTTCCATGGCGTAAACATAATTTGCCTTGGAGTGGACGAATGTTTACGTCGAACCGCATCAAAGATTGGTTAGGGTTACTTAATTATCAAGTGATTCATTGTGATCGTTATGCGCTGTTTCCGATGAAACGTTACCGTACGATGTGGACATGGTTGGAAAATAGTCTTGGTGATTGGGCATCACCCGCTGGGAGTTTGTATTACATAGTCGCACGGAAACGGACATACCCTCTCAAGCCTATCAAACCGCATTGGCGCTTGAAGAAAAAGCTCACACCACTTGGGGTGATGAATCGAGAGGGTAACACTATGAGGAAAGAATCTCGCTAAGAGGGTTGGTAACCTGTATCTTCCTCAGTTGGGTTTTCTGCAGCAGTCCGGGCTAGCTCATCACACATTTCGTTCTCACGATGGCCCGCGTGGCCTTTTACCCAATGCCATTCAACTTGATGGCGTGCGGTTTCTTTGTCTAGAGCTTGCCATAAATCGGCATTCTTCACGGGTTTTTTATCCGCTGTTTTCCAACCACGCTTCTTCCAGTTATGGATCCACTGAGTAATACCTTGGCGCACATATTGGCTGTCAGTCGTTAAAGTGACTTTACAAGGTTGTTTTAACGTCTGTAGCGCGACGACAGCCGCCAACATTTCCATGCGGTTGTTGGTAGTTAACGTATAGCCTTTGGAAAGTGTCTTTTCTACGTCTTTGTAACGCAATACTATGCCGTAACCACCTGGTCCTGGGTTACCTAAACAAGAACCGTCAGTGAAAATCTCAACGTGTTTGGTCATATTTTTTGGTACTATTAGCCGAAACATTTAA
This sequence comes from Vibrio sp. 397, assembly GCF_033339395.1. Taxonomy (NCBI): domain Bacteria; kingdom Pseudomonadati; phylum Pseudomonadota; class Gammaproteobacteria; order Vibrionales; family Vibrionaceae; genus Vibrio; species Vibrio sp. 397. The sequence goes on along the minus strand of NZ_JAWOUN010000004.1, from coordinate 31,125 downwards.
TAAAGCATAGTCTGACATACATAACCTTATGAATACCAGCAGCAATTCTGAATATAACCGCATTGTCGTTCTCGATACCGAAACCACAGGTATGAACCGCGAGGGTGGTCCTCACTACATGGGACACCGCATTATTGAAATCGGTGCCGTGGAGATCATCAACCGTAAGCTGACTGGTCGTCACTTCCACGTTTATTTAAAACCCGATCGTGAAATCCAACCAGAAGCGGTTGAAGTTCACGGTATTACGGATGAATTCTTGGTTGATAAACCGGAATACGCGAGCGTGCACCAAGAGTTTCTTGAGTTTATTAAAGGCGCAGAACTTGTTGCCCACAACGCGCCCTTCGATACCGGCTTTATGGATTACGAGTTTGGCATGCTCGATCCTAACATCGGCAAAACGGACGACTACTGCAAGGTGACCGATACTCTTGCTATGGCGAAGAAAATCTTCCCTGGTAAGCGAAACAACCTTGATATCTTATGTGAACGTTACGGTATTGATAACTCGCACCGTACACTCCACGGAGCTTTGCTCGATGCGGAGATTCTAGCCGACGTTTACCTCTTTATGACGGGTGGTCAAACGAGTCTAGAATTTAACGCGAATAAACAAGAGGGTGGGGTAGAAACCATTCGTCGTATTGAAGGAAGAAAAGCGCTAAAGGTTTTGCGCGCAAGTGCCGATGAACTAGAAGCTCACCAAAAAAGATTAGAGTTGGTGAACGACTGTATTTGGCATCAATAGGAGAAGCTATGTTGAGGGCTTTGTTGGTCGCGTTTTTAGCGATATGGAGTAGTCTCTCGAGTGCTGCGAGTGAATCTACAATGTCTTTATTAGACAATCGCTTTCGAGTTGATCCAACCATCGAGCAGATCACGTTTTTGGTTTATCGTGAGCAAAGTTCTCAGCCAGTTGCTTTAGTCCGTCCTGACGGAAAAAAATACTATGCTTGGGGCTCTTACGACAATGTACGTTGGTATCAAGAAGCCTCACTCGATATTATTTCCGTTGATAACCCTATGCCAGGTCCATGGCAGGCTGTGGGGAAAGTTACGCCTAAAAATAACATCCGCTTAATTTCTCACCTAAAGCTCAGTACGGATCTGTTCCCAAACCGATTATATAATGGGGAAGTGCTTAAGTTTACAGCTCGCCTGACCTCCGACGGCAAACCTCTTGTATTGCGCGACTTCCTTGATCGCGTGAATCTGCGCGTGACATTTACCAAGTTTGTCGAAAATGAAGATGAGCTGATCAAAGAAGCTCGTCCAGTGTCGATGGTTGTGGGTGAGTTTTCTGATGACGGCCGCGGCTTGGATGAAAAAGCAGGGGATGGTGTGTTTACGGTTCAGCTCCCAATAGACGTTGAGCCTGGTAAGTACCGCGCGCGCATCACGTCTGGCAATGGCGTATTCTTACGAGCGCAAGAACAAGTCATCTTGGTTTATCCGAACCCAATTTCTCGTACTTTTATTCAGGCTCGTAATCCCGATAAGCCACACCAATTAGTGGTGAGTGGCGAGCAAGGTATGATTGCACCAGGCTCCATTGCAGTCACAGTGAAAAAGGACGCTCCCGATGGTTTCATTAGTTACAGCCAAGGACAGGTCTCTAAAGATGGAATGAGAGTTACGTTGGACCTCAATAACGATGCTGAGCTTGGTAAGTACGCATGGCGCGGCGAGATCTTTGCCACTGATTTTGCAACCCAGCGTCCGTTGGTGTTTCCTATTCCAGAGCAAACCTTCAGTGTTGTTGATGAAGTTGATCTAGAAGCTGCTCGAATTGCAAAAGAAGCTGAATTAGCCGAGCAGCGCCGTATTGAAATGGAAAAGCAAATTATCGCTGAGCGGGAGGCTGAGCGTAAGCGCAGCATGATTATTATCGCGGTGGGTAACGTGATAATGCTGCTGATTGTGATCATTGCATGGATAGTCTGGCGCAAAATTAAAGCGAAGCGCGATGCCATGCCAGAGATGCAATTAGAAGTACCAAAGAAATAGTAGTAACACACACATAAAGCGAGAAACGGAGCCAATCGGCTCCGTTTTTTCAGTTTAAGTTTGAGACAGAGTTTGATGCTTCTCATGGTCATTAATCATTTTATTTTAAAGTAACACCATGATTTAACGTTGATTAATCATAATAAAGCTCGCATGATACTCTTTACGTTTCGACTTGATTTTAGTGCGTATCGACGGAGTGAGTTATGACAATTGGAGAGTTAGGACTAGAACATTTACCACGACAAAAGGCCTTGGTTGAGTCAGCTTATGATGCCTTTTGTTCTGAAAAAGACGTTGTTGCCGCGGTATTGCTTGGCTCCTTGTCATCAGGACAAGGTGACCGTATTTCGGACGCTGATGTTGTTGTATTTACTCAAAACAACTTCCATAAAGCCTCAGAGCCTTGCTTTACCCAGTTTGAAGCTAATAAAGATATTTTTTATCGCCTTGAGGGAGAGCACAACGAAAATGCGTGTTTCAAAAAATACATTTTTAATGACCTAACCAGTGCAGAGATTCATTGTTTAGATCTCTGTGAGCCCTTCAAACTTTCTAAGCCATTTAAGACTTTATTTGATAAAGCTGATGTGATTGGGGGCATGGTTACTGATGAACCTGCGCCAAAGCATGAAGATTTCCCAGTTTATACCAGTGGTGATCAAGGCCTGATCTGGGAACTCTTTGATTGTATTAAGTGGTTGAGCAGAGATAACCATGAGCTTGCTAAGTCCTATTTGAAAAAACTCTCTGAGAAACTCTAATTTGAGAGTCATCTCCGTTCCTCCCACTGAAGTTAGCTAGGCGGTTAGGTTATGAAATACAAAAAGCGTCAGAAGTATAAATACACTCTCCATTCTGAAGAAAAGATTGAGACTCAAATTTCAGTGAGTAACGCGTATGACAGCCCTTTTCTTAGTTTGTCCAAACAAGGCGTGTTAACGATTAAAAAGGGCTATGCATGGGATGGAGCGAGTGGGCCAGCGTTAGACACAAAAAACATTATGAAAGCTTCTTTAGTGCATGATGCTCTTTACCAACTCATGAGGGAAGAGGTGTTGCCACAAAGTGCTCGAAAGCATGCGGATACGTTGTTGAGAGAAACATGTTTAGAAAAAGGAATGTCTAGCTTCAGAGCAACTTATATCTATTATGGCGTCAGAGTTGTCGGTGGCTTCTTTTCTAGACCTGATACTTTGTGTGCTTAATGGGAACATCTTTCCAACGTTTAACTGTTTATTTATACAGTTTAGTTATGTAAGCTCCAAGGTGATACAAAGGAGTAGTACATAATGACAATAAGATATGAAGAGCATGTGCCAAGCCCGAAAGAATACTGTGATATGCGTGTCAAAGCCGGGCTATCACCCAAATCGTTGAAAGCTGCTGAAATTGGTCTACCCAATTCGTTATATGGCGTATCTGTTCGGGATGAAGGAAAGCTCATTGCAATGGGTCGGGTTGTTGGTGACGGGGCGTGTAACTTTGAAATTGTCGACGTTGCCGTTGATTCTGATTATCAAGGCAACGGTTTAGGTAGAAAAGTCATGGAATACATCGACGGTTATCTTTCATCTGTTGCACTTGAAGGCTCTTACGTTTCTATGATTGCTGACGAACCGGTCTTTTACGAAAAGCTTGGTTATAGGCTGGTGGCTCCTAAAAGCCAAGGGATGACAAAAAAGTTTAAGCCAAAGGCGTAACACGTATTCAGCTGTGAAGATAAGCACTAGAAAACAGGAGTTTAATTTCCTGTTTTCTATATTAAATTTCTATTTAAGCCACTTCTGGAATTGGTTTGGGTGGCTGCTCTAAATCAGGCTCTTTTTGAACAGTAGGAATTTGTCCCTCACCCACAGCACTGATGTAACAGCCACTAAGTTTAATGGCAAGGTACATATCAGCTCGCAGTAAGATGCCTCCTTCACTGGTGCTGATACCAGTAAGCTCACACCATTGACGAAGACGTCGTTTCCTTCCTGCGAGGATTAAGCGTACGCCTCTCTTTTTCAAAGTATTGTGAATATCTGCCAGTGTTGCCATCACACTGAGATCCAAGTGAGTAAAGCTCGACACGGCGTCGATGACAACGCAACTTGCGTCTTTGTGATGCTCTGCCTGCTCTAACACTCTACGTTTAAAGTAAGGAGCATTGAAGTAAGTTAGCGGTGAGTTAAAGCGGTAAATCACCATTCCAGGAATAGGCGAAGCTTTTCCTGAGTCGTCGATGGTCCGAATGGTGCCTTTTTCATCCAAGCCAAGTAGCTGATCACTCGGCCGCATGACAATACGTAAAAATTGAAACAGCCCTAGCAATACCGCCAAAGTGATCCCCGGTATTACACCCACGATCAACACAGAAATAAAAGTAATGATGGCCAGATAAAATGCATCTTTGTCACGAGATTTTAATTTCCAAATTGCTTTAAGATCGAGCAGCGATAGGGACGCAATGATCAATACAACACCAAGTGAAGCGATAGGGATGAACTGTAAAGGCTCGTAAATAAATACCGCAATAATGGCAATGGTGATTGCGGCGACAATCGAAACTAATTGAGATTTACCGCCATTTGCATCATTGACGGCTGTGCGTGAGTCAGCGCCGCTTATTGCGAAACCTTGTGAAAACGCTGAGGCAATGTTGGCAAAACCCAACGCCTGAAACTCTTTATTTGCATCAATATCATAACCGTTTTTAGCCGCGAAACTGCGGGCGGTGAGCATCATGCTAACAAAACTGACAATCGCAAGGTTGAGCGCCGGGACTACTAGTTCACGAACTTCACCTAGCTCAAATTCCGGTGTTTGAAACTGAGGGAAGCCACCTTGAGTGAGTCCGACAACCGATACGCCCATCTCTTGTAAATGGAAAAACCAAACTGACGCAGTAGTTACGAGGATCGCCAGCATGGCAGCAGGCCAAGTTGGTCGGTAGCGTTTGGTGAGCAAATAAACGACAACCGTCACGATACTCAGAGTTACAGTAGGCCAATGAAGATCGGTTAATCGTTGTGGAGCTTCCCATAAACGTTCCAGTAAATAACGTTGCTCGTATTTCAAACCGACTACTTTCGCAAACTGACCAACGATAATTGTGAGAGCAACACCGTTGAGTAGACCCAAAAGAATCGGACGAGAAAGGAAATCTGCAAACACTCCTAGCTTGAAACGACTTGCCAGTACACACCAAATCCCCGTCATCGCTGTCATGGTCATAACCAACTGCCAATGTTTTGTGGGGTCACCTGCGGCAAGTGGTGTCACAACAGCAGCGATCACTGCACAGGTTGCTGCATCGGGTCCGACAATGAGTTGTCGAGATGTGCCCATCATGGCGTAAACCAACATTGGCAGTACACACGAATACAGACCGACAATTGCGGATACACCAGTTAACTGTGCATAAGCTATGGCAACTGGCAGTGCAACCGCGACAACTGAAAAGGCGGCTCTAAAGTCGTTAACAAACCATTCTTTTTGATAATGCTTAAGCTGAACAAGCCCTGGGAACCACTGTGCGAGTAATATTTTAGCCAACGGATTTACCATATATGTGAGTGAGTTACTTAAAGTATACACCGCTTAGTTGGAACGTCTGAGAGTTAGTTATCACTGGAAATCGGGGGAAAGATTGGAGTGCGTGGCTTTTATTGCGATTGCGCAGGGGCTTCGTGGTGTGAGGTGTTATGAACGCTATTCTGGTAGCAATAAAAAACGGGAGCTGATACTCCCGTTTGTGGTCTCAGATTCTAGAGTTACGCGACGCTATCCATCTGAGGGTATAGCGGCTTTGCGGCGAGCAATTCCGGCTCGAAGTCGTCAACGTTGATTGTGTCTAGACGATGCTGTTCCGCTTCTCTGAGTAGATCGGCTTCTTCTTGCGTGATAAAGCCTTGCTCTAGCCCTTCCTGAGCAATCATATCCAAACGTAAGAATGGGCGACGCTTACCTTGCGCTTTACATACTTTGTCAAACACAGGCTCAGCTTGAAGAATGACTGATAGTGCAAGCTCAATCTTACCTGCTGCGTTGTGCTCGGTCGGTTCAAGGTATTGACCGCGACCAATGCGTGAGCGCGTTGCACTTGGCGTTTGTAGAATGCGTGCCACTTTGCTGTCTAGTTTATCGCTTGGCGCTTTGCGTACACGACCGAATGGCATGATTAACACGCGCAGTGCACGACCAATCACTTTGTTCGGGAAGTTTGCTAAGAATTCGTCTACCGCCACTTCCGCTTGTTTCAAACTGTCTTGTAGACCCCAGTGTACTAATGGTAAATCTTCGACTGGGCGGCCATCTTGCTCAAAACGTTTCAACGTCGCAGAGCTTAAATATAGCTGGCTTAGAATGTCACCAAGACGCGCTGATAGACGCTCTTTACGCTTCAAAGAGCCACCTAGCACTGCCATTGAGATATCCGATAGCAGAGCAAGGTTTGCACTGTAACGGTTCAATTGTTGGTAGTAACGCTTGGTTGCATCTTTGGTTGGTGATGAAGAGCCCAGACCGTCGCTCAAACCAAACCAGATACTGCGCACTAGGTTACTCATTGTAAAGCTCACGTGACCAGCAAGCGCTTTATCAAACTTCTCGACAGCATTACTTGCTTCAGAATACGCCGCGTTCATTTCTTCAAGAACGTACGGATGGCAACGGATTGCGCCTTGGCCAAAGATGATCATTGAGCGTGTTAGAATGTTAGCACCCTCAACCGTTACTGCGATTGGCGCACCTTGGTAACCACGAGCTAGGAAGTTAGAAGGTCCCATACAGATACCTTTACCGCCTACGATGTCCATTGCATCGATGATGCTTTGCTGGCCGCGGTGCGTACAGTGATACTTCACGATAGCTGAGATTACTGAAGGCTTTTCACCTAAGTCGATACCCGCAACGGTTAAGTTGCTTGCTGCATCCATCACGTAAGCATTACCACCCAAGCGTGCTAATGGTTCTTCAACCCCTTCCATATGGCCGATAGGCTGTTTGAACTGACGACGAATACGTGAGTAAGCACCGGTTGCCATTGCCGCAGTTTTGATGCCACCTGTTGAGTTTGAAGGTAGCGTGATACCACGTCCAACCGACAGACACTCAACCAGCATACGCCAACCTTGGCCCGCCATTTTTTCGCCACCGATAATGAAATCGATAGGAACAAAGATGTCTTTACCGCGCGTTGGACCATTTTGGAATGGCACATTGAGCGGGAAGTGTCGGTTACCAATCTCAACACCTTTGACATCAGTTGGAATAAGCGCACAAGTGATGCCAAGATCTTCTTTGTCACCAAGTAAACCTTCAGGGTCGCGAAGTTTAAATGCTAAGCCTAGTACGGTTGCGACTGGCGCTAGGGTGATGTAGCGCTTGTTCCAAGTCAGGCGCATACCCAGTACTTCTTTTCCTTCCCATTCGCCTTTGCAGACCACACCGTAATCTGGAATAGAGCCTGCGTCAGAACCCGCTTCTGGGCTCGTTAAGGCGAAACAAGGGATTTCCTTACCTTCAGCTAAACGCGGTAAGTAATGATTTTTTTGATCTTCAGTACCGTAGTGTTGCAGTAGCTCACCAGGGCCTAAAGAGTTAGGAACACCAACGGTAGACGATAGAACGCCAGAAACACCCGTTAATTTTTGTAGCACCAAAGATTGCGCGTATGCTGAGAATTCCAGACCACCGTACTTTTTCTTAATGATCATGGCGAAGAACTTATGATCTTTCAGGTATTGCCAAACTTCTGGCGGTAAGTCCGCGAGTTCATGGGTCACTTGGAAATCACTCACCATGGCGCACACTTCATTCACAGGGCCTTCTAAAAAGGCTTGTTCTTCCGCACTTAACTTAGGTGCTTGAATCGCGTGTAGCTTTTGCCACTCTGGTTTGCCTTTAAATAGTTCGGCTTCCCACCAGACGGTACCTGCGTCTAACGCTTCTTTTTCGGTTTGAGACATAGCTGGCAGCACTTTCTTGAAAAGCACTAACGCTTTGCGGCTAATTAAAGACTGACGTACGCCAGGAACCGCGAGCACAGCTGCGGCGAGAACGTAAATCGCCCAACCAATAACGCCGACAGTTCCTGCTACTGTAAGAGCCAGCATGGCCGCGGTGAGTAAGCTAATAGATTTCACGAGAGACATGCGGTGGTAGAGCGTAATGCCTAGCACGATCGCCATCGTGATGATTGAGAGCAAGATGTCCATATATATTTTCCTTTTCAGACTTTATAAGTTTTGTACGTCTGCATGTTAGGTAAGAGGTCTAACCAGTTGGTTTAAGTGTAATCAAAATATTAAGGAAATGTAAAACATAAGATTGGATAAAAAGTGATCTAAGTAGAGTTAAAATTCTAAAGTTGAGATTTGAGTGATGTTTTCATGAGCAAGTTGACAAGTTTATTACCATCACTAATCTAAATCTGTTGGTTCACTATCGACACTAATTCTCGTTTGTGGGTAAACTCAGAGTAATCAAACCCGAGTTCAGGTTTATGAAATGTCCGATACCAAATTGGTATCAGAACAATTTGCTCAGTGAGTCAAGAGCTGACTGAAGCCGAAATAATAAAGAGAACGTCTTATGTACCATGATCTGATTAGAAGTGAATTAAACGAAGCTGCTGAAGTGCTCAACAAATTTTTAAGCGATGACCATAACATTGCGCAAATCGAAGCAGCGGCGAAAATGATTGCTGACTCATTCAAGCAAGATGGTAAAGTATTGTCGTGTGGTAACGGTGGTTCTCACTGTGATTCAATGCACTTTGCCGAAGAGCTAACAGGCCGTTACCGAGAAAATCGTCCTGGCTATGCTGGTATTGCTATTTCAGATCCAAGCCACCTTTCTTGTGTGAGTAATGACTTTGGTTATGACTTCGTGTTTTCACGCTATGTAGAAGCGGTTGGTCGAAAAGGTGACGTACTGTTTGGTCTGTCGACGTCAGGTAACTCAGGTAACATCCTGAAAGCGATTGAAGCAGCACAAGCGAAAGGCATGAAGACGATTGCGCTAACAGGTAAAGATGGCGGCAAAATGGCAGGCCTTGCAGATATTGAAATCCGCGTGCCACACTTTGGTTATGCAGACCGCATTCAGGAAATTCATATTAAGATTATTCATATCATCATTCAGTTGATCGAAAAAGAGATGGAATAATCGTTTACGGCCACCGTTTCGAGCTGTGTTGTTAGGGAGTTTTTTAAACCATGTGTGAATTGCTCGGTATGAGCGCTAATGTTCCAACGGATATTTGTTTCAGTTTTACTGGGCTCATTCAGCGTGGAGGTCGAACCGGCCCACACCGTGACGGATGGGGGATCACCTTCTACGAAGGGAAGGGCTTTCGAACCTTCAAAGATCCCAAGCCAAGTTGTGAGTCTAAAATAGCAGAGTTGGTACAAAATTATCCCATCAAAAGTCGTGCGGTCGTTAGTCATATCCGACAGGCGAATCGTGGTGGTGTTAATTTAGAAAATACTCATCCCTTTACACGTGAGCTGTGGGGTAGGTATTGGACGTTTGCGCATAACGGTCAGCTCTCTGGCTATCAAGACTTACATACAGGTCGACATCGACCTGTCGGTGAAACAGATAGTGAACTGGCATTTTGCTGGTTATTGAAGCAAATGGAAGATCGATACCCTGAGCCACCAAAGGATATGGAGTCGGTATTCTTATATGTTGCTAAATGTTGTGATGAGCTAAGAGAGAAGGGTGTATTTAACATGCTTCTGAGTGATGGTGAGTATGTAATGACGTATTGCACCAATCATTTGTATTGGATCACAAGACGCGCACCGTTTGGAAAAGCTGCTTTGCTTGATGAAGATGTGGAAATTAACTTCCAAGAAGAAACCACGCCACATGACATCGTTTCTGTGATCGCAACTCAACCTTTGACGGGCAACGAAGCTTGGCAGCGTATGAGACCTGGCGAATACGGCTTGTTTCACCTAGGTGAACTAGTCAAAAATAATGCCTCTGAACTGGTAAATGTGCCTTTTGCGGCGGCTAAGCCGGGCAATCAAGCGCCAACCGAACCGTTAGAGTGATGGTCTCTTACTCTGAATATAAAAATAAAGCTCGCTTAATCGCGAGCTTTATTTTTATGCGTTTTAAACCGAGGGCGGATACGGATGAGCATTCTTACTTTCTAGAGTGCTGGTAGTAGAGTCCTAGTCTCGCTAAGGCTTGCTGTAAAGACGTAACTGATAGAAATTTCTCATAAAACACCTCGTCAGTCTGAACGGTGAAGAACGAACCAGATTCAGAATCTACTTTCCGAGTGTTATGTTACTCAAGTGGTTATGGGGTTTTTTAGAATGTTGAGTTTTAGGTTTCTAGTCTCACCATGGTTTTCTTGAATCAAGTTTATAAGTATTAAAACAACCAAGAGCAGCCCTCAGGCTGCTCTTTTGTGCTTGGAGTTTATTATTCAGGGCTACTCATCTGAGGCGTACCCATGTACGCCAAGCTCTGCGCCATCTAAATAGGCTTTACCATCCTTCATGATCAACCGCTCGTCTACCAGCCACTTAGCCACCATAGGGTAGATTCGGTGCTCCTGCGCCTGAACACGTGCCGCAAGTACACTAGCATCATCGTCTTCGAACACAGGAACTTTTGCTTGCAGTATGACAGGGCCACCATCAAGCTCTTCCGTTACAAAGTGCACACTCGTACCATGTTCTTTATCGCCAGCATCAATTGCTCTCTGGTGTGTGTGTAGCCCAGGATATTTTGGTAGAAGAGAAGGGTGGATATTGATCATCTTACCCATGTAATGAGAAACAAATGCGCTGCTCAGAATGCGCATGTAACCAGCAAGAATAATCACGTCTGGTTGGTATTCATCTATTTGACTCATTAGCTCTGCATCAAAGCTTTCACGCGAGCTGAATGCTTTAGGGTCGACAAAGTGACCGTCCACATCAAACTTTTTTGCACGTTCTAAACCAAAAGCATCTGCTTTGTTAGAGAACACGGCTGCCACTCGTACGTTTGGCATGCTGTCTTCGCAAGCTTCCAAGATAGCTTGCAGGTTACTTCCGTTACCCGAGATGAGGACCACAAAGTTTTTTAGGGTATGGTTTTTCATGATGTCGAGAGCGCCTTGGTATTGTAGGTTGGAGTTATGTAGCTTCTAAACTACCTACGAATAGAATGGTTTTTAGTGTTCTAGATAGCAAAATGAGGACCTAGTCATCTAGTGTCCTCATTCTTCTTATCTTTTGAGCTCGATTTGCAAATTATTGGATTTCAACTTGCTCTTCGTTCGCGTCTGCTTGTGCGATTTTACCAATCACCCACGCGTTTTCGCCTTCTTCTTTAAGAAGAGCAACTGCTGCGTCTGCCTGGTCTTTCGGTAGTGCGACGATTAGACCTACACCACAGTTGAATGTGCGGTACATTTCGTGTGTGTCGACGTTGCCTTTCTCTTGTAGCCACTTGAAGATAACTGGCCATTCCCAACTGTTACCATCGATAACTGCTTTCGTGCCTTCAGGCAGTACGCGTGGGATGTTTTCCCAGAAACCACCACCAGTGATATGAGAAATCGCATGGATGTCGTGTTTCTCAATCATCTTAAGTGCTGACTTGATGTAAATTTTTGTTGGTTCCAGTAGGTGCTCACCAATAGTGCGGCCTGCTAGCTCTTCGCTCTTATCTGCACCAGATACTTCTAGGATCTTACGGATAAGGGAGTAACCGTTTGAGTGTGGGCCGCTTGAGCCAACAGCGATAAGTGCATCACCAGCAGCGACTTTCGTGCCGTCAATCACGTCTTCTTTTTCTACTACGCCAACACAGAAACCAGCTACGTCGTAGTCTTCGCCTTCATACATGCCCGGCATCTCCGCAGTTTCGCCACCAATTAGGGCACAACCTGCTTGAACACACCCTTCTGCGATACCTGAAACAACATCCGCTGCGGTATCAACGTCTAGTTTGCCTGTTGCGTAGTAATCTAGGAAAAACAGTGGCTCTGCGCCTTGCACGATAAGATCATTTACACACATTGCCACTAGGTCGATGCCGATCGTGTCGTGCTTGTTCATATCCAGTGCTAGGCGAAGTTTTGTGCCAACGCCATCAGTACCGGAAACCAGTACAGGTTGTTTGTATTTAGTTGGCAATTCGCATAGCGCGCCAAAACCACCGATACCACCCATAACTTCAGGGCGACGAGTACGTTTTACCGCACCCTTAATACGATCCACAAGCGCGTTGCCTGCATCAATATCTACACCAGCGTCTTTATAGCTAAGAGAAGAGTTGTTACCACTCACAGGGAAGTCCTCGGTATTAAGTTGGATATGAAAACGGCGCTATTCTAACAGTGCTTAAACATAGATGGCAAACGTTTGCGTCTGTTTTTTTCTTTAGTGATTTATCCTGATATCCCTGTGAAAATCATGTATAATCTGAAGGTTTGTTTAAATATTGCCAACTATAGCCGGAGATGGACATGAAAGTTGTTGAAGTAAAGCACCCTCTAGTAAAACATAAAATTGGTCTAATGAGAGAAGGTGACATCAGCACAAAACGTTTTCGTGAGTTAGCGACTGAGGTCGGTAGCCTACTTACTTACGAAGCAACGTCAGACTTTGAAACAGAAAAAGTGACCATTGATGGTTGGAACGGTCCGGTAGAAGTAGATCAGATTAAAGGTAAAAAAGTAACCGTAGTGCCAATCCTACGTGCAGGTCTAGGCATGATGGATGGAGTTCTTGAGCACATGCCAAGCGCACGTATCAGTGTTGTGGGTATTTACCGTGATGAAGAAACGCTTGAGCCAGTTCCTTACTTCAACAAGCTTGCTTCAAACATCGAGGAGCGTATTGCGCTTGTTGTTGACCCAATGCTTGCAACAGGTGGTTCTATGATTGCTACGATCGATCTCCTAAAAGAGAAAGGTTGTAACCAAATCAAAGTGCTGGTACTTGTTGCTGCACCAGAAGGTATTGAAGCGCTAGAAAAAGCACACCCAGATGTTGAGCTATACACTGCGGCAATCGATGAGAAGCTTAATGACAAAGGCTACATCGTTCCGGGTCTAGGCGATGCAGGTGATAAGATCTTCGGTACTAAGTAATTCTTTGATGTATTACTATGACTGAACAGAAAAAGGCTTGGTGAAAACCAAGCCTTTTTTGTATCTACAAGAGGAGAAGAGTAAGACACGCCACCTAATAAAGCGGCGCAAACGAACTATTTCGCGCTTTCTTCTTCCATTTGTGCGTTATCCACAACGTGGTTTTCACCTAAATCGTTTGGTAGCACAAGGTTAAGAATAATTGCCACGATACCGCATAGGCTCACACCCTGTAGACTGAACTCACCAATACCGAAAGCCATACCACCAATGCCAAACACAAGTGTTACGGCAACAATCACTAGGTTACGAGACTTATGTAAATCAACGTTATTCTTGATCAGTGTGTTGAGGCCTACCGTTGCGATGGAGCCGAACAGCAGAATCATGATGCCGCCCATAACAGGAACTGGAATCGTTTGAAGAACCGCACCTAGCTTACCTACCAATGCAAGTACGATTGCGGTGATTGCTGCCCAAGTCATGATCACAGGGTTAAATGCTTTGGTTAGCATTACCGCTCCTGTTACTTCACTGTAAGTGGTGTTTGGTGGAGCACCCACCATCGAAGCTGCGATAGTTGCCACCCCGTCACCTGCGATTGTGCGGTGAAGGCCTGGTTTTTTCAGGTAGTTTTTACCTGTAACGTTTGAGATAGCAAGCATGTCACCTACGTGCTCAACCGCAGGTGCGATAGCGACAGGAATCATGAACAAAATTGCGTTGATATTGAACTCTGGCGCGGTGAAGTTTGGCATGGCTAGCCAAGCCGCTTGTTCTACGGGAGTGAAATCAACCACACCGTAGAATAGAGAAACAGAGTAACCAGCAAGAATACCACCAACAATAGGAACGAGCTTTAAAAAGCCTTTTGCAAAAACGCTAAGTACAATGGTTGTGAGCAGTGAGACCGCCGAGATAATGATCGCAGCATCACCATTAACTAGCTGTGCAGCTCCATCACCAGTTTTACCTACCGCCATGTTCACTGCTGTTGGGGCAAGGCCAAGGCCGATAACCATGATCACAGGGCCAACGACAACAGGCGGGAGAATTTTATGGATAAATCCAACACCGCGCACTTTGATCATCGCCCCTAGAGCCACATAAACTAAGCCCGCTGCCATCAAGCCGCCCATCGTTGCACCGATACCCCAAGTTTGGATACCGAACATAATAGGAGCAATAAACGCAAAAGAAGAGGCAAGGAAGATGGGAACAGAACGTTTAGTCATTAATTGGAAGAGGAGAGTACCGACACCGGCACCAAAGAGGGCTACGTTTGGATCAAGGCCAGTTAGGAGCGGCACAAGCACCAAAGCACCAAAAGCGACAAAGAGCATTTGAGCGCCTTGTAACGCGTTTTTCATAATAATTCCCTATTTTCAAGATACGCAGACAAATCCGGCGAATACTATCATCCTGCAATCGTTTGCAATGTTGCATAGATCAAACTTTCGATTGAATTTTTCTCATAAATAGCACTTTTGAGAGTTGCTTGCTTGCAAATTGTCCTCTTTTACGTGTCTTGCGTGAAGATGAAAAATGGACAGCCTAACTTGTTGAGATAGCTTAATAAGCAATGAGTTTATTATAAAAAATAGCACTGAAGCGCTGGTTGAGGCCCGAGTTAACAAAGCTGGTCATAATACAGACAATTTACTCAGTACTTGCCTTGCTCAAGATTTGATAGTTGCTTATTATTCGGGTTCTTGTTCAGAGGATTATAAAAACTATGCGCTATTTAGCTCTCTTACTGATAGGTTGGTTGTCCCTACCAGTATATGCATTAACTCAGGTGGATATCTATCGTGCCGAAGTGGTTATCGACAGTGAGCAGAACGACGGTGAGTCTTTGGCTCGTCAACAAGGTATGCAGGATGTGATTGTTCGAGCGACCGGTTCTCAATCCTCTTTAAGCAATCCAGTGATTAAAAAGGCACTCAGCTCAAGTGCGCGTTACATTTCTCAACTGAGCTATGGGCAGGTTGATGGAAAAGCGAGCCTAAAAATGTTGTTTAACAACGACCAAATCAGCTCTCTTTTAACACAAGCACAATTGCCATCTTGGTCGCCAAATCGTGCCAATATTTTAGTTTGGATGGTTGAAGAACGGGGTTACGATCGTAACATTGCGTGGGAACATTCTGAATCTTCAAATGTTGCAGCACTTCGTAGCGCAGCGAAATTAAGAGGCCTACCAATCACTATCCCGGTTGGGGATTTTGATGATGTGACCGGTGTTAATGTCTCTGATCTTTGGGGCGGCTTTATTGAGCCAATTGGTCAAGCCAGCCAGCGCTACCCAGCTGACGCCGTTTTGGTTGTACGAGCTCAAGGTGAACAAATTCGTTGGACACTCTACGACCAGTCGCCAACGAGAATTGTAGAAGCGCAACGTTCTCCGCGTAGCGGGTCTGCATCAGGTGCTAATGCTATTGCAGAAATGGTGGATGGCATCGCAGACTACTATGCAAGTAAGAGTGCAGTTGTGGTTTCAGGAAAGTCTTCAAAAGCGCTAGCAGTGAAAGTCCTTAATGTAACCTCTGCCACGGACTTCTTCCGTTTAGAGAATGCGTTAAAACAACTTAATTCGGTTGCGGGTACAGAGATTAAGCGTGTTCAAGGGGACGAGTTAACGCTCAACATCCACCTTTTGGCATCACAACAAGCTTTTGAGAAAGAAGCTTCTTCTATTTCTCAATTAATGGTTTTTGAAGATCCTTTAGGTGAAGTTGATGCCCCAGCTTCAACTCAAGAAGAAGAGCCATTGGTTCAGAGTAATGAAGCAAAAGACGCCGCGACGCCAAAAGAAGCGCAGCCTGAAGTACCAGTAAATGTTGTGGCAGAAGCAAGTGACGAAACACAACCAACTCAGCCGATGATTGTGGAGCCTGTCCGAGAACAGTATGACTTGATCTACGAGTGGCGCTCGGCATCGTAATCGCCTTGGTAGCGTTCCAGGCGTGAAACGCAAGGATCAAAGACCAATGTGGTAAGCATAAAAAAGAGTCGCAATAGCGACTCTTTTTGTTTTCTAAATTCGTATTCGAACCAATGATCAGTGATTGACTGCGATTGGCGTTATTTATTGAATTTCGCTTTTTCTTCTTTTTCTACTTGAGAGAGGCGTTTCAACTTAAGACCTAGCTCTTTGCCTCTCGCTCTAGCAAACAAAATATTGCCAGCGAAACCGAGTGAAGTCAGTATCAGTTCCACTGCCGCAAGCCAGCGTTCACCCCCATCCACATAAAGGATGGTCAGCGCATGCAAGAAATACAGCATAAGAACAAAGTTAGCCCAAGCATGAGTGTAAGGCTTACCAGCTAAAATACCAGGCAACGGAAGTAGTAGCGGAATACACCAAGCAATAGCAAGTGTTGTGCTGCTGAGGTGAGGATGAGGGGATAACGCAAGCTGCCAAATAGCGACCCAGGCTAATAAGGCTAAGTTGCCAAATAAAGCCAGGTAACGATAGGTTTTAGCCTGTGTACCGAGTGGTGTTTGGTCTAAAGAGTCAGACATCGATTAACTATCCTTGATTTTACTAACAGACTTTTAGTTTTAACGCTGCAGTTGCCAGCCTTTTGCCTAATTGTTGTGCCAGGCGAATCTCTTCACTGCTTAGGGTTGCCTCATGGCCTACACTGCTGGCGCCATACGGAGTGCCTCCGGACTGCGTAGTGTGTAACTCTGGCTCGGAATAAGGAATGCCCAAAACCATCATCCCGTGATGCAATAAAGGGGTCATCATGCTTTGTAACGTTGTTTCTTGACCACCATGCATCGAGGACGAAGAGGTAAAGACACAAGCAGGCTTATCGATTAAGTCACCACTGACCCATAAAGATGTAGTCTGATCCCAGAAGTGCTTTAAAGGCGCAGCCATGTTGCCAAACCAGACGGGACTGCCAAACGCTAGACCGTCGCACGTTTTCAGTTCCTCTAGAGTAACAATTGGATCAGAAGGGGAGTGTGAGTGAGGTGACAATTCTTCAACTGTACGCAAAATTACTTGGCATTGAGGAGTCGATTCGACTCCTCTTGCTATTTGTCTTGCCAGTTGTTTTGTCGAGCCATGACGGCTGAAATACAAAATAAGGATCTGGCAATCCATTTATAAAATATCCAACACTTGCTCTGGTGGGCGACCAATTTTTGCTTTGCCGTTAGCAACGACTACCGGACGCTCAAACAACTTTGGATTTTTCGCCATTGCTTCGAATAATTGCTCATCGCTGACGGAGTCTTCGCCTAAGCCAAGCTCTTTATATTCACTTTCTTTAGTGCGCATCATTTCACGTACAGATGAAAAGCCAAGCTGGGCGTACAGCGCTTTTAGTTCATCCACGTTAAGTGGTGTGTCTAGGTATTTGACGACTTCCGGTGTAACACCATTTTGCTCAAGCAGTTCAAGTGTTTGACGGCTCTTTGAGCAACGAGGGTTGTGATAAATCACGACTGACATGGTTTTCTCCATTTCGTTATTGTAATGCCATGAATCGATCTCTTTGGATCATGAGTTGGTCGATACGGGCATCGTATCGCGCTTGCTCTAAGCTGCCCAACTTGGCCATTTTACTTGCTTCACTATAATATTGAATCGCTTTATTCCAATTTGCTCGCAATGCCAAAATTTCTGCTCGAGCAGCCAACTCTTCATCGCTACGCCCCAGCGCGTGGTAGCTCTTCGATATTAGGTGCCAGCCATTTGTATCTTCAGGATAGTCATGAGTGTATCTTTGAAGAACTCGCGTGGCTTGATCGTTTTTATTGTCCTCAAGTAGCGCATTGGCGTAGTTAATGGTCAATACTTTACTTTGAGGGTTACGAGATAACGCTTTGCGGAGCATCTCGGTCGCTTTTTCTGGCTGCTTCTTCTCGATATATAAATCCGTCATAGCGTCCAAGTAAAACGGGTTACTTGGGTCTTGTTCCAGTAACTTTTTCAAAATTGGTTCCGCTTGAGATAAGCGTTTATTGTCTAAATGCACGAGTGCTCGACCATAATCAAAAGCAGGTGTAATGTCCGCAGAGGCTTTCTTTTGGGTTCTCTCAAACCAGCTCAGGGCGGCTTGTCCATCAATGCCAGCGTAACGAGCCACAATGCGTGCGCGAGCTAGATGATAGTCTATTGAAGGCACAACACGCATTGGAGGATAGGTTCTTGCTCGCGCACGGCTATCGGTAATTCGATCTTCAGGCAGAGGGTGAGTCAGGAGCATTGGTGGCGGTTTACTCGCATAACGATACTCATCAGCAAGACGGCCAAAAAACCTTGGCATTGCTTGAACATCAAAACCGGCTTTTGCTAGTGTCGAAATACCAAAGCGATCCGCTTCTTTTTCGTTTGCACGAGTGTAGTTGATTTGACTTTGCATGTTGCCCGCGGTTGCTGCTGTAATTGCAGCCATCCCCGCTTCGGGTGAGGCAATTGAAAGCAGTAGTGCCCCCGCAAGTGCGGCTAATGTGGCCGGAGAGCGGCGTGCTTGTTCTTCCATACTCCGAGCAAGATGACGTTGTGTGACGTGCGCTATCTCGTGAGCGACAACAGAGGCCAGCTCACTTTCTGAACGAGCATGAAGAAACAACCCAGAATGCAGCGCTACATAGCCACCAAAAAACGCGAATGCGTTGATATTACGGTCGCGAATCATAAAGAAATGGAACGGCGTTTTTACATCATTCGCATTGGCCACTAATTTGTGCCCAAGAGAGTCAATATATTCATTGATGACAGGGTCATTAACGATAGGTTTACTGGCTCTGAGCATACGCATATAGGCGTCGCCATAAATCAACTCTTGGTCTATTGAAAGCGTGCCACCAGCAGCTGTGCCAATGTCTGGCAAGTCAATGCTATTGGCATAAGTTGTCGGCGAACTGATGGCAGCAGCAAGACATAAGCAAACTAGCGAGCGAGTGCGTTTTAACATACGTTTAAAAGGTTCTCCAAAATACATAAGCATGTGGTTACAGGTCGAGAGCCTATTAACAGCGCCACATACGTTTTGGTTATCCGTGAGGATATAAGCTAACAGTAAGACCGGAAATAAATGAATTGGTTTCGTAAATTATTTTATATCCGAGCTATTTCAGCATGTGGTTAAATCATGTCAGAAGTGCTAGCACCAGCTCAAAAAGCCGTTACAATACAACCCTATCATAAGTGCAGAGCAATACAATGGAATCCATGTTACTTGATTTGCGTGAGCAACGTTGTCCTATGGCACTGTTACTTGCAAAGCGTCATGCTGCTGAGGTCTTTCAAGGAGAAGCAAAGCAGTATCATCAACTTGTCATTCAAGTGGTGGACAACAGCTCTAAACGAGACATTGTGAACTATCTTAGTGCCCAAGGGTACTCTGTTGATTGCCAATCTACATCAGAGCACTACACATTGACTGTCTTCAATAAGGAATCCTCATAAGATGTTTGAAATGGTTAGTCGTTGGTATAAACGACGTTTCTCTGACCCTCACGCAGTAAGTCTCGTCGCGATCTTGCTGTTTGGCTTTATCACCATTTACTTCTTTGGACACTTGATTGCGCCATTACTTGTCGCGATCGTTTTGGCTTATCTACTTGAATGGCCAGTTGTCAAAATGTGTCGTATGGGCGTGCCGCGCACTTTGTCGGTTATTATCGTGATCTTGGTCTTTGTCGGGTTAATGTTAATTGCGTTGTTTGGCTTGGTTCCGACGATTTGGACTCAGGTCGGTAATCTAATTAACGATATTCCGAACATGTACAACGGGCTACAAAAGTTTATTGTCACATTGCCAGAGCGCCATCCTGAACTAGCCAATTTAGAAATAGTAGAAACCGTGGTGACGAACGCCAAAAACCAAGCACTGGGGCTGGGTGAAAGTGTCGTCAAAGGGTCGCTTGCTTCATTAGTTAGCATTGCAACGCTAGCGGTATATTTGATCTTAGTGCCACTCCTTATCTTCTTTTTGCTTAAAGACAAAGAAGAAATGCTGCGAATCGCAAGTGGTATTCTGCCGAAAAACCGTAAATTGGCGAATAAAGTTTGGCATGAAATGAACGAGCAGATATCAAATTACATTCGCGGTAAAGTGTTAGAGATTTTAATCGTGGGCGGTGTGAGCTACGTGACTTTTGCCCTTTTAGATCTTCGTTACTCGGCGTTGCTTGCCGTAGCTGTTGGTCTGTCGGTTTTGATTCCTTATATCGGTGCGGCGGCTGTTACTGTACCTGTTGCTATCGTTGGTTTGTTCCAATGGGGTTTAACGCCTCCGTTTTATTGGTTGTTGCTTGCTTACGGTATTATCCAGGCGCTGGATGGTAATGTGTTGGTTCCTGTTCTGTTTTCCGAGGCAGTAAACTTACACCCAGTTGCTATCATTGTGGCTGTATTAGTCTTTGGTGGGCTGTGGGGTTTTTGGGGGGTGTTCTTCGCCATTCCTTTAGCGACATTAGTCAAAGCCGTATGGCATGCATTACCAAGCACGGAAGAAAACGAACCTGTCGAACAAGAGTAGTTGTTACCAAAGGTACGATGGTTACAAGAAAGCCCAGCAGTTTGCTGGGCTTTTTGTTTGTAGAAAAACAATAGCGTTTAAGCGTTTTCGTTTAAGTAGTTTAATACGACTTCGTGGTGATCTTTGGTTTTGAACTTGTTGAACACATGTTCGATCAAGCCTTCTTCATTGATCAGAAAGCTAATGCGGTGAAGACCGTCGTATACTTTACCCATGAATTTCTTTTCGCCCCAAACGCCGAACTGGTCAGCAACGGCATGGTCTTCATCAGAAAGCAGAGTGAAGTTTAAATCATCGCGCTCGATGAACTTGCCTAGACGCTTTACAGGGTCGATGCTTACGCCGAGTACTACCACGTTATGTGCATCGAGTTCAGCTTTGATGTCACGAAGGCCTTTTGCTTGTGTAGTACAACCCGGCGTCATCGCCTTAGGGTAAAAGTAGAAAAGTACTTTCTTGCCTTTAAAGTCTTCAAGAGAAACGGTATTTCCGTCTTGGTCGAGCAAAGAGAAGGCTGGCGCTGGCGAGCCTGCTGTCAGCGTATTCATTTTGATTTCCTTTACTTTATAGTGTGTTTTTAATGAAATTCAGAGAACCTTGTACGTTGAGCGACTTACAAAGTTCATCGAAGTCTTCTTGTAACTGCATCAAATTAAAATCCGCGCTTACAGATGCAGTAATCGCAATGTGAAACTGGTCAGAATCGAGTTGAATTTTCGACTTGCTGATGGTTTGCGCGCTAAGAGAGTCTAAACCAATCTGCTGATCAGCGAAGAACTTAGTAAATTTTTCAGTTAACCCAGGGCGGTCTTCAGACTCAATAAACACTTCCATGGTGTAGCTGTTATCGAGCAGTTCGTGCGCCGCTGTGCGTTTCATGATCGTAATAAGGTCATGTTCTTGGCCAAGCAGGGGCAATTGTGTTTCAACTCGAGTCACGCTGCTGGCGTTCCCAGTCAGGAGCATGATCAGCGTAAATTCGCTGCCAAAGATAGCGATACGGCTATCGACTATGTTACAACCAGCTTGAGTAACGAGCTGTACGACTTGGTTACAAATGCCTGGACGGTCCGTTCCAACTGCTGTAAGTACCAGATGTTGCTTCATAAATGAGCTTCTTGTCCTTTCTTCAATAGAGAGATGTTAGCACAGATATTGCGAAGAAATATCGAGCCAGTTCTTTTTTAGTCCATAAAAAAGCAGTCGGAGCTTGAGGGGAGTGGTGGGAAATAAACAGTAAATGCAGGCTATAGGATAAACAAAACGTTTGCATGATGTGCTTGCCTATTGTCTGGCCGTTTTATTCACTTAGATCTGACTTGGCTAACAAGACCAAAGAGTATATTTTCCTTGCTTGTGCTCTTCAGTATTTTCCAAATCACTGATAGATTCTAAAGTCACTCGAAAGCCCAACACGATTATCAATATTGCCGTTAATCAAACCAAATAGAGCAATTAAGTTGCTAGACCTCTAACAACTGATAATTATTCATTCATTTGTACTTTGTAAGCGAGTTTACGCTCTTGTGTTTTTCAATCGCATTACAGTACCATGCAGAAAGAGTTAAATGAGGGAGATAAACATGTTTTCAGGAAGTATCGTAGCGCTGATTACGCCATTCAAAGCAGATGGCGAAGTAGACTTTGACGGTCTGCAAAAGCTAGTAGAGTACCACGTTGAAGCGGGTACAGACGGTATTGTGGCAGTAGGCACAACAGGTGAGTCAGCGACACTGACCATTGAAGAGCATGTGAAGGTCGTTAATAAAACTGTTGAGTTTGCCGACGGTCGCATCCCTGTGATTGCTGGCACGGGTGCAAATGCAACCCATGAGGCAGTAACATTTAGCAAATTACTGGCTGATTCTGGTATTGCTGGCTTCCTGAGTGTGACACCGTATTACAACAAACCAACTCAAGAGGGTTTGTTTTTACATTACAAGGCAATTGCCGAAGCGAGTGACGTGCCTCTAATTTTGTACAACGTACCAGGCCGTACTGCTGTTGATATGCAGCCAGAAACAGTGGCACGCTTGTCAAAGCTTGATAATATCGTGGCTCTAAAAGATGCAACGGGCGATTTGGAACGAATTGCAATTCATCGTGAACTTTGTGGCGAAGATTTTATCTTACTAAGTGGCGATGATGCGACAGGGCTGGATTTTGTGAAACTTGGCGGCAATGGTGTTATCTCGGTAACGAACAATATTGCAGCTAAAGACATGGCAGACATGTTCCATTTGGCAAGTGAAGGTAAGTACGAAGAAGCAGAAGCGATTAACCAACGCTTGATGACTCTACACAAAAACCTTTTCATCGAAGCAAGCCCTATCCCAGTAAAATGGGCAGCGCAAAAGCTTGGTTTGATTGAAGAAGGTGGTTTGCGTCTTCCTTTAACTACGCTTTCTGAAAAATCGCAGCCGATCGTCGAGCAGTCGCTAACAGACGCCCATATTTATTAAGATTGAGCTATTAAGATTGAGTTACTAGGATTGAAGTTCATACTGGGGGCCAAAGCGCCCTCGGTGTTTTAGGAGTATAGATGAAGCTTTCAAGCCAGTTAGTGTTAAGTTCATTAGCTGTATTCGTATTGACTGCCTGTTCAGGTGGTGCCAATCAACGTCGTCAAGCAAAAGATGACTTCGAGTATTTGAACTCCCCAAATTTGGGTGAGTGGAATGTCCCAAAGGGTGCACAGCCTCAGTTTTACCCTAACTACGAGATCCCTCAGGGTAACTACGCTGGTGGTGTCGGTAAAGATGTCGACATTCGTCCACCTCAACAAGTCCTAGAGCTTATTCCCGGTGCACGTTTGGACCGCAGTAGTGATGGTGAAGTGACACTTTGGCTGCTTCGTAAAGATGAACTAGATAAAGTTTGGCAAACGGTGCAAAACATGGTCGCGGCCAACGAGATTCCAGTTGAAAGTCAAACAGACTCTCGCATCGAGACAGGATGGGTGACTTGGGATTCGCCAGATGAAGAGCTAGAAATTGGCAGCCGATATGAAATCGTACGCGCTGAAGCAAATGGTCGACACGGCTTTAAGGTGAGCCTTATTGACTGGCGTGAAGGCAATCAAGTGAAAGAAGTAACGGCGACCAACCGTGAGCGCTACAATGTGTTCATGACGAACTTGGTCACCGCTCGCTACGATCAAGAAGTGCGTGAAGAAGCACAGCGTAAAGCGCAAGAATTGGTTAAACAGATCCCAATCACAATGGGTAAAGACCGCAGCGGACTTCCTGTGATTATCGCGCGTGCGCAATACAACATGCTTTGGCAACGTCTGCCTAATATTCTACCTAAGATGGGCTTTAAGATTGAAGAGCGTAGCCAGTCTCAGGGCACAATCACTGCGAAATATGCGTCTCCGGATGATGAATTCTGGAACGATATCGGCGTTAAACCAGTGGAGTTAGCCGCTGGTAAGTACACATTCTTACTTGGTGATTTAGGCAACCGTACGTCTATCAATATCACCGACTCCTCTGGCAAGCCAGTGGAAGAAGAGTTTTTGAAATCACTAGCGCCTGTATTGGCTGCAACAGTGAAGCAGTAAACAAAGCGAGCTTAACGCGGCGTGTTTACTTAATGATAGAAAAGGGACCTAGTGGTCCCTTTTTTGATGTTTAGATTAAATGTGTCGAGATGAAGCTGGTGAGTAACTAACGAGGCTCGTTTTTGTTTTTATCTTCTTCAGCGTAGCGCTGTTTATCCAATGTGTTCAGCTTATCTAAATCGTTCTTACGGCTTTTATCCATCTGACCAAACTTCATTTTTGCGGTATATTTGAGTGCGGCAATATTACCAATGACCACGCTCAACACTACAATAATAATGACCCAAGGATTGGTTAGTATTTCTATCATAGAGCCTCCGGCGGCGTGATATTGTGAATAAATTTGGCAACGACGTTATCCAAATTATTCAGTATGACGTCAATCCCTGCAATGTTGTCGGTCTGATTTTGTTTAATCAACTGGCTTCTGAGTACATCAAGCGTCAACTGCTCGAGGCATTGCTGCCCGACAGCGCGGTGACTAATGTGCCAAGGCTCAATCGAAACGCCACCTAAATCATGCTGATAAGGAAAGAAGAAACCGAACCGACCAAGGTTGGCTTTTAACCATTGGTAGAACGCCTGCTGGTGGCCTTCAATATACTCCCAAGGTTCCAACTTGAGTTTTGTGTCAGCAGGCAATAAATTGCGCGCATAGACATCAAAATCACAACCCCAATGATGACGACTTCCTCCGGGCAATGCCGACCAGCGCAAAATGGCCATCAATTTCTCTTCGTCATTTAACTCTGCTTTATTCAAAGGGCGGGAGTTGATATCGAGAATTGGCAACTCACCAGAAAACTTCCCGTTCCAGATGGCTTTTTGGCGATTAAAGTCACGAAAACCACTGGCGATTTCCATTTTGAAACCTGCTTCTGTTGCCGCTTCAATCATCTTTAGCAGATCGTCAGCCACTTCAGGGTGGAGTAGAAACGCTTTTTGCCCCACTAGTGTGGATTGAAGATGAGAATCAGTGATTCCGGTGAGTTGCTCTGGTGTCATTGTGTTCTCGCTGATTACTTCGCCAATAGGTGTTTCAACGTGTTTTCGTACATGTCCGTCAACTTTTCAAGATCGTCGACTTTCACACACTCGTTCACTTTATGAATCGTAGCGTTAACAGGGCCTAACTCTACGACTTGACCTCCCATTCGAGCAATAAAACGACCATCAGAAGTACCGCCAGTTGTAAGTAGCGCTGGCTTCGTATCATTGACTTCGGCCACAGCAGCTACAACTGCGTCTAGCAGTGCGCCCGTATCGGTCAGGAATGGGTCACCGTTGAATGTCCATTTTAGGTCGTAGTCCAGCCCATGCTTGTCCAATGTTTCGGTAACACGCTGAACAATTGCGTCATTGTTAAGCTCAGTACTAAAACGTAGGTTGAACTGAACATGGAACTCGCCAGGAATAACGTTAGACGCACCAGTGCCAGCCGATACATTCGGGATCTGGAAACTAGTCGGTGGGAAGTAATCATTCCCTTTGTCCCATTCTGTCGTCGCGAGTTCATGAATCGCGAGTAGAGACTCGTGCACTGGATTGCTGGCTAGGTGAGGGTAGGCCACGTGGCCTTGTGTTCCTTTTACCGTTAAATCACCAGTGATGGATCCACGGCGTCCATTTTTCACTACATCGCCAACCACTTCGGTGCTGGATGGTTCACCAACAATACACATATCGATGTTCTCACCACGTTCCATCAACGTTTCTACAACGCGAACGGTACCGTTGATAAATGGCCCTTCTTCATCCGACGTAATTAAGAAGCCAATTGAGCCTTTGTGGTCTGGGTTTTCTTCAATGAAGCGTTCGACAGCAACGACCATAGCAGCTAGCGACCCTTTCATGTCAGCTGCGCCGCGGCCATGCAAGTAACCATCAATAATGGTCGGTTCAAACGGATGTGTATTCCAGTGTTCCAATTTGCCAGCTGGTACCACATCGGTGTGGCCAGCAAACGCAAATAGCGGCACTTCTGAACCACGTCGAGCCCAGAAGTTCGTGGTGTCTTCAAATACCATCACTTCAATTTCAAACCCGAGTGCTTTTAAGCGCTCGATCATCAAATCCTGACAACCTGCGTCTTCCGGCGTTACGGACTGTCTACTGATCAGATCTTTAGCAAGTGCCAATACTGGACTGTCTGTCATCCTTGAGTATTCCTTTATTTAAGAGTTGAAAATGCTAGCGTATTGATCAGCTTTAAAACCGATATGAAGTTGATCATTCACTTTTAAAATTGGGCGTTTAATCATCGCAGGGTTTTCTACCAAAAGAGCGATGGCGTTTTCCTCGTTAAGTGTGTCTTTCTGCTCTTGCGCTAATTGGCGGTAGGTTGTGCCACGTTTATTGAGCACCTGTTCCCAACCTAAAGCGCGACAAAATTCACTTACCATTTCTGCATCAATGCCTTGCTTACGGTAGTCATGGAAGTCGTAAGCAATATCCTCGGCTTCTAACCATTTCTTGGCTTTTTTGATCGTATCGCAGTTGGGAATACCAAACATGGTAATCGACATAGTCTTTCCTTTTTCTTTGTTCTATTTTTCACTGGCGCGGTTAAGACGCACTTAAGTGATTTGGGCTGTTAAAGCATCCTATCAAGAAGCAATCAAACTGACAAAATGCGGTGGAAAATATTTTCAGATAGATTGAGATAACTAATGTCACATAACTTATTTACGATGAATGCGCTATAAATCGAATAAAAATTCGTCTAAATCAAATGGAAAAGTCGAGTTATTGATCAAACGCAACACCTCGCTGAGCAAAAACGAAATAATGAATCAGCACAATTTTAGGAGGTGTCAATGGAATTGAGTCCTGTTTTTGCAAGGCGGCTATATTTGGCCTTGTTGGTGGAAAACCTAGAAAGGCCGAATGTGCCAAAGTTGATCGAAAAAACGGGGTGGCCTCGTCGTACTATTCAAGATGTACTCAAGGCGTTACCTGGGATCGGCATTGAACTCATATTCGTTCAAGATGGCCGACGTCATAATGACGGCTATTATCAACTTTCAGATTGGGGGCCTTTTGATAGCCAATGGGTTCTAGAGCGGGAGAGAGATATCGCTAGCAGTCTTGGATTTCGTGCATAAGCCAGCAATTGCTGGCTTTTTTCATATTCAGGCCTCATCCATTGCAGCGGTAGGCGGAACCCAGCACGCTAAATGAAGTGATAAAATCTTGTGGGGAAACCATAAAAACGGTGTCCGCATCGATAGCCGCTGCATTGTTTTTTAAATCGTTCATCGCGCCTTGCATCATCGCGTCATTAGTCATGAAAATGTAGTTATACCAATGGCCTTCACTTCCGGTGACTTCGCCTTTGTATTCGCATCGCTCAGGGTCGAATTGCGCGTCAATGCGAATATGAACATCTTGACTTTGAGCATGAGTAAGGTGAGAAGGCATCGTGCAACCCGTTAGAAGCACGACAAAAAGTCCAAGTAACAGGCGTTTCATTAGCTATTTCCCCAATACTATGTAAGCAGCAAAGCCAATCCAGCTCAGGACAAGTAGTGTCCAAGGCAGTTTGCTTGATGAATGGTTTGGCGCATCGTCGGTGATATTGTCTTGTTCGATAATCTCTTCATGCTGACGTTGTTTTTCACGTTGCTGTTTTTTCTTCGCTTTATCGGCTTGGCGGTTGCGCTCTTTTTGTTGTTTCTTATATTGCGCGATGCCTTTTTCGATACCTTGAGCGATGAGCTTGGTTTGCTCTTTGGTTTGCCCCGGTTTCTGCGTAGATTTGGCAATTCTCATCGCTTCGGCTTGAGTTTCTTGAGAAGGCACAGGGGTGGCAGGAGTTCTTTTTTTCATGTTTCTCATCAACGTCGCTGTAAATCTTTGTTTAGTTTACCTGTGTAAGGTGCTGAAATGAACTTCAGTTCTCATCTTTGTTGGCTTGCAACTCTGAAACGATAGGTTAAAGTGACGTTTTTATCACATAAAGAAGAAGATGTTGTGCGCTATTCGTTTGACCAATATGACGCCCATGGATTTTTAAAGGCGCCGATCATTTTATGGGTGGGATGGATGTTTCTTGTGCGTTCATGGGTGGTGTTTGCCATGGCTGGTGTAAGTCGTGATAGTGGCAGTAAGCTACTCGCTATTGTTTACCCAGATTCAAGTACGTTGTATTTAGGTTTGGCGATGGGCATTCCAAGTTTGCTTCTTATGTGGTTAATGGGGCTTCGTCATCCCCACAGAGGATGGGTAAACAGAATTACTCGCTATGGTCGCGAGATCACTTTGATCTTGTGCGGTATTCAACTTGCTCAGACCATGTATCATGTGTACCTAGAACATGGAGTGTTTAATTGGGCAAACGCCCTTACCATTACCTTATTAGCTTGGTTTATGATCTATCTTCTAAATGGAAGATGGGTAAAAGACTGTTTTCATGTGCCACAATTAGCGCACGATGAACAGCAGCATTCAAAGAATTAAAAACAATAACTTCCCACTCTGGGGCAAAGTAATAGAGGAAACCTCAATGTCACAAGCTCAAACGGCGATCGTGCCAGAAGCCGGGCCATTTGCACTGTACACTCAACTCAAAGTGAACCAAAACCGTGAAAACGTATTAGAAAAACTGAAAGCACTGCCAAAGTTGGTGGAAGAGTTAAACATTACCCAGCCGGGTGCAACGCTGACGCTTTCTATCGCATTCACAAAATCGTTTTGGGAACACCTTAATGTAGACGCGCCAGAAGAGCTTATTGATTTTACTCAACTTGGCGAAGGTGACATCGTTGCTCCAGCAACAGACGTAGATGTACTGATTCACTGTCACTCGACTCGTCACGACTTGCATTTTTACGTGTTGCGTAAGTTCCTAGAAGAGACGGCACAAGATGTCACCATTGTGGACGAAACATATGGGTACCGTTACCTTGATGCTCGTGATATGACAGACTTCATTGATGGCACAGAAAACCCGAAAGGGGAGGCTCGCGCTGATGTGGCTCTAGTAAAAGAGGGCCCATTTGCTGGAGGCAGTTATGTTATGGTTCAGCGCTTTGAACATAACCTTGCCGCTTGGAATCGATTGAATGTCAAAGCGCAAGAAAAAGTGATTGGTCGTACCAAGCCAGACTCTATCGAGCTAGAAGACGTTCCTGCTGCATCACACGTTGGTCGCGTTGATATTAAAGAAGAAGGAAAAGGTCTCAAGATTGTCCGTCATAGCTTGCCATACGGGACGGTAACAGGGCCTCATGGCCTGCTGTTTATTTCTTACTGCAATACACTTCATAACATTAAAGTGATGCTAGAAAGTATGTACGGCGTGACCGATGGTAAAACAGACCAAATGCTTCGTTTCACAAAAGCGGTAACTGGTGCGTACTTCTTCGCTCCTTCACAAGAAATGCTCGCAGAGCTAGCCATCAAGTAAGTTCTCAGACTTTATTTCTTAAGCCCTCCAATGGAGGGCTTTTGTTTTCTATTTCTATTCCAATCTCTTTTCAAAAAACACTAAACTTTTCTGTTACTTGGTCGATAAGTACTCAAAGCCTTAATTTTAGGACTCTTTATTCGTGGCGATCACCGTTAATACCAATGTTGCAGCACTTGTCGCACAACGTCATTTGACCAGTGCAACTGACATGCTGAACCAATCCATGGAGCGTTTGTCTTCAGGGAAACGTATTAACAGCGCAAAAGATGACGCGGCGGGTCTGCAAATCTCCAACCGTCTACAATCGCAAATGCGTGGTTTGGATGTCGCGGTACGTAACGCGAATGACGGCATTTCTATAATGCAAACCGCCGAAGGGGCGATGAATGAAGTGACTAACATTATGCAACGTATGCGTGATTTGTCGCTTCAATCAGCTAACGGTTCAAACAGCAAAGCGGAGCGCACTGCACTGCAAGAAGAAGTCTCTGCTTTAAATGATGAGTTAAGTCGTATTGCAGAAACCACATCTTTTGGTGGACGTAAATTGCTGAATGGCACATTCGGTACATCGTCTTTTCAAATCGGTGCAACGGCTGGTGAAGCGGTACAAATTGGCCTGCGGACCATGCAGCCGGAATCTTTAGGTAGCTTTTCAATGAGCTCATATCAAAGAGTCAGTTCAGATTGGACGGTTCAAAACGGAAATAATGAAATTGTTATCAGCTACCGTGATAACAATTTTGAAGAGCAGGAGATCCGTATTGAAGCTAAAGCTGGCGACGATATAGAAGAACTCGCGACTTACATTAACGGGCAGACCGATAAAGTGAAAGCGTCTGTTAATGAAGAGGGGCAACTGCAGTTACTCATGTCCCACAAGGACGCCATAAAATACCCTGGACCAACCTTCAGTGGTGGCCTGGCTGATGAGTTAGAACTTGGCAAGTATGTCACCGTAAATAGAACGGTAGATAGTATTGATATTAGCACGGTCGGTGGCGCTCAGATGGCGGTCGGCATTTTAGATGATGCTTTGAAAACGGTAGATGGCAGTCGTGCGGAGTTAGGCGCGTATCAAAACCGCTTTAATCACGCGATCAATAATCTCGATAACATCCACGAAAACTTAGCCGCTTCCAACAGTCGTATCCAAGACACTGACTATGCCAAAGAAACTACGCAAATGGTGAAGCAACAGATTTTACAACAGGTCAGTACTTCTATTCTGGCGCAAGCAAAACAAGCGCCAAACCTAGCATTGACCTTGCTTGGCTGATGAACGGCCTTGCCCGAATTTAACGCAAAACCTGCCTGTATCGACAATTCGAAAAGAAGCTTTAGCGAAAAATGAAAGTTTTTTTGCTTTTTTATCCGCTTTGTCACGATTACCCCTCCAAACGAATTATTTTCAAAAAAATCCAAAATTTTCTCTAAAGAAAACAGGGCATGCGCCGTTAATAAAAGTAACTTTGAGAGAACTACTTGGTTTTCCGAGACGTCGGAAACCGCTACACCGGAAAATCAATTGGAGAAATCACCA